>UQUS01000016.1 GCA_900544335.1 uncultured Sutterella sp.
AACAGGGGGCTGAACACCACGGCCAGCAGGAACAGCACACCGGTGGTCATGGAGGTCAGGCCGGTGCGGCCGCCCTCGGTGACGCCGGAAGCGCTCTCGACGAAGGTGGTGGTGGTGGAAGTACCCAGCACAGCGCCTGCGCAGGTGGCGATGGAGGCGGCCATCAGAGCGCCCTTGATGCGGGGAAGCTTGCCCTCCTCGTCCAGCATATCGGCCTTGGAAGCAACACCGATCAGGGTACCCAGAGTGTCGAACAGGTCAACGAAGAGGAAGGAGAACATGACGGCGAAGAAGTTCAGAATGCCCACGCCGGAGAAATCGGTCTTGAACACCTGACCAAAGGTCTTGCCCAGAGCGGAGAAGTCGAAGCTGACGAAGCTGGTGGGGATGACGGAGTACATACCGGCGTCGGGGTTCGGCACATAGATGCCGGTCAGCTCGCAGACGATGCCCAGCACCCAGGTGATGAGGATGCCGTAGAGGATGCCGCCCTTGACCTTCTTCACCAGCAGGATGGCGGTGATGGCCACGCCCAGCAGTGCGAGGATAGCGCCCACGCCCACAGAGGAGAAGGTCTCGCCCTTGAAGTGCTGGTAGGTGACGAGGGTGGAGTCGCTGTTGACGATGAGCTTTGCGTTCTGCAGGCCGACAAAGGCAACGAACAGGCCGATGCCCACGCTGACTGCGCTCTTGAGGGTCATGGGGATGGCGTTGAAGATGCCCTCACGGACGTTGGTCAGGCTCAGCACGATGAAGATGATGCCCTCGACAAAGACGGCCATCAGGGCCAGCTGCCAGCTGTAGCCCATCGTGAGGACGACGCTGCCGACAGTGTCACGGCAACATAACGACCGTACGTCGCCGATCCTTTTCTTAAGTCCACGGCCACGTCGAACACTTCGCCCGATAAAACTCGGACGAGTTTGGCCTGCGGGTGCTCTTTTTGAAAATGTAGTCCGCGCAAAACACCCCGAACGGACGAAGATTGATTGTCCTGCACGAAGGTGTTGGTGATGCCGAGTTGTTTGAAATCGGCTTCGTTATACGTTTCCATAAAGTAACCGCGCGCGTCGCCGAACTTTTTCGCTTCCAGGATAAGAACGCCTTCAATCGGCGTTTTCGTAACATGAAACTGACCCATAGTACTGACCGATGTCCTCTGAATTAATAACTTAACTTTCCCTGTGCAACGTTTCTTAAATGCGCTCCGTAGGGAGACTTTCCGTACCGATCGGCCGCCGCCAAGAGCTCGTCCTTATTAATCCAGCCGTTTTTAAACGCAATCTCCTCGGGAGCGGAGATTTCCACGCCCTGACAATCCTGGACAATGCGGATGTATTCGGAGGCGGCGGCTAAGCTTTCCATCGTTCCCGTATCAAGCCAGGCAAATCCGCGTCCGAGAAGCTGAACATCGAGGCGATCCTGCTTCAGATAAAACGCATTTAACGTCGTAATCTCCAACTCGCCGCGCTCCGAAGGCGTGACGGCATCGGCCATCTGCGAGACACCCTTGGGATAAAAATAAAGCCCCGTTACGGCATAGTTGCTCCGGGGCTTGGCAGGTTTCTCCTCAATAGAAAGCGCCTTCCAATTCTGATCGAACTCCACGACACCAAAGCGTTCCGGATCTTTGACGTAATAACCGAAAACCGTAGCGCGATTTTCCGTTGTTGCATTCTCGGCTGCATGGCGCAGCGCCTTAACAAACCCGTGTCCGTAAAAGATGTTGTCACCCAAAACCATGGCGCACGCATCGTCCCCGATAAATTCCCGTCCGAGGATAAAGGCCTGGGCCAGGCCGTCCGGATGCGGCTGAACCTTATACGACAGTTTTAACCCGAACTGAGAACCGTCTCCGAGAAGTCGCTCGAAGTTCGGCAAATCCGAAGGCGTGGAAATCACCAGAATTTCCCGAATTCCGGAAAGCATCAATGTACTGAGCGGATAAAAAATCATCGGCTTATCGTACACGGGCAACAGCTGTTTACTCGTCACGAGCGTTAGCGGATAAAGGCGTGTTCCCGCCCCGCCGGCCAAAATTATTCCCTTCACGGCAACTGTCCTTAAAGCGTTAAAAAAGGGCACGCACAGCGGGAGAAAATCCCCGACCGAAACGGTGCACCGACTCGGAAACGAATGATAGCAACGAAGAAGTGTCGACTGGACGAAAATGCTCTGGTTTTACAGACCGAAAGCGTGTATGATGCGCGACCGTTCGTTTTGACTATAAAAAGAGAAGCAAGGGGAGTGAACCATGTGTGTCATTATGAGTTTGGTCGAGGAGTCCGAAGTTCAGGACGACAAGATTAAGAAACCCGCTGAAAAGCAAGGGTATGAGTTTGCGGCCCTCGAGCATACGGTCGAGAACTTACTGCAAGCCTTGCACTTAACGCACGAGAAAAAAGAAAACTAACGTGCGTGAGAGGTCGGAAATCTCCGACCTCTTTTTTTACCAATAAAAAAACGCGACGCGTTCCCGGCAAAACAGCACCGGGTGCGTCGCGTCGGAGTTGCTAGAAGCACTCCGAAAACTCAATTAATAATTTTCCGCGCGAATCTGCTGCCAAGCCTGGGCATGACTGCAAACCGGGCAAACGAGCGGGGCTTTCTTACCCATCACGAGGTGACCGCATTCGCGGCACTGCCACATGACTTCTTCACTCTTTTCGAAAACGCGCTTCATCTGAACATTGCCGAGCAACTTCAGATACCGCTCTTCGTGGGCCTTTTCAATAGCGGCCACGGCACGGAAACGCGCGGCAAGTTCCGGGAAACCTTCCTCGTCGGCCGTCTTGGCAAAGCCGTCGTACATGTCGGTCCACTCGTAGTTCTCGCCGCTTGCAGCCGCCTTGAGGTTTTCTTCGGTTGTCCCGATGCCGCCCAAGGCCTTAAACCAAATCGCTGCGTGTTCTTTTTCATTGGCAGCGGTTTCTTCAAAAATCGCCGCAATCTGCTGATAGCCTTCTTTTCGGGCAACGCCGGCAAAGTACGTGTACTTGTTGCGCGCCTGAGACTCTCCGGCAAAAGCCGTTTGCAGATTCTTCTCAGTTTGTGTTCCCTTCAATGATTTCATTTCGGACTCCTCAGAAATAGTTTTACTTGCAGGAATTCAGGCCGCACTTGCTTTCTTGGAAATACTTGCGTTCGGCAAATTCGCCTTTCTTCCCGACATTGAATGATTGAACAGGGCGATGATACCCCATCACACGCGTCCAAACCTCACAGGGCTGACGCTCGGAATTGTCTAAGACAACCGTATCCGTTTTTTTCTCGTTCATAGTGGCTCCTTATTTGTTATTTACTATTGTAAATAAGAAGTCAATTGATTTGGGCTATCGCCATGATAAAGTCGGACAAAGCGGTCGTTTCCGCTTAGCTCACTTTTTCGAGTTTCGCGACCATCAGAAGCAATTCCTTGCGTCCGCACGAGAACTGTACCCAAGCACTGGCGGCGGTTTTGCTTTGTGCGTTGACTAACTTTAGGACGGTTCCGACGCCGAATTTGCGGTGCAGGACCTTGTCGCCCGGGAAAAAATTCCACGGATTGGCCTCGGGTGTGCGGCTAACTGAGGTAAATGCGCTATCGCGTACGGTCTCGCGCGGCGCACTGCGCCACGAGGTGTCCGAGCCATACCGAGAAGAGCCCCTGTTTACCACGGAACACAAGGCATCGTATCGACTTTGAATACGCTGAGTCTCAGTCTCGGGAATTTCCTTTAAAAAGGACGATTCTCCCGTCAACCGCAAATCTCCGTAAAGACGACGTTGTTCGCACCAACTGATGCGAAGGTATTTACGCGCTCGCGTCATGGCGACGTAAAGCAGCCGCCGCTCTTCGTCATTGGCTCGCTCGGCGTCCTCATGATCTTTGGCCGGATGTGGGAAAAGACCGTCTTCCAAACCCGTTAAAAACACCGTGTTAAATTCAAGACCTTTGCTCGAATGCACCGTCATCAATTGCACGGCATCGCCGACTTTGGCATCGCCCTGTGCATCGCTTTCCAAAACCGCCTGCGCGATAAATCCGTCCAAGGGAGACATTTCCGAGCCGGGCATCACGCGCAGGGCGCTTTCCTCCGGATCAATATCGTTTTCCTGGCAAAAAGAAGAGGCCGCACTGACAAGTTCCGAAAGGTTTTCCAGACGGATGTCTTTATCTTGCGCCCGACTGTAATAATCCTTCAACCCGGACTCCTGGATGACTGTGGCAACAACCTTGTCCAACGGGAGTGTCTCGCACTTACGTTTCAGGTCTTCGATTAAGTGCACGAAGCCCGCGGCACGCGTCAACCCGGCATCGGTCGATTCGGCTAGACCGGAAACCAAGGCCTGCCACAACCCGGTATCGGTCGCTTTTGCACGGTTGACGATTCGAGCCAACGTCGTTTGCCCGATGCCGCGCGGCGGCTGGTTGATGACGCGCTGGAAACTCACATCATCGGGATTGACTAAAAGGCGCAAATACGCCATCACGTCCTTGACTTCCTGACGATCGAAAAAGCGCAATCCGCCGTAGATGCGATACGGAACGGCATTGACAGTCAGATATTGTTCGATGATTCGCGACTGGGCATTGTTGCGGTACAAAACGGCGCAATCCGAATACCGAGCCCCCGACCTGTGGCGACTCATGATTTCCTGAACCACACTGAGCGCTTCCTCGCGGTCATCGCCGGCGTGGTACAAAGCCACAGGGTCTCCCTGTCCCGCACTGGTCCAAAGGTTCTTACCCATGCGGTCTTTATTGTGGGAAATCACGGCATTGGCGGCATTGAGGATGTGCGAAGTCGAGCGGTAGTTTTGTTCGAGCTTGACAATGTGCTTGACCTGATACTCGCGCACGAAATCGGCCATATTTCCGACCCGTGCTCCGCGGAAGGCGTAAATGGACTGGTCATCATCGCCGACGCAAAAGACGGCACTCGTGTGTTCGGCCGGGTGCGACAAGACCTTAATCCAGCGGTACTGCAAAGCATTGGTGTCCTGAAACTCATCGACGAGGATGAACTTAAAGCGCTTGGCATAGTGCTCGCGAAGCAGCGGATTTTTCTCTAAGAGTTCCACGCACGCCAAAAGGAGTTCGGCAAAGTCCACCAAACCTTCGCGCCGACACCGGCCCTCATAGGCCGCATAAATCCCTCTGAGCACTTCGTTTTTTCCGAAACCGGCGGAAATGTCCGAGGCCCGTAATCCCCGCTCCTTGGCGTGATTGATTGCCGCCTGAACACTCTTAGGATCGTTTTCATCGGGATTGATGCCGGCCTCTTTCATCACGCGTTTAATAAGAGAAAGCTGATCGGACTGATCGATGATTTGAAAAGTCTTAGGCAACCCCGCCTCCGTGGCATGCGCTCGTAAGAGGCGATGCGCAATGGCGTGAAACGTCCCGACCCACATGCTGCTGATATCGGTTCCGAGCATCGCCTCAAGACGCGTTTTCATTTCTCGAGCCGCCTTGTTGGTAAAGGTGACAGCGAGAATCTGACTCGGATAGGCTTTTGAGTTGGATAAAAGCCAGGCAATTCGCGTTGTTAAAACACGGGTTTTACCGGAGCCGGCGCCGGCAAGAATCAGGGCGTGTTCGGCAGGAAGCTCCACGGCTTCGCGCTGCTTGGGATTGAGAGATTCAAGAAGATTCATAACAACAAAATAAAAAAAGTCGGGCAGATTCTACAGAGAGCCACACGGAAAATTTCGGTCGGATAGTTTCACCGTTGTCGGGGAAACTACGACATACACCCTAGGAAGAAACATAGGGAGCGGAATATACTTAACTTTTGCTTTTTCGTTTCTAACTAAATCAATACGCATCATGCGCGAAACATATTCACCTCAAGAAATCGAAGCCGCCGTTCAATCGGACTGGCTCAAAAGGGACGTTTACCGCGCCGTCGAGCATGCGCTGGACGGACAGGGCAAAGAAAAGCCCAAATACTACGTCTGTTCGATGTTGCCTTACCCGTCGGGTAAGCTCCACATGGGACACGTACGTAACTACACCTTGAACGATGTCTTGTACCGGTACCGTCGCATGACCGGATACAACGTCATGACCCCGATGGGGTGGGACTCGTTCGGGCTCCCGGCCGAAAACGCTGCCTTAAGTAAGAAGGTTCTTCCTTCGGAGTGGACCTACAAGAATATCGCTGACATGAAAGAGCAGATGCGCCCGCTGGGCCTGGCTTTTGACTGGTCGCGCGAAGTGACGACGTGCAAGCCCGAGTATTACCGCTGGAATCAGTGGATTTTCTTAAAGATGCTCGAGCGCGGCATTGCGTACCGTAAGACGCAGATTGTCAACTGGGACCCGGTCGATAAGACCGTTCTTGCGAACGAACAAGTGATCGACGGCAAGGGCTGGCGGTCCGGCGCCAAGGTCGAAAAGCGTGAGATTCCGGGTTACTACCTCGGAATTACGCAGTATGCCGACGAACTGCTGGCGGACTTAGACAAGCTGACGGGCTGGCCCGAACAGGTGCGTCGCATGCAGCACCACTGGATCGGAAAGAGCACGGGTGTGAACATTTCCTTCCCCTATGAACTTGACGGGGAAAAGAAGTTATTGAATGTGTACACGACACGTGCCGATACGCTCATGGGCGTCACGTTCGTTGCCGTCGCATCCGAGCATCCGATTGCCAAACGCATTGCCCGTGACAACGAGCAAATCCGTGCCTTCTGTGACGAATGCGCCAAGGGTTCCGTGTCCGAAGCCGACATGGCAACCATGGAAAAGAAAGGTATTCGCACGGGCTTTTACGTGACGCACCCCTTAACGGGTGAGCCCATCGAAGTCTGGGTCGGCAACTACGTGTTAATGAGTTACGGCGAAGGTGCCGTCATGGGCGTGCCTGCGCACGACGAACGCGACTTTGCCTTTGCCAAGAAGTTCGGCATCAAGATTGTTCAAACATGCCAGGTTCCGGGAGAAACCTTTAGCGATAAAGCTTGGCAGGAGTGGTACGGCGATAAGACCTTGCCCTTAACACTCGTGAATTCCGGCAAGTTCAACGGCATGAATTTACATGATGCCATCGATGCGATTGCCGCCGAGCTTTCTTCCAAGGGACTCGGACACAAACAAACGCAGTTCCGCCTGCGCGACTGGGGTATTTCCCGTCAGCGTTATTGGGGAACTCCGATTCCGATTATTCACTGCCCCAAGTGCGGTCCTGTTCCGGTTCCGGAAAAAGATCTCCCGGTACTCCTGCCGGAAAACCTCGTTCCGGACGGCTCGGGCAATCCGCTGACCAAGTGCGAAGAATTCCTCAATTGCACGTGCCCGAAGTGCGGAGCTCCGGCTCGGCGTGAAACCGACACGATGGATACCTTCGTCGATAGTTCTTGGTACTACATGCGCTACTGCTCGCCCGATTGCCATACGGCCATGGTCGATGAGCGCAACGACTACTGGAGCCCGATGGATCAGTACATCGGCGGTATCGAACACGCCGTGTTGCACCTGCTCTATGCGCGCTTTTGGACCAAGGTCATGCGCGACTTAGGCCTTGTGAAATTCGACGAACCGTTCACACGGCTCTTTACACAAGGAATGCTCACGGCCGAATGCTTCTACCGTGATCTTCCGGACGGGCATAAGCGCTGGTACTACCCGAACGAAATCACGGTCGAGTACGACGAAAAAGGTCGCCCCTCGCGCGTGATTGCCAACGACGACGGTCTGCCGGTTATGTCCGGCGGCATCGAAAAGATGAGTAAGAGCAAGAACAACGTCGTCGAGCCGGGCGACATCATCAAAAAGTTCGGTGCCGATACGGCCCGTACGTTTGTGATGTTCGCAGGGCCCCCCGATCAGTCCGCGGCGTGGTCCAACTCGGGTGCCGAAGGTACGTACCGGTTCCTGCGCCGTCTGTGGGCTTGGGCCTATGCGCATCAAAAGGTTCTTGAGCCGACGAAAGAAGCGTTTGACTTTACGCACGCCTCTCACAAGGTCAAAGAATTCCGCCGCGACATGTATGTGAACTTAAAGCAGGCCGAGGCAGACTTTGATCGTATGCAGTACAACACCGTTGTATCCGCCACGATGAAGATGATGAATCTGATCGACGGATTTACTGCCGATGATGAGATGTCGAAAAAAGCGCTTTCCGAGGCGTTCGGTATTCTGATTCGCACGCTTTATCCGATTGCGCCTCACATTACGACGACAATCTGGAACGAGCTCGGATTTGCCGCTGCCTTCGGTTGCGACCTACTGGATGCCCCGTGGCCGACCGTTGATGAAAACGCGCTTGTCGCTGATGAAATCAAGATTGTCGTCCAGGTAAACGGCAAACTGCGCGGTCAGATTCTCGTCGATGCCGATGCCGACCGTGAGACCATCGAGAAAACGGCGCTTGCCAATCCCGATGTTCAACGCTTTGTCGGAACTTTGACGGTTCGCAAAGTCATTTACGTCACAGGCAAACTTGTGAACGTTGTGGCTAAGTAACCGCCGCTCATAGCCGGTCCGAAACACCGAGCCCTTCTTGCAGGAGCTCGGTGTTTTCTTTTACCAGTTTTGCCTGTATTCGATACGCACGTAACTGGTCTTTTCCGAGCGTTCCGAACGAGCGATGCCGGCCGTCAAATCCACGTGCCAGTCTTCGGTCGTCACCTTCCCCGTAGGCTTGGCGCCGAATCCGAAAATCCCGCCTTCCGTCACGGGAACTTCGCGCGAGGACGCCAGATTAATCGCTGCCTCGGCCCGAACGGACCAAGAGCTTGTCGAGGTAAAGTCTGCGTAATCCGAGTTCCTCTGTCCGGTTGCAAGCGCGGCATGCGCCTTCCATTTACGCTCGCCTAAATACGCCTTGCCGATTAGGCCAAACGAAGGCTGAATCGAGTAATCGGCGATATCCCACCGACCGGAAACCTGAGCTCCGGTTGAAACGCTACCCCACATGCGTTTCTTAGCCTCGGTTTTAAACCCGATGCCGTCATGTCCTGCGTTCTGATCGTGGTGTCGAATATCCCCATCGGACATCTTGCCGTAATAAAGGTTCGCTCCGACAAAAGGCTTGAGAAGAACCGAGTCCCCGAATGTCGTATCCACGCGTGCCCCTAAGGCGGCCAAAAGGAGTTCGGGCTCGGTTTTAAAACGGTGCCCTGCCGCAAGTTGCTTGGCCGTCAGTTGCGCCTTAGCGACCGTCGCCCCCAAACGCAAAGCGCTTTTCTCGTTAAGGTGTTTTTCTAGGCTCACGCCTAATGAGGCAACCGACCCGTCCGTATTGATGGCGTCTCCCCTTGTGTCGTCTGCATCGAACTTCGTGCCGGAAAACACGGCACTCGCACTCCACGTGTCCGTCAGATCCGTATCGACCCCGAGGCGAACGGTTGTGAGTGTTGAGCGATTTGTCGCATCCGAGAGACGCAGTTTTTCACTTTCCAAAGTCACCCACCAGTGATTTTCTTGTGCCGTACGCAAAATGGGTCTTTGAAGGAGTCTATCGTGTGTGCTGTCAAAAGCACGCTCGGCATAAACCAGCGTTCGAGACGAGAAGGGGAGGAAAACCGCCGTATCCACAAGTTGCACGAAAGCGTTCTCACCGACTTGGGTATCTCGAATGGCTGTACGAATAAATTCTTCGCCCGGTGCAGAAAAGGCCCCCGAATACCATCTTTCTTCCGTTTCCTGAACGCAATGGAACGCCTTAAGTCCTACCGCGTTTTGCATCAAGTGCCGCTCAATGCGAAGTCCGTTTTGCGTCGGAACAACCTTCCCGCGCCCGACCGTTGTCCCGATTAAATGAACATTACCGTTTGCAATCACGCGCGAGAAGCCGGGCAAGGTAATATCCGAAGGACTCCCGTCCCAGCCGTGAATAACAAGTTCCGAACCCTCGGATACCGTTATCGTCGGTTCCGGTGTTTGTGCCGGTGCGCGTCGCATACGACGCACGTTAGTCGGCGTTTCTTCGGATGTCTCAGGCTTTGAATACTTCCAAATGATGCGACCGTCCTGTCCGACAGCGATTCCTGAGGAGGCGACCGTGCCCTCAAAATTCTCCCCGACGCGAATTAAGAGGCTCTGTCCTTGCCCTTCCGGAAATGAAACGGAGTCCAGACTTTCCAGAACAATGCTCGGACGCACCGACCCGCAGGTCACCGCGGCATCGTTAACAAGGCCGACAATTTTCGTTTGAAGTGAATTCAAATCCTCTTGTGACTCCGCCGGAATAAGCGACAAAGCGGCCTTTCCCGTCACATGAATCGTCCCGCCGGTGCCTCGCGTGTTTAGGCCGGCATAGCCTTCCGTCTCCGAAAAATCATTCGGCCTAAGAGAGCCTGCGTGCACAATAGTTCCGGCATGCCGACCGATAATCTCTAATGTTCCGCTTGTGACATCAAGCGTACCGATTTTAAGAAATGACCGACGTGGGAAAGACGGGTCGTCCTGAATGACCACATTCGTTGAGGTTCCCTCCGACGCTCCTGACGGAGGCTCCCATAAGGTCAATGTTCCGATTGTGCCCTGCCCGATCAGTGTTGCATTAACGCCGGAAAAATCCAAAAAGCCCTTCCCGAAATCAAAGTCGCCCGTAAGGTTAACCGTCGTTCTGTCTGCGCCTTTCCTTGCAACGAACTCCCATCGAGCTCCTAACTCCGACAGATCTCGCACGACCGTTCCTGCGTTGATAGAAACGTCACAATTGGCAGATTCCCTCGGCTTTTCCCCGGCAAAAAGTATCCCGACGCCGCTGTTGCCTTCTGCTTCGATTGAAAAATCGGACAAGTCATACGAGTTAAAAATTGAGTCCGTCTGCTTCTCACTATCAACGTTGTAAGCGATGCCTTCCTTTCGCTTGTCCAGGATACGAATGCCATAGAAGTCATAGCCCTCGTCTTCTTCGTCTATCACTTTTTGGATAGCCGCATCAATCGTCTCATAGGTCGCGGAATCTTTTTCGACACTCAGTTCAATGGGAAAGACCGATTCGGCACTCACGCCCCCCGAAGCGCTGATAAACGCACCGACGACACACGTTAAACCGAACATCTTCACCGGAAAACATTTTCGGGGAGGCGGCTCTCCCCGATTTGCTGCTGCGTCATTCATAATTTCCCCCTTTTTCGAGTACAGAACGCAGACAAAAAGACCGACGAGCGCCCGCGCGCCCGACGGTCGGCATTTGAAAAAACTAACTACCTATACGAAAAACCAAACCACCAATGCGAACGTCGGGCAGAGAATGCCCACGGACCAAACCATATAACCGAAGAAACTCGGCATCTTGATGCCGCGCTGACGGACAATCGAAACCGTCATGAGGTTGGGAGCGTTTCCGATGTAAGAAAGAGCTCCCATAAAGACCGCGCCCATCGAGATGGCCATCAAAGCCTTGGCGTGAACCGTCATCAGAATCTCCGCATCGCCGCCCGCGAGGTTAAAGAACGCTAGATACGTCGGAGCGTTATCTAAGAACGCCGAAAGCGAACCGGTCATCCAGAAATACATACCGTTGTTGTGCGCTCCTTCGGCCGTCGTCACCAAAGAAACGAGCGGAGCGAAAACGCCGTCCGGACCGGCTTTGAGCATTTCGAGCACCGGCACGATGCACACGAAGATACCGAAAAAGAGTTTGGAAATTTCTTTAATCGGCTCAAAGTTAAAGTGATTGACCGCGTGAACCTGTTCCTGTGTTGTGAAATAACTTAAAAGAGCCAGCGTCACAAAGCACGCGTCACGGACAAGACCTTGTAACGGCAAATGCACACCGAGGACGGTAAATTCAATACCCGGCTGCCAAACGCCGCTCATGAGCGTAGCGCCGACCATGCCGGCAAGGTACAGAAAATTGATACTCCCTTCGATTTGGAAGGGTATCTGCTTTTCCGGATGCGCCACAAACGTATGTTCGGCCTTTTCTCGACGATAACAACACTCATCGATGACAAAATAAATCGCCAAAAGAATCCCGACCGTCGTTATCCACGGTAAAAACAAGTGCTCGGCCGTCCAAAAGAAACTCACACCGCGCAAAAATCCGAGGAAAAGCGGGGGATCGCCGAGCGGCGTGAGGGAGCCGCCGATATTGGCCACAATGAAAATAAAAAAGATAAACGTGTGTGTTGCATGTCGCCGACCCAAGTTGGCATGAATCAGCGGGCGAATTAAAAGCATCGCCGCACCCGTTGTCCCCATCAGGTTAGCTAAAACGGCACCGACGGCAAGAAAACAGGTGTTAAACACCGGTCGACCGGCAAACGTGCTCCGAATATGAATACCGCCGGCAATAATGTACAAAGCACCGACAAATAAAAGGAACGGGATGTAATCGGCTAAAAGCGTGTGCGCAATTTCCGTAACGGCAATATCAGAACCGAAGACGCAAAAGAGCGGAACGGCACAAACGAGCGCCCAGCAGACAGCGACCTTGCCGTAGTGATGGTGCCAAAAATTCGGAACAACCATCGGGCAAAGTGCCAGACTCAACAAAATACCGGCAAAGGGAATTGCCCAATAGCCGGATAACTCAGCGCCGTTTAACGACGAGGCGCAAGCCACAAGGGGAGACAAGCCTGCCAAAACGGCAAGCGTGCGTGAAAAACGCATACTTTCCTCCTTCCTAAGGAAATTGTTCTTCCCCCACCTCCGTAACCGATTGTAACTGAATCAGTCTTACCCAGCGGTCGAAAAAGCCCTTTTTTGTTGCGTTTTTGCGTAACACCTTTGACCTACACCAATCGGAAAGCAAGGGCTACTGCTCTCGAGTTTTCCGAGAAACGCGTCGGCACCTTGCGCTAAAATCTCGTCCACTGTGTCTTCGTCGGGCAACCTGAAAACCCCTGAAGACAACAACGCTTTTTTAAGGATTGTCATGAAAGATATTCGTACTCGCATTGCACCGTCTCCGACCGGAATGATGCATTTAGGGACGGCCAGAACGGCAATTTACTGCTGGGCCGTTGCCCGCCATTTCGGGGGTAAGTTCCTGCTTCGCATTGAAGACACCGACCAGAAACGCTCTACGGCTCAGGCCACCCAGGTCATTCTCGACTCGATGAAGTGGCTCGATTTGGACTACGACGAAGGTCCGATTTACCAGATGGACCGTTTGGACCGCTATCGTGAAATCGTCGATCAGATGCTCGCCGACGGGCGTGCCTATCGGTGCTACGCCACACCCGAGGAACTCGATCAGATGCGTGCCGAACAGAAAGCCGCCGGACTCAAACCCCGTTACGACGGTCGCTGGCGTCCGGAAAACTGTGTCGGGAAACCCATTCCCGAGGGCGTGCAACCCGTCATTCGTTTCCGCAATCCCGATGACGGCGAAGTCACCTGGGACGATGCCGTGTACGGCACGATTACCGTAGCCAACAAGGAACTCGATGACTTAATCATCATGCGCGACGGTATTCCGACCTATAACTTTGCCGTTGTGGTCGATGATTGGGATATGAAAGTCAGTCACGTCATTCGCGGTGCCGATCACATCAATAACACCCCGCGTCAAATTAACCTGTACCACGCCCTCGGCGCCGAGGTTCCGGTTTTCGGCCACCTGCCGCTCATTAACGGACCGGACGGACAAAAGCTCTCCAAGCGCCACGGAACCGTCTCGATTCTCGAATACCGCGATCAGGGATTCTTGCCCGAGGCCGTCGTGAACTACCTGGCTCGCTTGGGCTGGGGCCACGGCAACATGGAAAAATTTACCCGTGAAGAACTCGCGAAGGTTTTCGAACTTAAAGACTGCTCGCGCGCAGCCGCTCGCATCGACTTTAAGAAATTCGAATGGCTCAATGCCCAGTATATGAAAGAAGCCGATGACGCACGCCTAGCCAAGTTAGTGAAACCGCGTATCGAAAAACGCGGCGGACACCCGGAAACCGGTGCCGACCTTGCCGGTGTGTGCAACCTATTAAAGAGCCGAGCTGCGACGCTCGAGGTCCTGGCTGATGCGGCGATGCTCTTTTACAAGCCCTTAGAGCGCGACCCCCAGGCTGTCAAACTCGCCTTGGCCGACGGCAACCGCGAAGCCTTGACGGCCTTTGTTCAAGCCATCGAACCCATTGAGGACTTTACTCCGGAAGCCATTTACGGAGCTCTTAAAGCCGTGATGCAAGAAAAGAACATCAAGATGGGACCGATTGCAACACCGCTTCGCGTCTTAGTTTGCAACGCCGACAAGACGCCGCAAATTGACCGTACGCTCGCGCTTTTCGGGAAAAAGGAAGTCCTGGCGCGCATTGCGTCGGGTCTGGCGATGGCCGAGTAATTCCCGTCGTCAAAAATTAAAACCGCTTCGGTTCTTGACGGGAACGGAAGCGGTTTTCTTTTGCTTTCTTACTTTTTAGCGGTCGGTCGTAAGCGAACAATCGTCGCTCCGGCCCCGCCGTCTCGTTCCGGCGGCTGAGCAAACGCGACGACCTCGTCGCGCTGCTTGAGCCAGCGCCGCACTTTCTCGCGCAAGACCGAAAGCCCTTGCGGCGAGCCGTTTCCTTTGCCGTGAATGATGCGCACACAGTAAAACTCGTGCGCCAAACACTTTTTGAGAAACGACGAGACGGCCTCTCTGGCCTCCTCGACAAACATCCCGTGTAAATCCAGTTGCGCCATCACGACCCAACGCCCCCGGCGTAAATCGCGGGGAACGTCCGGTCCGACGCTCGGGCGGCGAAACGACAATCCGTCTTCGCTTTCGAGAAATTCAATGGAATCGACCTCGTCGCTTAAGGATTCGTCAAGAACCGCCTTGTTATCGGCAATCGTCTGTTTGGGTTCGGACGAAACATTCTTGGGGTGCGTGGCGCGCGGCGCCGTCCCGAGTGGGACAACGCCGGCTTCGCGCATTGCCTCGGTAAAACTAATCGAAGCATCGCGACACGTCGCCTTCAGGCGAATATCCGGAGCACTTTTGACACCGCCCTTTTTCATGGCCTGCAAAAATTCGAGCGTCTCGTGCGCAATCCGCTTTTGCGCCTGCTCGGTTTTTTCACTTTGCTCCTGCTTCTTGCGTGCTTGCTCTTTCAAGGTTGCGGCCATGCCCTTGAGCGCATCGAAATTGTTACCCATAGCCGTTTTAAGAGGCCTGCTCTTCCAGATAGCGCTGCGCATCGAGAGCGGCCTGGCAGCCCGTTGCGGCACTCGTAATAGCCTGGCGATAAACCGAATCGGCACAGTCTCCGGCAGCAAACACCCCGGGCACATTCGTTGCCGTCAAGGCGCGATTACCCGAATACCGCGTAACGATATAGCCGTGATCGAGATTGACCTGACCTTCGAAAACGGCCGTATTCGGCGAATGCCCGATGGCGATGAAAACGCCGTCCACGTTAAGCGTTTCCCGAACACCCTCGCCTTCGATGGCAAGACCTGTCACGCCCCGGTCATCGCCGAGAACTTCGGAAACGACGCGCGGCGTATGAAGAACAATCTTTCCGTCCTTAACAGCTTGCATGAGCTTGTCAACCATAATCGGTTCGGCGCGGAAGGCATTTCTCCGATGCACCAGGTGCACAATCGATGCAATCTGGCTCAAATAAAGCGCCTCTTCAAGAGCGGCATTGCCGCCGCCGACAACGGCAACGGGTTTTTTCCGATAAAAAAATCCGTCACAGGTTGCACACGCCGAAACGCCTTTACCGCGAAAGGCCGTCTCACTTTCCAATCCCAAATAACGGGCACTGGCCCCGGTCGCAATAATGAGGGCATCGCATGTGTACTGACCCAAATCGCCGACAAGACGCATGGGTTTTTCGTTTAAAGCCGCCTCTTGAATGACATCGAAAACCACCTTGGCTCCGAATTTTTCCGCATGGGAAAGCATACGGTTCATCAGTTCCGGACCGCCGACTCCGTCGACATCGCCCGGCCAGTTATCAATCGTTGTCGTGGTCATGAGCTGTCCGCCCTGCTCCATGCCGGTAATCAGAACCGGATGCAAGTTGGCGCGCGCTGCATAAAGGGCTGCCGTATAGCCGGCAGGTCCCGAACCGATAATAAGAACAGGAGCGTGCTGTGTTTGTGCCATAGGAGTCTCCTTGAAAAAAAATGAATCATTCGACAAATTGTGTTAAATCGCCGACACCGCCGCCCGCAACGGCGACTGGCCGACAGACGGCAGGCGGTATTTTTCCGGATACTGTACACCCGTCAAATACAATCCGCAGGCCGAAAACGTCGGAGCGGCAACGGCACGACTGTGGGCCTTGAGAACGTCGCCGATCCAACCGACGGATTCGCGTCCCGTTCCGACATAAACCAAGGATCCGACGATATTGCGGACCATGTGCTGCAAAAAAGCATCGGCGCTGATGCGGATACAAACTAAAGGACCGAAACGCTCCACCGAGACATCCGTCACGGTCCGAACCGGCGTTGCCGCCTGGCAATCGGCCGCGCGAAAACTCGTAAAGTCGTGTTTGCCGAGAAGCGACAAACCGGCTTCACGCATACGGTCGGCATCAAGCGGACGCCAAACCCACCCGGTAAGGGCATCGAAAACCGGCGAGCGAATCGGATTGTTGTAAATCCAATACTCATAGGTGCGACGCACGGCCGAAAAACGCGCCGAAAAATCGGCATCGACCTCGCGAGCCCAACGCACGGCTACATCGGGCGGTAAAAACGTATTGACGCCGCGAATCCAATTCGCTTCACCTCGGCGGCAGGCCACATCAATATGCACGACCTGAGAGACCGCGTGAACCCCGGTGTCCGTCCGCCCGGCGCAAATCGTCGCAACCGGTTCGATCACAAAACGCGAAAGCGCCTTTTCAAGTTCCGTTTGCACGGTTCTTTGATTGGGCTGCTTTTGCCACCCGTAAAACCGAGTTCCGGTGTACTCAATCCCGAGAGCCATCCGGTGTGTCGGAACTCCTGTCACCGCCCCATCCTTCACGGTTGCTTTTCCGTTAAAAGCTTTAAGGCCGCGGCGCGTTGCTCGTCATTGCCTTTGAGCGCAATTTCTTCGAGTAGTTCGATGGCGTGATCGGAAAGCGAGGACTGCAAGAGCGACCTTGCCTGAACCAATTTCCGGTCAAGCGATTCATCGGAAGCGATCTTAAAAGAGGGTTCCGCGGAGGTCCCCGCATCGGTCGGGGCATTGTCCTGCGTCGCGTTGTGCCCCAAATCGATTCCGAGCGTCGGTTCGATCCGTCCGGTCACAGGTTCCGGCTCGTTTTGCTCCGGCCCGTTGTTTTCCGCCTCACTCGGCTCACTTGGCGTATTCGTCGCCGGCAAAGAAACCTCGGAAGGTCCGGTTTCCGAAGTCCCGAGGTGCTCTGCCGCCGTCTCAGGTACTACGGCTTCTGAATGCTCTGTCTGAGGCTCGGAGATCTCCTCTTGACACACTGACTCAGGCTCGTTTATGGGACGCGCTTGAGTGGCATCCTCGCCTTTTAACTCAAAGCCTTGAGCGGCGCGTTCGTCCGATTCGATACGGCGACTGACGGTTTCGTCAATCTCACGGAGTTGTTCGGGCGAAGTTTCCGGTTGCTCGCGGCAAAAGCGAACAGGGCTTTCTTGCGGCTTTTCAACTTCCGTGTCCTCATGCGTCTTGCGACGGCGACGCCAGTAGACACCCCCTCCGAACAAGGCAGCCAAGACCGCCAAAGCACCGAAAATCGTGCCCCAAGGCATTCCCGACTTCTTGGGCTTTGTCGTAGTTAGCTTTTGTGTTGCCGCCTCGGGTTCCATCTGAGGCGCTTCTGGTTGAGGGGCCGGGGCCGCCCGGTCTTTATTTTCTCCGGAAGCTTGCGGCATCGGGCTATCCGATGCCGTAAGAGGCCTTGTCGCACCGGCTTCAGGGAGATTGCCCTGAGGCGCCGGCTCGGCTCCCTGCGGCTTAGCGGATTCACTACCCTGCAGCCGTGTCTCTAGACTCGGGGAAGCGCTTTCGGAAGGCTCGGTCTTCGGTCTGGCGGCTTTGACCGGACTTACAACAAGGGTTTGCGCCTTAGGCGGTAAAACCTCGTGCGTCTTTAGGCGCGAAGCCGGCATTTTCTTTTTTGCCGTAAGCATGCGCTTCTCAGTGGGTTTTTTCAGGGCATTGACAGACGGCTTAACACGAACGATGGCCCATGCCTCTTGCTCCGTAATGCTATTGATGAGTTCGGCACTTGGAATGCGAAGGCGACTTCCGAGTTTCAGTCCCGTCACCCGACCGTTTTTAAAGGCCTGTGGATTGGCTCGAACCAGCGCGACCTCAATGCGATCGATACTGGCCCGGGGGTACAGGGCCTGCACTTTTCCGGCAATCGACCAAAGTGTCATCCCCGGCGTGACATGAATCGGAGCATGGGGCTTTTCAGGTAAGGTCGTTCGGGCGGGCTTTTTTTCCTCCCGAGTTACCTTTTGACTCGGGACGGGCTTATTTGCCTTCGCTGTCATCGGCGCTTTGGAGGCAAGGGGCGCTTCTTTCGCAGCCACGGGTTCGACGGGCGCTGCAACTGTCTTTTTCACGTCTTTCGGAGCACGTAATGCTGCCGTGTTTTCCCGGTGCTCCACGACCACAGGCGCCTTGCTCGGTGTATTACGCGAGATTGAGCGCGGCGGCGCTAACTTAATGTTGTAGACCTTGGCCTTGACTTTGGAGTCGGCCTTCATCACGAGGATTAGCGGAAAGGCGTCCGTTTTGAGCGCCTCGCGACTCTGAATCCGAAAACGCCCCTTGGCATCCTTGTGGTTAGCAATCCGAAAGGTCGTCACTTCGGCAGCTAATTTCCGTCCGACTTTCTCGTAAAGCGACGGATCGCCGAGCGTCACTTCGATGATCTCCCCGGGCTTGACATCGCGCACGTCCAGACGTGCATCAAACGGCTCGCCTAAGCGAGAAACCAGAGATAAAGAGCCGAGTTCTGCCGCACCGGCCACTGAAGAAATCGCCGCTAGCGTCGCGGCTAAAAGAGACAAACGCATCGTCAAACTTCCCCGACCCCATGGGTCACTTTTTTAACAAACGGATTTTATCAGTGCTTACGCTAAAACCCACCTCTCTTTCCCCGAATCCGCACGCAGATAAAAAACAGGGCTTTCGAGAAATCCCGAAAACCCCGTTTTTTCCCGCTCACCGCAGGACGGTTCGATTGCAGAGACGATTTACGACTCGGACTCGACCTTCATTCTTTCGTTCAAGGCATCACGAATTTCCTTGCCCGCGCGGAAATACGGCACGTACTTGGCAGGAACCTGAACGGCCTCACCGGTACGCGGGTTGCGTCCCTTGCGTGCTTCACGATGCTTGACGGAAAAACTGCCGAACCCTCGAATCTCCACACGCACACCGCGGCTTAAAGCGCTGACGGTCGTACGCAAAACTTCGTTTACGGCAAACTCCGCTTCGCGACTCGTCAGATTCGGCAGACGTGCAAAAATCCGATCAATCAGTTCTGATTTAGTCAGGGCTCGCATATAAAAGCTCCCTAGGTTTGGTTACTTTTTCTCGAGTTTAGCCTTCAGGAGGGCCCCGAGATTGGTCGTCCCGGTTGTCGCATCGCTGTTGACGCGGTTGAGCGCTTCACGCGTTTCGGCGGCATCCTTAGCCTTAATCGAAAGCTGGACGTTACGGTTCTTGCGATCGATGCTTGTAATCACCGCTTCAACCGGATCGCCGACGTTAAGCTTGGTCGTCGCATCTTCAACGCGTTCGCTGCTGATTTCGGAAGCACGCAAGTAGCCTTCGGCTTCGTTACCTAAATCAATCACAGCGCCCTTGCTATCGACGGACTTGACCGTACCCTTGACAATCGAGCCCTTTTCATGGGTGCTCGTGAAGGTGCCGAACGGATCGCCCGAGAGCTGCTTGACGCCGAGGCTGACGCGTTCGCGATCGGTATCGATGGCCAAAACAACCGCTTCGACTTCTTCGCCCTTCTTGTAGTTGTGAACAACCTGTTCACCGGGTTCCGTCCAAGAAAGGTCAGACAAGTGCACCAAGCCGTCGATTCCGCCGGGCAGACCGATAAAGACACCGAAGTCCGTAATCGATTTAATCTGGCCCTTGACATGATCACCCTTGTGGTGAGTCTGGCTGAACTCTTCCCAGGGATTAGCCTTGCACTGCTTCATACCCAAAGAGATACGACGACGTTCTTCGTCGATATCCAGAACCTGCACTTCGACTTCCTGGCCGAGCGTGACAACCTTCTTCGGGTCGATGTTCTTATTGGTCCAATCCATTTCGGAGACGTGCACCAGACCTTCGATACCCGGTTCGATTTCGACAAACGCACCGTAGTCGGTGATGTTCGTGACCTTGCCGAAAAGACGCGTTCCCTTCGGATAGCGACGGGCAATTCCGAGCCACGGATCTTCGCCCAGTTGCTTCAAGCCCAAAGAAACACGGTTCTTTTCCTGGTCGAACTTGAGAACCTTGGCTTCGATTTCCTGACCGACGCTCACAACCTCGCTCGGATGACGCACGCGTCTCCAAGCCAAATCGGTGATGTGGAGCAAGCCGTCGATGCCGCCCAAATCGACGAACGCACCGTAATCGGTGATGTTCTTGACGACACCCTTGACAACAGCGCCTTCCTTGAGAGTTTCAAGTAGCTTAGCGCGTTCTTCGCCCATGCTCGCTTCGACGACGGCACGGCGGGAAACAACAACGTTGTTACGCTTACGGTCAAGCTTGATGACCTTAAATTCCATCGTCTTGCCTTCGTAAGGCGTCGTATCCTTCACAGGACGCGTATCGACGAGAGAACCGGGCAGGAAGGCACGGATTCCGTTGGTCATGACAGTCAGGCCGCCCTTGACCTTGCCTGTGATGGTACCCGTAACCAATTCGCCGCTTTCCAGAGCCTTCTCAAGGTTCATCCAAGCGGCAAGGCGCTTGGCCTTATCGCGCGAGAGAATCGTATCGCCGAAACCGTTTTCCACGGATTCAATGGCAACAGAGACGAAATCCCCGGGTTTGACCGTCACTTCTCCGCGGTCATCTTTGAATTCTTCCACCGGGATATAGGACTCACTCTTTAAACCGGCATTGACCACGACAAAATTGCCGTCGACGCGCACGATTTCAGCGGTGATGACTTCGCCTTGGCGCATCTCCTGTTTAGCAAGGCTTTCTTCAAAGAGTTGCGCAAACGATTCGTTATTAGTGTTGTTGGACATGTATGTTCGTTAATAAAAAATTGCTCACCCTTCCGGAATTGATCGGGTGGAGTTTGAGTAAAAACCCGAATGTCTCCGGTCACATTCGGGGTTAAAAAATCAGCTTTCCAGCGCGCAGTACCAATCGAGAACACACCGAACGGTCTGTTCGATTGTCTGATCGGAGCTATCTAAAAGACGAGCATCGGGAGCCGGACGTGTCGGCGATACGGCTCGTTCCCGATCGCGTTTGTCCCGCTCCTGTAAATCACGCGCGAGGTTTGCTAGGTTAGCAGAAATTCCTCGTTGTATCAACTGCTTATAGCGTCTTTGAGCGCGAACTTGAGCCCCGGCTGTCAAAAAGACCTTCAAACACGCATTCGGGAATACAACCGTCCCCATATCGCGTCCGTCGGCCACCAAACCCGGTGCTCGGCAAAAGTCGCGTTCCAAATCCAAAATCGCCGTCCGAACCGAGGCCATCGTCGCCACGCGACTTGCGGCCAGTCCGACGGCTTCCTCGCGGATGGCATCGGTAACGTCTTTGTCGCCTAAAAACACCTTCCCGTCTTTAAAGCACGGGCGCATTTGACGCGTCACCCCCGAGCACGCCGCCTCATCGGTAAGGTCCACTTTTTGCGTCAGGCACGAAAGAGCCGCCAGGCGAAAGAGCGCCCCCGAATCCAAATAGTGAAATCCGAGCTTACGGGCCACTTCCGAGGCAATCGTTCCCTTGCCGCTTGCCGTCGGACCGTCAATCGTAATAATGCGAACCGCGGGCTTATCGTCCATTTTCCTTCTCCTAACCTTTACGCCAAAGACGGATTTCGTCCGATCATCGTGAAGAGTGTTTTGAAAAAATCCGGGAACGTCTTAGCCGTACAGGCCGGGTTCTCGATTTGTACCGGGATGCCGGCACAGGCCGCCAGGGAAAAACTCATGGCCATTCGGTGGTCGTTATACGTGGCGACGCGAGCCGGAATAATTTCGCTTCCCCGTTCGACGCGAATCCAGTCGGGACCCGACGTAACACGGGCGCCGAATTTGCGCATCTCGCAGACCATGGCATCAAGCCGGTCGGTTTCTTTGACGCGCCAAGAGGCAATCCCCGTCAGCTCCACCGCCCCCTCAGTACAAAGCGCCATCGGCACAAACGTCATCGCCGCATCGGGAATTGCCAGGCAATTGATAGAAATGCCGCGAAGCGTTGTACCCGGCTTTCGGGAAACCTCGACGGCGTTATCCAAATAGGTCACGTCGGCGCCCATTTGAGCGAGCACATCGGCAAAGTGAACATCCCCCTGAAGGGAGTTGCGTCCGATTCCGACGACGCGGACGGGCCCGCCCGTCAACGCCCCGAGAGCGAGAAAGTAACTCGCGCCCGATGCGTCCCCTTCGATGGCATAGGTTTCAGGCGGTGTCATCTGCCTTGTGCCGACAACGTATCCGTCCGAGACCTTGACGACATCGGCCCCGAAAGAGCGCATCATCGATACGGTCATCTCGACGTAGGGGCGGCTAATTAGATTGCCGAGGATTTGAATATGAAACGGACGATTCAACGTTCGTGCCCAACCGGCCGATGCCAAAAGTAACGCCGTCAAAAACTGACTCGAGACGTTACCGCGCACACGCGCCGTATCCGAAGTAAGACGCGCCGGCAAAATGCGAAGCGGCAAACACCCGGTCTGTCCCGTGTATTCGATGCGAGCCCCGATTTCTCGCAGGGCATCCACAAGATCGGCAATCGGTCTTTCACGCATCCGTTTGACACCGTCCAGGCGGTACGAACCGCCGGCAAAGGCGAGAAAGGCCGTGAGCATGCGAGAGACCGTTCCGGCATTACCGACGAAAAGTTCGGCTTCACGCGACGGGAAATCTTTGCCGGGCGCAATCGTGCATTCGTCGGCCTTCTGTTCGATAGTCGCTCCGAGTAGCCGCAAGGAATCGAGCATGCGCTCGGTATCTTCGGCCTGCAGCAATCCGGTAAGACGCGTTCCTTGCGGGCAAAGCGCCGCTAAAAGGAGCGCGCGATTGGAAATCGATTTGGAACCGGGAAGTTTGACCGTGCCATGTGCGTGCGTTACAGCCGGGACGGTCAGCACATCGTCATCACATCGGGTTTGCATCATCGTTACAGCCCTCTTCTTGCCTTGGCAGAGCGCTCGAAAAACTCCTCGATTGATTTGCCATCACCCTTTTCAATTGCCCGACAAATGTCCTCCAAATTGTCCTTGTAGGCTAAAAGGCTTTCGAGTAGGGCCTTTTGATTGGCAAGGCAAATATCCCGCCACATCGTCGGCGAGGAGGCGGCAATGCGCGTCGTGTCTCGGAAGCCGGGACCGGCTAGGTGAAGGCGACGCTCGGGACTATCCATCGATAAAACCGCATTGACAAGAGCAAATGCCACCACGTGCGGCAAGTGACTGACACTGGCAAAAATCGAATCGTGTTCGGCCACGGTCATTTCCAAAAGATTGGCTCCCGTGGCAGCCCACAGTTTGCGCCAGATACTTCGTGAGACCTCGCTTGTCTCCTCGAGCGGCGTCACGATGGCATTGGCACCGACAAAAAGCGAGGGAACGGCGGCATCGACACCTGTTTTCTCGCCGCCGGCGATCGGGTGCACCGGGCAATAGTTGCAAGAGGCTTTCCCGAACGCCTGACGCGCATCGACCACGAGTGTCGCGCGCACGGACCCGACGTCGCTTATGACAGTGGTCTGTGCGAGAACCGGCGCGATGTCCTCAAAGACAGAACGCATCGCCAAGACCGGAACGGCAATCAAAACAGCATCGGCGCCGATAGCGGCCTCGCGCATCGTTTCGGCCACGGAATCGGCCGCACCGATCTCAACGGCCCGCCGGGCCGACTCAATGTGTCGGTTGTAGGCAATAACCGTATCAACGACGCCGGCCTTTTTCATGGCCCACGTCGCCGACGTTCCGATTAAACCGCACCCGATCAGTGCCAAACGCATAGTGATTTCCTTTCAACAAGCGGGCTAACGCCCGTAAAAGCGCAAAAACACACGGCTAACTTAAACCACATCGACGGCCTTCGGATACGATCCGAGGACTTTGAGGACCGACGTGCACTGCTTCATTTGGTCCAGGGCTTCACGCACATTGGCATCTTTTTCAAAGCCCTCGATATCCACATAAAAGGTGTAGTCCCAACCGCCCGTACGTGCCGGACGACTTTCGAGTTTGACCATGGAAACCCCGTGTTCCTTAAAGGGCTCCAAGACCTGACAAAGACCGCCCGAGACGTTGGCGCAGACAAACCAAATGGACGTCTTTGCCAAGCGAGTCGGCACATCTTGAACCGGCGTTTTTCCCAAGACGAAAAACCGTGTGCGATTGCGCGCATCGTCTTGAATGGCCGAGGCAAGAATCGTCAGGTCATAAAGCTCAGCAGCGCGTGCTGCGGCAATCGCGGCCATCGACCGGTCCGTTTGTGCAGCTTGAGCCGCCTTGGCGTTACTAGCGGCCGGAACGAGTTCGACTCCCGGTAAGTGCGCAGCAAGCCAGTTACGGCATTGCGCGAGGGCCTGCGGATGCGCGGAAACGCGCTTGATGTCACTTAAAGACGCTGCGTGCGACATCAAGTTGTGAACCACGGGAACGTTGACTTCGCCGACAATACAAAGCGATGTGCGAATCAAAAGATCTAATGTGCGCGTCACGGTCCCTTGCGCCGAATTTTCAATCGGCACGACCGCATAGTCGACTTGACCTGTCTCTGCGGCACGGAACACTTCGTCGATGCTCGGACCGGCCAGCATTTGGACGCCGTGCCCGAAAGCACAGATAGCCGCCATCTCGCAAAAGGTTCCCTGCGGACCGAGATAAGCCACGCGCATCGGCTTTTCGAGCGACCGGCACGCCGACATGATTTCTCGGTAAATCCGAGCCAGGGAGGCGCCGTCCAATCTTGCACCGAGGGCGCGGGACTTTTCAATCACGCGTTCGATAATCGCGCGTTCGCGCTCGGGGCGATAAACCGCCGCCGTTCCCTTGGCAACACCGACGTCGTGTGCAAGAGAGGCCCGCTCGACAAGAAGCGCAACGAGTTGGTCGTCAACGGCATCGATTCTTTCACGCAGCCGAGCAATCTGTTCGGTTTTTTCCGTCATAGCGCTTTATCCGTGCTCGCGGGCAAAGTCCCGCATAAATTCAGCCAAGGCCTTCGTGCCGGCAACCGGCATCGCGTTATAAAGCGACGCACGGAATCCGCCCAAAATGCGATGACCCTTAAGGTTCGTTAAGCCACGCTCAGCGGCTTGCTGTAAGAAAGCCTCATTTAGACTCGGGTCTTTGATTGTGAAAACTACGTTCATGCGACTTCTCTCGCATGCGCGGTATTGATTGATGTAAAACCCGTCACTCGCGTCAATGGCGCTGTACACGAGAGAACTCCGCTCGAGGGCACGTCGATTCATCTCAGCAATTCCCCCTTCGGAGGCAATCCAGCGACAAACTAAACTTGCCACATAGATGGGAAACACAGGCGGCGTGTTGTACATGGAGCCAGCCTTGGCGTGAACGGCGTAATCGAGCATCGTCGGGCAAATACTCAAGGCTTTACCGAGTAGGCTCTTACGAATGATGACCACCGTAAGACCGGCCGGCCCGAAGTTCTTTTGGGCTCCGGCAAACACCAAATCGTGCTTTGTAAAGTCCACGGGACGTGTCATGAAATTGGAGCTGATATCCGAGACAAGAGCTGCACCTGCCGGAGCCTTAGGCACATAGTTAAATTCCAATCCGTGAACGGTCTCGTTCTGGCAGTAATACAAATACGAAACGTCCTCGGGGACGATAAACGTCCCCTCATCGGGTACGCTAAAGGGTGTCGTTTGTCCGATAACCGACACGGCGCCGAAGCGGGCGGCCTCGGCGGCAGCTTTTTTAGACCAGACACCGTCGACGATGTAGGCAGCTTTTCCCTTTTGTCCGAGCAAATTAAGGGCCACCATCGCAAACTGCATGTGACCGCCGCCTTGCAAAAAGAGAATGTCGAAATCTTCCGGAACTTGAAGTAGCGTGCGAATAGACGCCTTCGTCTCCTCGCAAATAGCACTGATTGTTGCGCCTCGATGGCTCATCTCGAGGACACTCATGCCCTGACCCTTGTAGTTAACCAGGTTCTCGGCAACCTCTTGCAAAACAGGAACGGGCAAAACACCGGGACCCGCGGCAAAGTTATAAACGCGATGCATATGCGTTACTCCTTCGGGCCCTTGTTCTCGCCTTCCGAAGCCGCTTGCGAACCCTCTTCGGATTCGGCATCGTCCTCGGCAACGCGAGACAAGCGCACGAGCTTATCGTTTTTGATATCAATGAGCGTCACACCTTGGGTGCTTCTTCCGCAAACGCGAATGTCGGCCACCGGAGTGCGAACCAGTTTTCCGTTCTCGGTAAGCAGCATGACGCTGTCTTCAGGGCGAACCAAAACGGCGGCAACCACTTTACCGTTGCGCTCGCTGGTGGCAATCGCAATCATGCCTTGCGTGGCGCGGCCGTGCCGCGTGTATTCGGTAATCGGCGTGCATTTGCCGTAACCGTTTTCGCATGCCGTGAGCACGTACTGCGACTCGTCGCCGGCAACCAGCATACTGATGACCTTGGAGCCGCCCTCAAGCCTCATGCCGATAACGCCGCGCGCCGCACGCCCCATCGGACGAACGCTCGCTTCATCAAAGCGTACGGCCTTACCGGCATCGGAAAAGAGCATCACGTCGTGCTGACCGTCGGTGATTTCCACGCCGATGAGGGCGTCGCCCGGCATGAGTTCAATGGCTTTTTTGCCCTTGCGGAGTGAATTCTTGAGTTCGCAAAGCGGTGTCTTTTTCACATAGCCGTTTCGCGTTGCCATAAAGACAAAGCGATTTTCATCAAAGCTATGGACCGGCAAAACGATGCGAATCTTTTCATCGTCTTGAAGCTGCAAGAGGTTAACGATGGCTTTTCCTTTACTCGTTCTTGCGGCCTCGGGCACCAAGTACACGGCCAACTCGAAAACGCGGCCCTTGTCGCTAAAGCACAGCATCTTGTCGTGGGAATTGGCCACGAAAAGGCGCTCGACGGCATCGCCTTCGCGTGTCTGAGAGGCTCTCTTACCTTGTCCGCCGCGCTTTTGTTCTCGGTACTGATCTAGGGCCAAGCGCTTGATATAGCCTTCGCGCGAGAGCGTGACAACGACCGATTCGTTGACAACGAAGTCGAGCGGATCGAAATTCGGATCGCCCGAGTAATCGATTTCACTGCGGCGGGCATCTCCGTACTTGGTCTTTAATTCCTCGAGTTCGCTATCCATAATCTGAACCACGCGTTCCGGGCGCGCCAAGATATCAAGTAAATCGGTGATGGCGTCGTGAACCTGACGGTACTCGTCGTTAATCTTGTCTTGTTCCAGCCCTGTGAGCTTTTGCAACGCCATCTGCAAAATCTTGTCGGTCTGAACGGAACTTAAATGGTACAGACCGTCCTTATCCAAACCGAATTCGGCGCCGATTTCAATCGGGCGGTAATCTTCGGCCGAGGCCGCCCCTTTGAGTAGTCCGACGACAAAATCGGACCTCCAGGCGCGCGCCATCAATTGGGCTTTGGCAACCGGCGGGGTCGGCGCTGCACGAATGATTCTCAAGAATTCGTCGATATTGGAAAGCGCAACGGCCTGACCTTCCAAAATGTGTCCGCGTGTCCGGTTCTTATTTAAGCGGAAGATGGTCCGACGGTTAACGACCTCACGGCGATGCCGCAAGAAGGCCTCGATAATCTGACGCAGATTCAAAAGGCGCGGCTGGCCGTCCACCAGGGCGACCATGTTGATGCCGAAGGACGACTGCAAGGCAGTCATCTTAAAGAGTTGATTGAGGATAACTTCGCCGAAGGCTCCCTGTTTGAGTTCCATGACGATGCGGACGGTCTTACTGGACTCATCGCGCAACTCCGCAATCCCTTCGATTTTTTTCTCGTGCATGAGCCGGGCAATGGACTCGACAAGGACCTTCTTGTTGACTTGATACGGAATATCGTCGACCACAAGCGCCTGACGCCCGTTGCGAAGTTCCTCAAAATGCGTGTGCGAGCGCATGACGACGCGACCGCGTCCGGTTCTGTAGCCTTCGCGAACCCCTTCCAAACCGTAAATGACCGCTCCGGTCGGAAAGTCCGGTGCCGGGATGAGCGCCATCACGTCATCAATCGTGGCTTCCGGGTTCTTTAAAAGGAAGCGACAGGCCTCGACGACCTCACACAAATTGTGCGGCGGAATGTTCGTGGCCATGCCGACGGCAATACCGGCCGAACCGTTGACTAGAAGATTCGGTAACTTGGCCGGCAACACCACGGGCTCTTTTTCCGAGTTATCAAAATTCGGAATGAAATCAACCGTATCTTCGTCCAAATCATCGAGCATTGCATCGGCAATCTGCGCAAGGCGGCATTCCGTGTAACGCATGGCCGCCGCGCCATCCCCGTCGATCGAACCGAAGTTTCCTTGACCCCAGACAAGCGGATAACGCATAGAAAAGTCCTGCGCCAGGCGCACCAAGGTCTGATAGGCCGCCTGATCACCGTGCGGGTGGTACTTACCGATGACGTCCCCGACAACACGAGCGCATTTTTTCGTCGGACGGGAAAAGTCGTTTCCCAGTTCATGCATGGAGAAAAGAACGCGCCGATGCACGGGTTTAAATCCGTCACGCACGTCGGGCAACGCTCGCCCGACAATCACACTCATCGCATAATCGAGGTAGCACTGCCGCATCTCGCTTTCCAGGGCAACCGGAAGCGTCTCATAAGAATAAGAAATCGGCATGCCGTTCTTTTCGCCGTTATTTTCCGTCGTCGTATTATCTTGGGTACTCATGGCTTAATAGGAATTGTCTTTTTTCAATACTCAACAAAAATCGCTAGCCCCGAATTTTTCGGGGATTAAAGAGGTTTAATTGTACGCCTCTTTGCGTGCGCACGTGCAGGCGCGAGCGCGTACGCGCGCGAGAGGGCGCCTCATGAAAAGACTCACTTCGGGCTTTTGTCGTAGAAAACGCACAAATCACGTTCTTTGACCGTGTGAGGGAATTTCCTTTGCCCTGTAAGGACCTGTTTCTGAGAAAATCGTTTATCATGCCTACATGAAGTGTTGTGCCTTTTATCGGACATACCACTTTGGAGCAAGACCGGCTTCAGTGTTGAGTTGCACCGCAGGCATTGAAGCGTTGTTCTTTAATTTGCACGTCGAGTTTTCGTGTGAGTCAGGAAGTACAACAGCGGTGCTTTAACAAAGGAAAATAATATGAAGTCTCTCAAATTGAGTCTCGCGGTAGCCGCCCTGGTTGCTACCGCCGGTTCTGCGATGGCTGCGGATGCTGTCCCCTACCTCATGGATAGCGCCAACCAGGTTGTCAAGAGTGGCTCGGGTCTGTGCATCCGCACCGGTTTCTGGACACCCGCTTTGGCTCAGAAGGCCGGCAATGCGACCGGATGCCAGTGCGATCAGGACATCGCCCCGTGCCAGAAGGCTGCTCCCGCCAAGAAGAAGAAGCCCGCCAAGGTTACGGTTAACGCCGACGCGGTCTTTGCTTTCGGTAGCGCCAAGCTTTCCGATGAGGGACAGGCAGTTCTGAACGGTTTGATCTCCAAATTGGCCGGTGTCAACATTGACGTCGTCCTGGCCACAGGCTACACCGACAAGATCGGTTCGGATGCCGCCAACCAGAAGCTTTCCGAAGCACGTGCTGAAGCCGTCAAGGCGTACTTGGCTGCCAACGGCGTTGCGGAAGATCGCATCCAGCCGCTCGGCTTGGGCTCTGACAACCCCGTTGTCGAATGCGCCAAGAACCTGAGCAAGGACGAGCTCATCAAGTGCCTCGCCCCGAACCGTCGTACGGAAGTCGAAGTGTTCGGTTCGCGCGCTGCGAAGTAATTTTCGCGTGAGCACCTAGCGAAAAACCCGGTCGCGAGGCCGGGTTTTTTATTGCCTTCAGACTTTTCAGACTGCGGCTTCGCCTTCTTCGCCGGTCCGAATGCGAATGACCTGCTCTAAGTCGACAACGAAAATTTTGCCATCCCCGATTTTCCCGGTCCGAGCACTTTTTTGAATCGCTTCCAAAACGCGGTCGAGGATGTCATCGGTCACGACAGCCTCAATTTTGACCTTCGGAAGAAAGTCCACCACGTATTCGGCGCCGCGGTACAGTTCCGTGTGACCTTTTTGACGGCCGAATCCCTTCACTTCCGTGACCGTCAGTCCGTTCACGCCGATTTCGGCCAGTGCTTCACGCACTTCATCGAGTTTAAAAGGTTTGACGACAGCAATGACTAATTTCATGGCTTTTTCTCAAAATGGCTTTTCAGTCAGGCAAAGAATAGCACCTTCCCGTTATCGGACGATGCGACGCGCTTCCGTATAGTAACGCTTATCGGTCGCCTCTCCCATGGAAAAGGTTTTACGCGGGAAGACGCCGCCTAAGGCCACTCCGGTAAAAAAGTCCTCCTTCGCAATGGCCGTCAGTAAAAATCCCAGGCGATTGTCTTCCTGCGCCAATTTTCTCAGGGAGGCCTCTCCGTGAATGTAGTCAAGCTCGGCTCCGACTTCCGGTAGGCAGTCATCCAAGGCACTTTGCAATGCCGCAACGGGAAGGACTCCGAACTTGCGATCCAAAATAATTTCACCCGTCTTTTGGCCTGCAACCCACGTGATACGGTGACCCTCTAAGGCTCCTGCCGTCTTTGCCAGTTGCGACAAAACCGTTTCGGGATTTTTTCCGACAACCAGACGGTGAATCGGCTCAAAGGCAAGCGACTTGTCCCGAATGTTTCCGAGTTCGACCATCGCATACCGTGCCGGATGGTCTTGGCCTTCTTCAGACGGGAGTCTTGTCTTCAAATCCTCGTAACAGGTCTTGGCCGTTGCCAGAGAGTGGTTCCCGTCTCCGACACAGTAAAAAAGAGTTCCGACAGAGGCACGTTCTTTTTCGTAGTCGGCCACGGCTTGAGAAAACTCCGCCGCATCGTTCCCTGAAACAAGATACCCGACAAGGTTCCCGCCTCCGAGCATCAAGTCCAAATCATAAAGTTTCGGAAGCGTTGCTTTTTTTTGCTCGAGCCCGGACAGGAGTCGGTCGGTCGGGTCATCGGCTAAAAGGAGCACATGGGAAAGCTCCAAGCTGGCGTCCTTACGGATGGCCACGCGCGGCGGAATACGCGAACGGACGGTTTTTTCGGTCGCACGAATCGGCTTATCGGTTTTTTCGGAAAAGTCGTAAGCCTCTAAATCAACCGTCCCGACTACGCCGCGGCGAATCGCTCCCGTGCAAAGCGTTCTTTCCACATAAACGAAGCTTGCCGGATGCGAGGCCAAAACGGCGTTTTTCAGATACGAGCGCATGGTGGCTTCAATAGCTCCGATACGTGACGCATTGTCCTTCCCGAGCCAAACCTCTGGAAAAATCAAAGCGAGCGTACTGGCATCGGTCCCGACAATGCGACAGACCTTTTCCCAGTACTCCGGCTCGCTTGTGAACTGATCGCAGGCAATGACAGGCCAAGAAACGGAAACCCCGCGACTTGGCAAAAGCACGTCAAACGGCTGAAAAACCGACATACATTCCCCTTAAAGGAAAAAAGCGTACGGCATTTTACCGAGGAACGAGGCGCGAAACCTGCCGATTTGAAAAGCAAAACCCCTCCTCGGAAAATCAAGCAGGCTCGCAAGCGTTCATTCCGGCATCAAAGCCTCTTAAAATTAAACAACCGCCCTTCCCTCGGTATACTTGCGAAAAGTAATTTTTTCCTTTGCAACAAAAGCTTGCGTTACAACCTCAGAGCTTTTTTATGACAAAACCGCTGACTCGCAAAGAGTTCAATCTTCTGACGACGCTCGCTCCCTGCGACGCGTCGCTCTCCCAACGCGAACTGGCGCGCCGTTCGGGGTTTTCTTTGGGCACGGCCAATAAACTTCTTGCGGCATTAACGCAAAGCGGTCTTGTTGCCGACAACCAAATTACCGAAAGCGGCTTGGCAACACTCGAGCCCTTTCGCGTCAAAAAAGCTGTTTTTCTTGCAGCCGGGTTCGGCAGTCGCCTCGTGCCCGTCACACTCAACACCCCCAAACCGCTGGTGCGCGTGAACGGACAGCGTTTAATCGACGGTCTTATCGATGCCGTTCTGGCCCTCGGGATTACCGATATCACCATCGTTCGGGGGTATTTAGGCGAACAATTCGATCAGCTTTTGTATAAATATCCGATGATTCGTTTTCTGGAAAACCCGATTTACAACGAATCGAACAATATTTCCTCGGCCCTTGTCGCCCGGTTCGGTCTGGCAAATGCCTATGTCTTAGAGTCCGACCTGTTGATTAACAATCCGAACATTCTTCGTAAATACCACTATGAGTCGGACTTTTTGGGCATTGCCAAAGAGCGCAGTGACGATTGGTGTTTTACGCTCAAAAACGGCTTTATTGCCGAAGAAAAATTCGGGGGACTGAATTGCTACCAAATGGTCGGCATTTCTTACTGGAATGCGCAAGACGGAGCCAAACTTTCTGCCGACTTAAAAGAAGCCTATGAACAACCGGGAGGCAAAGAGCGCTACTGGGAACAAGTTCCTCTCTGTGTTTTCAAAGACAAGTACCAGGTCGGAATTCTTCCGTGCACACAGGAAGACATCGTTGAAATCGACACCTTCCGAGAGCTCAAACAAATCGACAAGGCATATTGCGGCTAGATGGAAAAACCAGACACAAAACACCCTGCGCACTTAAAGCGCGCCCTCAATCCGATGCATGTTTGGGCTTTGGCCTTCGGATGCATCATCGGATGGGGTTCGTTTATTAATCCGGGTAAAAAGTTTCTCTTTAACTCGGGAGTCGCCGGGACGGCAATTGCCATGCTCCTCGGAGCCGCCATCATGGTGGTGATTGCCTTTAACTACGCCTACATGGTCCCCAAATATCCCAAAGCCGGCGGTCAATTTACCTTCGCCAAGATTTGTTTCGGTCGGCTTCCGGCGTTCCTGTGCGGGTGGTTTCTCGTTGCCGCCTATTTGACAAATGTCCCGATGAATTCGACGGCCATAGGCCTAATCATCGACGGCCTCTTCGGTCCGATCCTTAAATTCGGCTTTCACTATACGGTTGCCGGTTTTGACATCTATGCCGGAGAAATGCTCTTTGCCATGGCCGTTCTCGTGCTGTTCGGCCTTTTTAACATCCAAGGGGTCAAGGTCGCGGGCTCTATTCAAACACTTTTAGCGTTCTTGCTCGGCTCTTCCGTCTTAACGCTCACGGCAATCGCCCTGACAAGCGATGCCGCAACGTTTGCCAACATGGAACCGCTTTGGGGATTTGATAAGGAGACCGCCGCCAGTGCCCTTCGAGCCGGAAGTTATGACGGTATCGAGCCTTTTATCCATACGGGCACCGTTTCAATCTGCGCCGCCGTCCTCGCAACACTAGCAATTGCCCCCTGGGCCTACGTCGGCTTTGACACGATTCCGCAGGCAGCAGAAGAATACAAATTCTCTCCGACGAAGGTGAGCTTCATCATGATTGTGGCTATCTCCTTCGGCTGCTTTGTCTACATCGCCAACAACACCATCACGGCTGCAGCGCTTGCCAATTGGCCGGACTTAATTATCAATAGTTCGCATACGCCTTGGCTTTTGTTAGCGGCCTCCGAGCGCCTCTTAGGGGTTTTCGGGAAAGTCATCGTCGGAATTGCCGTCTTCAGTGCTGTCTTAACGGGCATTATGGGCTTTTACATGGCCTCCTCGCGCCTGATGTATTCGATGGCCCGAGACGGGTACCTTCCCGAATCCTTTGCCGTCATCGACCCCAAACACAGAACTCCGAAAAACGCGCTCTTGTTTTGCATCGGTATTTCGCTTTCCGGTCCGATTCTCGGTCGAGAAGCCCTCGGCTGGTTTGTCGATATGTGCGCTATCGGCGCCTCCATCGGCTTTCTTTTCACCTGCCTTGCCACGCGCGTCACGATGAAGAAAAACGGAGAATCCAATAGTTTCCTTTCGATTGTTTCCGTACTCGGCGCCGCTTTTTCCGCGTTTTTTATTGCCTTGCAATTAATTCCGATTCCAGGACTCGATTTCGTACATTTCGGCACGCCATCGTACCTACTCCTCGTGGTTTGGATTCTGATCGGTGCCGCCTTTTACCTCGGGCGATTCGGCTTGAAGGTGCGCTAAGAATAGGCTGCGGAAACCCTCCTTTTTTTTCCCGAAACGCTTTCTCAAACAAGAAAAGAAACACCGGGCAACTTTCGCGCTCGGCAATACCCCAAGGCGATCCTCTTACGTGAAATTTTTTGTAAAGGCTTCGCCAAGGCTCTTCGGATTTGATAGAGTGCGTTCGTTTTTCAAGAATATTTCTCCTACCTATGACTGCCGAGAAAATTTTTAAAATCAATACGGAAATCCTGGGACAAGCGCGATTTGACTCGAATTTAGCGAGCGGCGTTTTCCCGTCCTCCCATACGGTGCTTTTGCACCTACCGTCGGATTTTGCGCGAGACGTCGGCGGGCATACCGACTGTCTGTTTGAGGCCGCCGGTCCCCATGAGCGCCTGTTTTTCGACCCCACGCGCACACGTAGCGCTATCGTAACCTGCGGCGGCTTGTGCCCGGGTTTAAACGATGTGATTCGCTCCATTGTTTTGGAGTCCCATTACGCATACGGGGCCGATGACATTCTCGGCTTCCGGTACGGACTTGCCGGATTTATCGAAGAAAAAGGTTTCACACCCCTTGTCCTTCGTTCATACGATATCAGCAACATTCATCACTTCGGCGGCACGATTCTCGGAACATCGCGCGGCTCGCAACCGATCGAACGTGTTGTCGACCGTCTTTTAAAAGAACGGATTGACATTCTTTACTTCATCGGCGGCGACGGATCGATGAAGGCGGCAATCGCGATTAAAAACGAGATCGCCAAGCGCGGGTTGCACATTTCCGTCATCGGTATCCCGAAGACGATTGATAACGACATTAACTATGTGCCCAAGTCGTTCGGCTTTGACACGGCCGTCGAGAAAGCCACCGAGGCCATCGAATGCGCACATGCCGAGGCCATGGGGTGCCATAACACAATCGGTCTGGTAAAACTCATGGGACGCGAGTCCGGGTTTATTGCCGCTCAGGCAACTCTTTCCATGCGCGACGTGAACTTCGTGCTCGTGCCGGAACTACCCTTTGAGATTGACGGTCCTCAGGGCCTGCTTGAAGCGGTCTTTAAACGCATCCGTGCCCGCGGCCACGCCGTAATCGTAGCAGCCGAAGGCGCCGGACAGCACCTGATGCAAGGAACCGGCAAGTACGACCCGTCGGGCAACATCGTTTTGAGCGATATCGGAACGTTCCTCAAAGAACGCTTAAAGAAATTCTTTGCCGAACGCAATCAGGATTTGACCATCAAGTACATCGATCCGAGTTACATTATTCGCTCAGTGCACGCCAACACGTCCGATGCCGCCTACTGCGGACAGCTCGGTCAGCATGCCGTTCATGCGGCCATGGCCGGAAGAACCGGTATTGTCGTCTCTCGCATCATGGACGAGTTCGTGCACGTTCCGTTGGAACTTGTCACGGCAAAGCGCCGCAAGATGGATCCCAAGAGCGAACTGTGGCGGACCGTTTTGGAAAGCACTGGTCAATGGACCGTCAAGGGTATGCGTGTCGAGGAATAAAAGGTGCGCAGACGGTAAAAAAAGGGAACGCGAGCGTTCCCTTTTTCGTCTTTCACATAGGAGAAAATCATGGTGCCCGGGGAGAGAAGCAAAGTAACAATTTAAATCAAATCGTTAGAAGCAGAAGGTAACGCTCAGGCAAAACAATTCGTTGCTTGTCGCGCTTAAATATTGAGCATTTTTTACACAAATTTAGGTGTGCCGTTATCGGCACGTTTTCGGTTCATTGTTTGCTATGTAAAAAATTTGCAAACTTTTGGAGGGAAATGTGCGTGCTTCAAGATCTTCTACACGATTTAATTCCAACGTACCTAGAGCGGATTGTTCTTGCTATTGGCGCGGCGGTTGGTTGGGTTTACGGCGTTGCGTTCGGCAATCATGAGCTACCCGTTGCGTGGTTGTTAGCGATGATGGCGAGCGACTATTTAACGGGCATCTATCGAGCGTGCTATTTCGGCGAATATCAATCCGATGTCTGCGCTCGGGGACTTATCAAAAAGTTCTGCATTTTGTGGGTGTACGCACTAGCACATGGTCTTGGCGTAATCATCGGCACGCAATGTGTTCAAACGGCTTTTCTCGGTGCGTTCGGGCTGAATGAACTGCTCAGTATGCTCGAAAACCTCGGCCGTGTTCATCCGCATTTTGTGCCCGATCCACTTCAGCATTTTCTCTCCGGCCTTAAAAAACGAGGATTCCGCAGATGACATACTCATCTTTTTCTTCCTACAACCCCACTATTGCCCTTGACGTCATCAGGAACGAGGAAGGCTGTGAGTTGAAAGCCTATCGCTGTTCAGCAGGCGTATGGACAATCGGCTACGGCCACACGGCAGGCGTGACCGAGGGCATGGCGATTAGCCAAGCGCACGCCGAGGAATTGCTCCGAGCCGACGTGATTGACTGCGCGGGACGTATGGCTTCGTACATCAAAGCGCCGGTCACGAAGTGGCAATTCATCGCGCTTGTCTCGCTGTCGTTCAACGTCGGAGATTTAAGACGCAAAGCGCCGAAGTTATTACACAATCTAAACAGTCGGCAAGAAGACAAAGCGGCGCTCGAGTTTCTTGATATCTGCCGAGCCGGTGGTCGCGCGGTCGAAGGTCTGAAGCGTCGGCGCGAGAAAGAGGCGAAATTGTTCTTACGAACAGATTCCTAAAAAGAAATCCCGTGTATTTGAATACAAAAGCCTCGTTTTCACGAGGCTTAGGGTTGAAAGCAACATTGACGAGTTGCTAACGCGCATTATACAGAACCCGTTTGATTCTGCGATACCGACTTACAGAGAACCATTCGCGCAAGATATCCGGAACGAGACATTCCTGAACTCGCGGCAAGAAAGTCAAGTCTTCTTAAAACTCTCGACGGAATTGAAATATTGACTCGCTCTGTTTTATCACTTAGTGATTCAATGTCAATATCAACGAGCATCCAAAAACAATCTTTGTATTCTTTAAGGTCTCGGAAGTGATTGATGGAATCAGGCTCGGGGACAAGGCGTCCTGAATCTAACTCCGCTTCCATCCAGCCCGATGCGGCTTCTTTTATGGCTTTTTCTAAGTCAGGAAGATTATCCGCTTCAGTAACGACTCCGGGCAGAGAAGGAACTTCAGCGGTATATGTTCCTTCTTCGAACCAAACGGCAACAGGGTATTTCATATGGTCTCCATTTTTGTGTTGTCAAGGCAGGGGAAATCCCCTGCCTCAATCAACGAATCCTCAGTTTGATTCCGCTTTGTCTACAGATGGAACTAAGCGTGCGCTTTGACATATCCTTTCTTGGATGAGGAACTGTCGTATGCCGTGTTCCATCGGCGTTCTCAAAAATGTGATGGCTTCCATTGATTCTGCTTAGAGTCCATCCATTTTTCTTGAGGATGTTGATAACTTCTTGACTATTCATTATTACCTCGTCAATTTGTTTTCAACGATGTGTAGTATACACAACATGACAAGAAAAGACAAGAGAAAACTTTAAAGAGAAATTCTTATGATTTCATTTTTCAAAACTGTGTTCGCGTTTCTTGTTACTTACAAGAAATACGCATCGGCACTCCTAATCATCGCCGCGTGCGCTTTGTGTGCCTGGCTGGGAAGCTCGTACCAAAAAGCCAAGTGTGAGGCGCAGATTGCCGATTTCAAGGCGCAAATGGCAAGCGCTGTTTCTGACCAAAGGAAATACTATGAAAAAAGATTCTCCGAGGCAACAAGCCGCCTGGTTTTGGAAAGCCGTCGGGCTGATGTTGCTCGTGCTGAGCGTGACGATTTGTTGCGTCGGTTGCGCGTCGCAAGTGCCCGTGCCGACGGAGCGTCAGCAAATCCCGACCGCTCTTACCGAGCTGAGTACGCCCAGTGCCGAAAGTTTCTCATTAAAGGTTCAGAGCTTCTTGCAGAGTGCAACGACTTGGCTGGAAGAATCGCAAGAGAAAAAGACGCACTAGCGGAGATTGTGAAATGACAGACGACGTTTTAGAGGAATGGTACAGGCTCGCCGAGCGCATCGCTCACGTGCCTACGTATGAGTTTGGCGAACCATTCACGCAATGGGAGCGAGAGGAAAGAGAGCGCACTCATTGGTACACAACCAACTCGGCAGATGGCAAACCCGTGCAAGGGAATCTCTCAAATTTAAACCTGTAGAATTCTACAGGTTTAAGGGTTAAGCCCTTGATTTATCGAAGAATGGGACGAGCCCTAAATTAATTTACGACCAACCTAAATTAATTTACGACCAACCTAAATATTGAGATTCGAGTTGACTACAATCTGTAAGCAACTGATTCCGACAACTCAAGATGTCGTATGTGCATTTTTTGCACATATCCTGCAAGCAAAAAGAAAAGCCCGGCGAAATTCCGGGCTTGTTATAGAAACCTAAACTCCCGCCCCACTAGATCCACAACATTTTGACAGGCATCAAAGATGGTGTGAATATTTTTCTTTTTGTACTGATTTCTTTCAACTTTTTATGAGTCGATGGTGCGCTAGATTCCATTTTTTCGTATAATAG
>UQUS01000017.1 GCA_900544335.1 uncultured Sutterella sp.
AAACCTTTGCGTATCCACATGAAGGCATTATATGAAGTCTGCGCCTGGCTTGCGCGGCTTATATCCCCGCCCTGAACAACGGGGCTTTACGCCGTTGTCGGTAAGGATTTAGTCCGATAGATTTAAAGGTTTTGTAAAGTTCGGTCGTTTTTGTGTGCCTGAGGCACAAAAAACCCCGGAATAACCGGGGCTAAGCTTTTTAAGAAAAAACGGGGCTTCACCGCGTAGCAAGAAAGCGCATAAAGACCGTTTTGTTTTCCAGGGCCGTTGTGGTCGGGCGTCCTAAGTCTTTGCGAGCGCCGACGGCACATTTGACTTCGATAAACGTCAGTTTCTCACTTGCTTTAGCCTCTTGCAAAGCCCGATTCAGAGCATCTGCATCTTGCACCGAAACGACGTTCGGGTATCCGCAGGCACGCGCCACCGCCGCAAAATCCACGGTTTTGGCAACCGTCGGCATGCCGCCGACACTCTCGTGAGCTTCGTTATTGATAAGAATATGGACAAGGTTTTTCGGGGCTACGGATCCGATCACTCCCATCGCGCCCATGTGCATGAGAGCAGCGCCGTCCCCGTCGATGCACCAGACCTTACGATTCGGTTGATTCACGGCCACCGCAAGGGCAATCGACGAGGTATGCCCCATTGATCCTACGGTCAGAAAGTCCGTTTCATGGCTCTCACCCCGCGCGACACGGAGTTCGAAAAGCTCGCGGCTGGCTTTCCCGGTAGTTGATATCACCGGGTCCCGACCGCTCACGCGTGTCACGGCACCGATTACCTCTTCGCGCCTTAACGTATACGGATTCTTGAAAACGGGTTTTCCATCGTACGTTAAAGCTCCCTTCCGCACAACAAATGCAACGTCGTTACCGTCCCTTAAGTCGTGACGAAAGGCTGTGACGGCATCTTGAAGCTCTTCGGCCGTGGTTTCTTGGGAAAGGATAAAGGGCTTAATTCCGAGAAGTTTTAAGAGAGAAACGGTAATCTCGCCTTGAAAGACGTGCTGCGGCTCATCTTTGACACCGGGTTCGCCGCGCCAACCGACGACAAAAATTGTCGGAATCGCGTAGACCTTCACATTTAAAAGGCTTGCCGCAGGATTGACGATGTTCCCCTCGCCACTATTTTGCATATAGACAACGGGGGTGCGACCGGTAGCAAGGTAGTAGCCCGCTGCAAGTGCCGCGGCGTTGCCTTCATTGGCGGCAATGACGTGGTGCGCCGGATTAAGCCCATAGGTATCCATCAAGTACGAAGAAAGACTCTTTAAAAGCGAATCGGGTACGCCCGTAAAAAAGTCGGCACCTATTGCTTCAACAAACGTTCGGACATCCATGGCCTTTCCTTACAGTGTGTCAATGAGCGTAATGATTTTCTTAATCGACATCAGTCGCGCATCGACTTCCTGTGCCCTGTGATACCGCAAAATATCTTCGGCCGTTTGCTGCATGGCCGGGAAGGCACTGCGCGTGAGTTGATTGGCGTAAATGACGATATTGACACCGTGGGACGCAAGTTCGGCTTCCGTGACCGAGTTAAACGAGGTCGGGACAACGACAATCGGCGTTGTTGTGTCAAAGGTGCGAAATGCGTCGCAGAAGGCAAAGATTTCCGCCGGGTCCTTTTTGCGGCTGTGAATCATGATGCCGTCGGCTCCGGCTTTGACATACGCCTTGGCACGCGCGAGGGCATCGTCCAGACCCTTCTCGAGAATCAGGCTTTCGATGCGGGCAATAATCATAAAATCATCGGTCAGCTGAACCTTTTTGCCCGCGGCAATCTTTTGCGAAAAGTGCTCAATCGTATCTTGCGTTTGCTTGACTTCGGTTCCGAAAAGCGAATTTTTCTTAAGTCCCGTTTTGTCTTCGACGATAACGGCCGAAACGCCCATGCGTTCCAAAGAGCGCACCGTGTAGACAAAGTGTTCGATAAGGCCTCCGGTATCGCCGTCAAAAATGATGGGCTTGGTCGTCACTTCCATCACATCATCAATCGTGCGAAAGCGCGAGGTCATATCAACGAGTTCAATGTCAGGTTTACCCTTGGCCGTCGAATCACACAGGGAACTAATCCACATCGCATCGAACTGGTCAAGTTCCCCGTCGTGTTCGACCACGGTTTTTTCCGCAAGTAGCCCCGTAAGGCCGCTATGCACTTCAATGGCTTTAACAACAGGTCTTAGACTCAACATACGGCGCAAGCGTGCACGCCGAAATTCGGGCATCGCAAGCTGTGCCTTGACGCGCTCGTCCATGTGGTGCACAAGTTCGTTACGCGTATACGGTACATCGACAATCGTTCCACCGTACGAAGAAAGAGCCTTTTGAACATTGTCGCGAATGGCTTTTGTCGGGCCTTCGAGCCAGTTATCGCCGTGAATCACGTAATCGGGCTTAAGTTCTGCGATGACCTTGTCGTACATGACGCTATCCTGGACGATGACGTTTGAGACGCCGTCCAAGCACCTCACCATTGCAAGGCGCTCCTCAAGGGTTTTTGTCGGAAAGCGATCGAAACGCACGAGGGCTTCGTCGCTCATCACGCCAATCGTGAGCTGTCCGTATTTTTGAGCCTCACGGATGATATTTAAGTGCCCGGCATGAATGATGTCGGTGGTAAAGCAGGCGTAAACGGTTTTCATAGGGCCCTCTTTTTTAAGCGTTGTAGCGAGCGGGAATTTGAATCTCTAAGGTAATCAAAGCCTCTTTAAAGACCTTAAAGAAGGCTTTGATATCGGCCTCGTCAATCGCACCTAACGAGCACAAGCGGAAGGTGTTCGTGGAGGCAATCTTCCCCGGATAAATCGTAAAGCCGCGTTCATAGCAGTAATCGTGCACTTTCATAAAGTCCCAGTTGGGGTCATCCGGATACAAAACCGAGACCACCAAGCCGCTTTGCCATTCACGGCGAATAACGTCTTTAAACCCGAGTTCATCTAAACCTGCGTGAATCGCCTCGAAAACGCGCTTGTGGCGTTCCCACTTTGCCGTTTCTCCTTCGGCAAAATATTCTTTTAAGCCCTGAACGGCGGCATAGACGGTCTGCACGGGCGGCGTAAAGTGCATTTGCCCGGTTTTTTCGAAATACTCGTACTGCAAATAAAGATTGCAGTAGTACGAACGCTTCGGGTAGTCCTTGGACGCAACGATCAGGTCCGTACGCCCGATGACAAAGGAAAGACCTGTCATGGCCATAATGCCCTTTTGGGCCGAGGCCATACAAAAGTCGATGTTGTCGCACGCCACATCAATCGGACGCATCGCCAAGGTCGACGTGGTATCGACGACAAAGGTCGCGCCGTACCGATGGGCTAAGGCGCCGATTTCACGAATGGGATTACAAATCCCCGTCCCCGTTTCGTTATGCGTCGTGTACACCAGGCGAATGTCGGGGTTTTCTTTTAGCGTGGCTTCCACACGCGACATATCCGGAAGCTCATCGACGGGGAACCGAAGGTCAATGTGGTTTAGGCCATAGGCCTTACAAATCTCAACGGCGCGCGAACTATATGCGCCGTTATTGACGACAAGGACCTTGGCCTCGGCAGGAAGGAGCGAATTTAAGCACACGTCCATATTCAGGGTCCCCGAACCGCAAAATAAAACGGCCGTGTAGTTGGCAGGGTCTGCGTGGACGGTTTTAAGAATGTCATGCCGGAAGCCTTTCATCAGGTCGGCAAATTCTTTTTCCCGCGGGCAAATGTCGGGTACGACTTGGGCCAGTTTGACCGTATCGGTGGTTGTCGCCGGGCCGGGATTGAGTAATACGTTGCGTTTAATCATGGGGCTTATCTCCGAACAAGACGCTTTAAGTGTTTAAAGTTGCCTTGCTTATATGAAAATTTGAACAAAAACTTAAGAAAACGTTTTCGGCAGTATAGCAAAAGAATATAGCCTAAAACGTTTGCTTATTGAGGAAATTACGCCGTAAACTACCCCCAAACGATGAGAGTGCTTAAGCGTTCAGGAAAAGTTAAATATCCCTATTCGTGAACAAAAAAGCCGAGTCCTTTCGGACTCGGCGGGTGCGCAATCAAGGGACGTGTTGCGCTTTAGGGGAAAGGGATGCGTCGTTCTTTAAACTCAGTCTTCTGTGGGATTGACTTTTCCGGCAAACGGATACGGCCCGTCAAACTCGGTTTTCTTGTAAATCTGACAGACGTGGGTATTAAAGACTCCGTCCTCAAAGTCATGGAGTAAGTACCCCGGTGTTTCCATGCGGAATGTATCGCCGCCTTCGGGAGTAAAATCCAGTTCAATCTGCATCGATGCAGCCGGGGCCGTCACACACGGCACACCTGCCCAGACTGTAAAAATCGGGCGATGCATATGACCGCAACAAAGTCTCGCCCACGGCGCCTTCATAAGGACTGTGCGCAGCTGTTCGCGATTTTCAAAGGGCTCATCCATCGCCGGCAGTCCCGTGATAAAGGGGGGATGATGCATGAAAATAAGGGTCGGAACGTTCTTGTTGCTTTGAAGTTCGTTATCAAGCCAAGCAAGTTCCGCCTCCCGCATGTGACCGGCGTGGGAACCGGGGTTAAGCGTGTCGAGGAATAGGAGCCTGGCTTCCTCCGTTTGTACGGCGTAGCAAAGGAAAGGGGCGGTTTGCGGATTCGGAATCGTCCAGCCTTTAAGGATGCGGACCATACGATCGCGACGGTCGTGGTTACCCGGAACCGCATACACGGGAACGTTAAAGCTACTTAAGGCCTCATAGACCATGAGGTAGGCCTTCTCATCGCCCGAATCGGCAATATCGCCCGTGACGACAATCATGTCGGGTTTTTGACCGTCAAGAGCAAAGACATGCTCCAAGTGGGCCTTTGTCGACTTTAGGAACGAGGCCGTATCGACAACCTGAAAGGAGAGTTTTCCGTCACCGCGCAAGTGAAAATCAGAAATCTGCAAAATTCTCATAATAAACACCCCGTTTCGGGAAGGGGCGACTCGCCCTCTTCCCGCTTATCCTTAAATGTGTTCGACGTTTTCGCCGTATTTGGCGACCGCAGCGTTGTGACGCTTCTGGATGACAAAGCCGGCTAAGGCGCTCGTAAAACAGGCAACCATTGTGTACAGGCAAACATAAATCGGATCGCCCCCCGTGATGCCCATGAAGTAGGTGCAAAGGCCGGGAACGATGCCGGCAACCAAAAAGCCCGGGAATTGGTAGCAAATCGAAATGCCGGTGTATCGGACGTCAGCCGGGAACAGGTCGGCAAAGACAGCCGCTTCCGGCCCGAAGATACCAGCGTAGAAAATCGAAAGCGGGATGATGATCGCAATGGCAATCATAAAGAGGTTACCGTTCGAGTTTTGCATTAACCAGAATGACGGGAAAATCGAGATACCGCACAAGACTGCGCAAGTGCCGTAGACCTTACCGCGACCGTACTTGTCGGCCATGTGACCGAAAAATGCGATGAAGGGGCACATCAAGAGAGCCGCAATCATCACGACAACAAGGGCACTCGTGCGATCGACGTGGATGTATTGGACGAGGTACGTAATCACGAACACCGCAAGAACGTTAAAGAACACGCCGTCAACCCAGCGCGCACCGACCCCCAAAAGGATGTTAAAGGGGTGATTCTTGCAAACGCGAACAATCGGGAGAGCCTTCTTGCTCTTATCTTTAGCTGCTTGATCTTGAACCTTACGGAAATCCGGGGTTTCCAGAATCGAAAGACGAACCCAAAGCGCGATACCGACCAAGAACACGCTCATCAAGAAAGCCACGCGCCAACCCCATTCGAGGAACTGAGCATCGCTAAGAGTCATAGAAAGAAGCGCGACGACGCCGGAGGAAAGGCATAGACCCGTCGCCAAACCCATCTGGGGAATCGAGGCGTAAAAGGCGCGTTCTTTTTTGCTGGCGTATTCGTAGGTCATAAGGACTGCACCGCCCCATTCACCGCCAAGACCCAAGCCCTGCAGGAGGCGGAACGTTTGCAGCAAAATCGGAGCGGCAATACCGATCGAAGCGTATGTGGGCACAAGACCGATACCGATTGTCGCTAAACCCATGATGAGCATCGTCAGAATCAGCATGCTCTTGCGACCGATTTTGTCACCGAAGTGGCCGAAAATAAAACCGCCGAAGGGACGAGCCAAGTAGCCGATGGCAAACGTGGTATACGCCAAAAGTGTTCCGATATACGGATCGCTTGTCGGGAAGAATAATTTGTTAAAAACGATACCGGCAACGACACCGTACAAGAAAAAGTCATACCACTCGATTGTCGCGCCGAGTAACGACGCCCAAACAACCTTTCGAATCTCTTTTTTCGATGGTTGAGTCATGGATTTCTCCTAAGATTAGTAAATATTTATCTGCTTTTTGACCGCTTCTTGCAGTCAATGCTATTGTATTCGTATAATTTGCCCACTTAAATGCGGAATTACAGTGATAAATATTTATTAACTTAAACGTTTCGAAACTAAAACATCTTAAAGTGTTTAGTAATTATTTATCAAGCTTCGGCTGATTTTTCGGGGTGACGAGTATGCGCTATAAGACAATTACATTATCGGAAGTGGCCAAACGTGCCGGCGTCTCGACAACGACGGCCTCGATGATTCTGAGCCGTCGCGCCGGCGTCTCCTTTTCCAAGGAAACCGTCGAAAAGGTTGAGAGTATTGCGCGGGAAACCGGATACAGCCCGAGTCAAAAGCACCAGAGTAAAGGGACCGCCTCCCCGACCGTCCTTATCGTCTGTCCGAACATTTCAAATCACTATTACTCGCGCATCGTGCAGGCTATCCAGCAGGAGGCCGATGCCAATCACTACTCGACCCTCGTTTTTACGCACTACCGAGACATTGCCAAAGAAACCGAATGCGTGCAGATGGCGCTCGATTTAGGGATTAAGGGCCTCGTGTTTGCCACGATGCCCAATAATGTCAAACTTTTAGAAGACATCAATGCGCGCATTCCGGTGGTGGTCATCGGCGACAGGGACGATCATGCGGCCTTAGATACCGTGGAAATGAACGATTACGGCGCCGGCGCCATGCTCGCCCAGCACTTGTATTCACTCGGACACCGACACATTGCCTTTATTTCTACGTCGCTCGGCGAGCATTTTGCGATGCGACAAAGACGTCTGATGGGACTCAAAGAGCGCCTGGTACAGAAAGATCCGACATCAAGCGTCGCCGTGTTCTCGCACGCCGTCTCCCCGAGCGAAGAATTATCCGACATCGATTTGGAGTACAACATCGGATATCGCTTAACGACAAATTGCCTACAGGAAAAGCCCGATGTGACGGCCTTTGTGGCCGTGAACGACTCGGTTGCCGCCGGCGTTATGGATGCGATTATCAGTCGCGGCTTTCGGATTCCCGAGGATTATTCGGTCTGCGGGTGCGATAACACGAGTACGAGCCGCTATAAATTTGCGGGCATCACAACGGTCGAGCACCAACTCGAAGAAAAAGGACGGTACGCCTTTCACATTCTGCAAAAACGCATGAAAGGGGAAACCTCCGACCGGATTATGCGTGTCGAATACCCCAACCGCCTCATGGAGCGAAAGAGCACGGGACCGGCCCGAAAAACCGACCCCAAGCCCGACTCCCGGAGGCGCTCTTAGTGGGTCGTTCGACGAATGAGAGCGTTTCCCGCCCATTGAAAAAGACTGATGACGGCAAGAATAACAAAGACCGAGAGCCATATCATGTCCCGATACCCCATCTGGTAGCCGTAGCGAATCGCAAAGTCCCCGATTCCGCCGGCGCCGATTGCCCCGGCAATCGCCGTAATGCCGATAAAACTGACGAATGTGATCATCGTCACGCGCGTGATTCCGGGGATGCATTCTTTCAGATACACCCCGAAAATAATCTCACGCGGTGAAAAGCCCATTGCTTCGCTCGCCTCAATAAGACCTGCGTCGACTTCCGAGAGAACCGATTCGATTTGACGGGCAAAAAAGGGAACCGTTCCGAACACAAGGGCGACAAAAGAGCCTGTGACGCCCGACCCTGTCCCCACAAGAAAGCGAGAAAGCGGAATCAAGAGCACAATCAAAATGATGAAGGGAATCGAGCGGATGATGTCAATCGCGCGATCAAAAAAAGTAAAAAGAATTCGATTTTCCAAAATGCCGCCCGGCTTGGTCACAACAAGGAGCACCCCCAAAGCAATCCCAAGAACCCAGGCAATCGTTCCGGAAACGCCGATCATCGTCGCTGTTTGCTCGACGGAACGGAGAAATTCTCCTCCGAGGCGCTCCAAGTTCGGAAATAGGTCGTAAAGAATGTTCATGATACTTTGATCTCCTCGATGCGAACGCCCTGCTTTTCAATGTACGCAAGAGCTTTTTTCTCGTCTTCCTCACGCCCTTTAAGCGTAACGGCAAGTTTCCCGAAGGGCGTTCCGCCCACAAGTTCAATGTTTCCGAAGATGATGTTGGCGCTTACGGAAAACCGCTTGTAAAGCTCACTCATTAAAGGCTTTCCGGCGCTTTGCCCGGCGTACGTGAGCAGATACACCGACGTCTCGGGTCCTACCCCCTTTTGTTCGGCTTCTTCGAGCATTTCCATAAGTCCGTCGACGTTACTTGCCGAATTAATAAAGCTTTGTGTCACCGGGCTTTTCGGGTCGGAAAAGACATCTAAAACACTTCCTTCTTCAATGAGTTTTCCGTGATCCAAAACAGCGGTTCTGTCACAAATGCTTTTAATGACCGACATCTGGTGCGTGATGATGACGACCGTAATCGAAAGCTCGGAGTTGACCTTTTTAAGGAGCTTTAAAATCGAACGGGTTGTCTTGGGATCAAGAGCGCTCGTGGCCTCATCGCAAAGGAGCACCTTAGGGTCATTGGCAAGTGCTCTGGCAATCGCAACGCGCTGTTTTTGTCCGCCCGAAAGTTCCGAGGGGTAGGCATTTTTTTTGTCCGATAAACCCACGAGAGATAAAAGACCGTGGATTTTCGCGCAACGCTCTTCGCGTCCGACCTTTGTTAGTTTGAGCGGCATCTCGATATTTTCAAAGACCGTGCGACTCGGCATTAAGTTAAAGTGCTGGAAAATCATGCCGATTTTGCGACGCACGCTCCGAAGAGAAGCCGGGGAAAGGCCCGTGAGGTCTACTCCGTCAAGGAGTACCTGTCCGCTTGTCGGGCGCTCCAAGAGATTGATACAGCGCACGAGCGTGGATTTGCCCGCCCCGGAAAACCCGATAATGCCGAAAATTTCTCCGTCGTTAATCCGAAGAGAAACGTCGTTGACGGCTGTCACCGATCTTAAATCGCCTGTAAAGCGTTTGACGATGTGTTTCAATTCAATCATGTTCGGTTACCTCGGATTGCTTTGGCGCGCCACCTGAGCACGGTGCTCGGCTTGAATACTTGCTAAAAGAGCAGGTTCCGTCATAAGGCGCAGTGCCGTTCTTGCAAGCACCTCCCCTCCTAGCGCAACGGAGTCAAGCCCCATCTTGGATCCTGCTGCCTTTTTAAAGGCTTCGCTGTGTCCGGCAATCGGACTGGGGCTGATGCGAATCTGCGGTTGGATAGTCGGAACAACTTGACTGACGTTCCCGACATCGGTCGAACCAATGCTTTTAACGGACGCCGGGGGCTCGGCAGTCACCCCGAAGGCGGTTAACTCCTTAGCATAGACGGCATCAAACGAGGGCGTAATCACGGTGTTGTCCACGCGATTTTGGCTCGGGGTCATCGAACCGGTAGCTCCCGTCGATAAAGCAGCACCCCGAACGATGTCTTCGACCTTTTTGTAAACGGTATCAAGCGTCGGAGCCGTTGCGGCGCGCAAATAAAACTTGGCGGCGGCATAGTCGGGTACGACATTGGGAACATCGCCCCCGTGTGTGATGATTCCGTGAATCCGAACGTCGCTTGTCAGGTGTTGGCGCAAGGCGTTAATCGAGTTATAGACGGCAATGACCGCATCGAGAGCGTTAATGCCCTTTTCGGGTGCGCTGGCTGCATGCGACGCTTTTCCGTGAAATTGAATGTCCACAGGCGCACACGCAAGCGACGGACACGTCAGAATGTGCCCGTCCCGGCTTGCATGAACACACAAAGCCGCATCAACGTCTTTGAAAAATCCCTCACGCACGAAACTTGCCTTGGCACTGCCGTTCTCTCCGCCCTCCTCGCCCGGTGTGCCGTAGACTCGTACTTCGCCTCCGACTGTGTCGATTACGGACTTTAGAGCAACGGCTGCCAAGGAACTTGTGGTGCCGAATAGATTATGTCCGCAGGCGTGTCCGATGCCCGGGAGTGCATCGTATTCGGCCAGAAAAACGATCACGGGGCCCGATTTGCGAGCCTTGTACGCGGCCGTAAATCCGGTCGGGTGCCCCGCAACGTCTTTTTTAATCGAAAATCCGTCTTCGGCCAAAAGCTCTGTCAACGTCTCTTGAGCAAAATACTCATGATTGCTGGTTTCCGGGTGCGCATAAATGGCAAGAGAGGCGGCTTGGTACGCCTTAAGTCGTTTAATAGCTATTGCATGAATGCTCGATTGGGTATCCATAGCGTGTCCTAAATAATCGTGTACGAGAAGCCGGAAATTCCGGCTTCCCGCATGTTGTTTTACTTGAGTTTGTACTCGCCGGATCCGACCCAAACCGGAATAAAGGCGCCTTTGTACGCGTCTTTCAGGGTTTGAGCGACGTTTTGCTTGTGATAGGCCTCGACGACCTTCTTGTATTCGGTTTTTTGAGTGTCGTCCGTGCGAGAAACTATGACGTTCGCAAGGCGCGCGAAGTAAGGATTATCGGGCCCGATCACTTCCGAGAAGATCGAATCGGTCGCCGGATTGAGTTTTGCCGTAAAGGCGTTGCCGCCGTTAATGACGGCAGCCGTGACATCGGGTAAAAGATTGGCCAACATTCCCGACTCGGCCTCGACAATCTCGATTTTGACGTTGTAGTGCGTGATGTCGGTTTTATTGGGCACATACCCCTTGGTCGGGTCTACGGTAACCAAGCCTGCGGCCTCAAGAAGCTTAATTGCGCGACCCCCGTTTGTTAAATCCGCCGGAATGGCGACTTTGTCGCCGTCCTTGATGTCAGAAATTTTGGAAATCTTCGATTTGTTGTTAAAGATGCGAAGCGGTGCGACAAGCGTATCGCCGATGTCCGTAATCTTGTAGCCGTTGCGGGCGATGTCGTTAGCCAAGAAGGCCTTATGCTGGAAGGCATTTAAATCGATTTCTTTATCCGAAAGCGCCCGGTTCGGCGTGGCGTAGTCCGAGTACTTGACAAGTTCGACACGGATTTTGTCCGATGCAAGGTTCTGATTAACGGTCTCCCACTGGGCGTTGTACTCACCGACAACACCGATTTTTACAACTTTGAAGTCCGAGGCTTTCTCTTCGCCGCATCCGGTCAATGCAGTGCCGATTAAGGCTGCAACGGACACAAAAAAGACAGTGCGTTTGAACGATGGTTTCATGATAGTTTCTCCGATTTGTGAAAAAAGTAAGGAATAACAACATGGCGGAATCGGTCCGACAAACGGACGAATCCGAACTTATGAGCGGGACACCCGCAAGACAATAAGGAGGTTTTTTAGTGCGTCAGAAAACCCGTGCGGTGCGTCGCCTTCAGAGGGCAATACACATTCGCATCGACTGCACGTTGCGTGCATGGATAACGGGTTTTTGACGTTCAAAAGACATACGATTAATTTTCGATGAGGGGCACATTCTCTGCCCGACCGATTCATCATATCGGAAAGCCAAGCAAAGTGAAATAGGGAAACTGCCGTATTTTGTGCCGCCTAAAACGATTCTCCGTCTCTTTTAAAGGACAAGGAATCGATTACGATACAAAAAGGCCGACGACTTGACGATATGTACGGCATCGATTTGAGGAAAAAATGTCCGGAATCAAGTCCTACGAAAGGTTCATATAATCGCTCCGAACGGCGAACATAAGTCAAGCGACAAGCGCTAAGAGTCTCTACTATAATGATTTATTTGTTAGTTACGGGACAGATGCCCTTTGTTCCGAGTCCTTAAAGTCGGGCGCCAAGGCCCCGCGCAATGCGAAAGGACACTTTACGAACCTAGGAGAGACTCTTGAACTCCATACAACTTGACACACGGCCCGAAGCTGCTTTGGCGCTTGCCGACGGAACCGTCTATCGCGGACGCTCATTGGGCGCCCCGGGCTCCGTCACGGCCGAGGTGGTCTTTAACACCGCTATGACCGGATATCAGGAAATCCTGACTGACCCGAGTTACACAGGTCAGATTGTCACGCTCACCTACCCGCACATCGGCAATGTCGGCGTCAATGAGCAGGATGCCGAAAGTCCGACCGTTGCAGCAGCCGGACTGATTCTCCGGTGCGCAAGCCCCGTTGTGAGCAATTTTCGTGCAACCGATTCGCTCGAGCACTACCTGAAGGCTCACGGCAAATGCGCGCTTTACGACATCGATACGCGCGCTCTCGTGCGTCGTTTGCGCACCAAAGGGGCCATGGCAGGAACCATCGTCGTTGCGAAAGACGGCCATTTAACTCAAGAAGAACTTCAGTCGGCAATCAATCAAGCCCGCTCCTGGGGCTCGATGGTCGGTCGTGATTTAGCCTCCGAAGTCACAACCGATGCGCCCTATGAGTGGACCGAAGGACTTTGGACCATGACAGGCAATGAAGGGACCCCGGGCTTTCACAGGCCGGCGGCTTTCCCCTTTCACGTCGTTGCCTACGACTTCGGCATTAAGCGCAACATCCTCAGAATGATGGCAGAGCGTGGCATGCGTGTGACGGTCGTTCCGGCAAAGACGCCTGCCGATGTCGTTCTTGCGATGCATCCGGACGGTGTGTTTTTATCAAACGGCCCGGGAGATCCCGAGCCTTGCACCTATGCGATTGAAGCCGCTCGCGTTTTCCTTGAGAAGAAAATCCCCCTTTTCGGCATTTGCTTAGGCCATCAGATTATGGGGCTTGCCGCCGGGGCTAAGACCGTCAAGATGAAATTCGGTCACCACGGGGCCAACCACCCGGTCACGGACCGCCGTACGCATCGCGTCGCGATTACAAGTCAGAACCACGGCTTTGCCGTCGATGAAACGACACTTCCTGAAAATGTATCCGGGATTTACGCCAGTCTTTTTGACGGGTCGCTGCAAGGGCTGGAATTTCTCAATGCTCCGGCCGTGAGTTTTCAGGGACATCCGGAAGCAAGTCCCGGTCCCCACGACATCGCCACACTTTTTGATCAGTTCGCCTCTCTCATGCGAAAGAACCGACGATAAGTCGGACAAATGCTCGTGCCCGAATTTCAATCCTCGGGCCCCCTACTTTCTCGCATGACAGAAAACAAGGACTAAAAATGCCCAAACGCACTGACATAAAATCCGTACTGATTATCGGCGCCGGCCCCATCATCATCGGTCAGGCCTGTGAATTTGACTACTCCGGAGCACAAGCTTGCAAAGCCCTTCGCGAAGAAGGGTATCGCGTCATACTCGTCAACTCCAACCCGGCAACGATTATGACCGACCCCGATACGGCCGATGCTACCTATATCGAGCCCTTGGACGCACGCGTCCTAGAGCGCATCATTGCTCGGGAAAAGCCCGATGCCGTTTTGCCGACCATGGGCGGGCAAACGGCCCTGAACCTTGCGATGGAGCTAAATCGCTCCGGAGTTCTTAAGCGCTATGGGGTGGAACTGATCGGAGCATCACCCGATGCCATCGATAAAGCCGAAGATCGTCAACGGTTTAAACAGGCTATGAGCCGCATCGGCCTGGAATCGGCGAGATCGGGCATTGCCTACGACATGGCCGAGGCCCTGCAAGTCCAGTCGCAAGTGGGGTTCCCTGCCGTGATTCGTCCCTCCTTTACCTTAGGCGGGACAGGCGGCGGCATTGCCTACAACATGCAGGAATTCGTCGAGATTTGCGAACGCGGGCTGGAACTATCGCCTACGCATGAACTGTTAATCGAAGAGTCCCTTCTCGGCTGGAAAGAATACGAGATGGAAGTCGTGCGCGATAAGAACGATAACTGCATTATCGTCTGCTCGATTGAAAACCTCGACCCCATGGGTATTCACACGGGCGACTCCATCACCGTAGCCCCGGCTCAAACCCTAACGGACCGAGAGTACCAAATCATGCGCGATGCCTCGATTGCCGTGCTACGTGAAATCGGCGTGGATACCGGGGGTTCGAACGTACAATTTGCCGTTAATCCGAAAAACGGACGCCTCATTGTCATTGAGATGAATCCGCGTGTGTCGCGCTCCTCGGCCTTGGCCTCCAAAGCCACGGGCTTTCCGATTGCCAAAGTCGCTGCCAAGCTTGCCGTCGGGTACACGCTCGATGAACTGAAAAACGATATCACGGACGGTGCAACACCTGCGTCCTTCGAGCCGACGATTGACTACGTTGTCACGAAGATTCCGCGCTTTGCGTTTGAAAAATTCCCGCAAGCCGACGACCGTTTAACCACCCAAATGAAAAGCGTCGGGGAAGTGATGGCCGTGGGCTCCTCGTTCCAAGAGTCCCTGCAAAAGGCCCTTCGGGGTCTTGAGACCGGAAAAGACGGTTTAACAAGCCTTTCGACTGACCGGGAAGAAATCATCCACGAAGTCAGTGAAGCCGGTCCCGAGCGCATCCTTTATGTCGCCGATGCCATGCGAATCGGACTGACGTGCGAAGAGCTTTACCGCATGACGTCGATCGATCCCTGGTTCCTCGCGCAAATCGAGGAACTCGTGCGTATCGAAAAGCGCCTTGAAACAGTCTCATTACAAGAAATCGACCGGGACGCCCTCTTTTACTTAAAGAAAAAAGGCTTTTCGGACAAACGAATTGCCCGCCTGACACACACGTCGGAAAAGGATGTCCGAGAAAAGCGCTACACCCTGAATCTGCATCCGGTTTACAAACGCGTCGATACCTGTGCGGCCGAATTTGAAACTAAAACGGCCTACATGTTCTCGACTTACTCTGGAGAAAACGAAGCCAATCCCAGAAATCGTAAGAAGATTGTCGTTTTAGGCGGGGGACCGAACAGAATCGGTCAGGGCATTGAATTTGACTACTGCTGCGTGCACGCTTCGATGGCCTTACATGAAGACGGGTACGAAACCATCATGGTCAACTGCAACCCGGAAACGGTCTCGACCGACTACGATACGTCCGATCGCCTGTACTTTGAGCCCGTGACGCTTGAAGACGTCTTGGAAATCTGTCACGTGGAAAAGCCTGACGGTGTGATTGTCCAATACGGCGGACAGACACCTTTAAAGATTTGCCGAGCCCTGGAAAAAGAAGGCATTCGCATTATCGGCACCTCCACTGATGCGATTGACTGCGCCGAAGATCGTGAGCGCTTTAAGGGCCTAATTACCCAACTCGGTCTCAGACAACCCGAAAACCGCACGGCGCACACGGAATCGGCGGCCCTTGCCTGTGCGCACGAAATCGGTTATCCCATCGTAGTGCGTCCGAGTTATGTCCTCGGGGGACGCGCGATGGATATCGTGCACGACGATAAGGAACTCATGCGCTACATGCACGAAGCCATTGTCGTGAGCGAACAAAGCCCTGTTCTGTTAGACCGCTTTTTGGATGACGCCGTCGAGATGGACGTCGATGCCGTAAGTGACGGAAAAGAAGTCAAAATCGCAGGCCTTATGCAGCACGTCGAAGCTGCGGGCGTGCACTCGGGAGACTCGGCCTGCTCGCTTCCGCCCTACTCGCTTCGGGAAGAGATCCTAGATGAAGTGCGGCGGGAAACGGTCTTAATGGCCAAAGCCCTCGGTGTCGTCGGTCTTATGAACGTGCAATTTGCCGTTAAAAATGCCGTTACCGAAAAGCCCGAAGTCTATGTCCTCGAGGTCAATCCCCGCGCCAGCCGTACGGTTCCTTTTGTTTCCAAAGCCACGGGCGTTCAAGTTGCCAAGGTGGCGGCACGCTGCATGGTCGGAGACTCCATTGCCAAGCAAGGCATCACGGTGGAAGTCAAACCCACGCACATGTGCGTTAAAGAAGCCGTGTTCCCGTTTGCCAAATTCCTCGGCGTCGATCCGGTTTTGGGTCCCGAGATGCGCTCGACAGGCGAAGTCATGGGTGTCGGAACCACCTTCGGCGAAGCGCTCTTTAAGAGTCAGCTCGGCGCGGGCAACAGACTTCCGCCAGCAGGCTCTACGGTCTTTATCTCCGTGCGCGATGACGATAAGGCCAAAGCCATCGTCGTTGCCGCCGAACTTGCCGACGCCGGGTACAAACTCGTGGCAACCCGCGGAACAGCAACAGCGTTTGCCCATGCCGGAATCGATTGCAAGACAATCAATAAGGTCAGTGACGGACGGCCGAATGTTCTTGACATGATTAAGAACAAAGCCTTGCAGCTTCTCATTATGACAAGCAATGAGTCCAAGGGCGAAATTAACGATGCCCGAGCGATTCGCCTTGCGGCCCTAGGCAATCGCGTCACCTACTTTACGACGATTGCAGGCGGCCGTGCCGCGGTCGAAGGCATCAAGCACCTCGCTGATGCGCGCGTGTATTCCTTGCAGGAAATTCACCCAAAGCACACCGCCTGAGAAGGATAAAAAGACCTCCCTTCGTTTTCGCACACCCGACAAAGCGAACCCGAAGGGAGGAAAGTAACTTTCCGATATTATTTGTGAGTCGATTACTTCCAGAAATCGGGCTTAACCGTCATCTGGCAGAAGTTAATCTGCGCTTGGATTAAATCGGCCAATTCCTTGGGATTCTTGTAATCCATGTTAAAGCCGGCCTTGTGATGCAATTCAGCGCATTCCTTATCTTGCATCGTCTTTAAGAAGGCATCGGCATAAAACTTCACAACCTCAGGCTTGGCGCCCTTCGGCAGTACGATGGCGCGAGCCGAACCGTACCATTCGGGGTAGTAGCCGAGTTCCTTTAACGTCGGAACATTCGGAATCGTGGCATCGCGCTTGGTGTCAAAGACGCCGAGAACACGCAACTCGGGCTTGTCGCCGCGAATCATGCTGGCAACGTCCGCAATCTTCGGGCACGAGAAGTCCACTTCACCCTGACGCAAGGCAAGGAGCTGATCGGCCGTGCCGCCGTACGGGATGGCCTTGTACTTGACCTTGGCCGAATTGGCAAAAAGTTGCGCGGAAATGTGGTTGGAGGCACGATTACCGTTTGTCGAAGCCTTCAGGCGCGGGTTCTTCTTCATTGCGGCAACGAGGTCATCCAAGGTCTTGTAGGGGCTGTCGGCCTTGACGACGATGACGCCCGTTTCCGTCACGTGGTTACACACGGGAACGATTTGGTCGACCTTAAATTTTCCTTCGGCGATGTACTGCGTGAACGTCGGAAGGTTCACAAAGCCGATGGTGCGTCCGTCGGGCTTGGCCTTGATTAAATCCGTCCAGCCGATCTTGCCGTCGCCGCCGGGCATGTTGTGAATCACGAGGGTCTTACCGACATACTTTTCGGCCATCATAATGAGGGGACGGCAGGTCTTATCGGTACCGGACCCGGCCTTGTAGGCGACAATCACGGAGACGTCACCGGCGGGTTCCCACGCGTGACTGGCAAACGGAAGGGTCAGCGCAAACGATGCCGCAAGGGCCATTCCTAAAACACGTCTTTTCATAGGTTTCTCCTTATCAAATATGGATACAGCAATCAAGTTATTTAGTTGAGGCTGAGGCCGTATTGCTCTTGGCCCGATGAACCATTCTCTTTTCCAGGCGTCCCATCAAAATCGGCGACAAGATGCCGACCACGCACAGAGCAATCAAAATCCAGCACAGCGATGAGGAAAAGAAGATACTCGGGTCGTTATCATTCAGGAGCAGCGCACGACGCAAACCGCGCTCGCCAATCGGACCCAAAATCAGACCCAAGACCATAGCCGGGGTACTGAAGTCGAATTTACGCATCAGGTAACCCAAAAGACCGAACAAAAGCATCAAGCTCACGTCAAAAAGCGAATTGTGAATGGCGTACGAGCCCACAACGCACAAAAGCACAATCGACGGAATCAAGATAGCGTCGGAAAGACGCGCAATGTGAGCAAACCACTTGGCGCCGCACATACCGACTGCAAGCATCGCAAACTGCACGAAAACAAAGCCGGCAAAGAACGTATAGGTCATGCCCGCGTAGGTCGTAAAGAGTTCGGGCCCGGGCTGAAGACCGTGGATGATAAGACCTCCCATCAACACGGCCGTGACAGACTCACCGGGAATGCCGAGCGTTAAGGTCGGGATGAGTGAGCCGCCCGTGACGGCATTATTGGCGGCTTCGGAGCCGGCTACGCCTTCGATACTGCCCTTACCGAATTCTTCCTTGTGCTTACTCCAGCGGTGCGCTTCGTTGTATCCCATAAAGCAGGCAATCGTCGCACCGGCACCGGGCAAAATGCCGACAATGTTGCCGATAATCCAGCTTCTCAAGCACGTGGGTGTAATCCTCCTGATGTCTTCACGCGACAGGCCGAACCGGTCGGTGACTTTCGCGGCCTTTCCGCGTTCGACGATCTTCTTTTCCGCCAGGATCAAAACTTGAGACATGGAAAACAAGCCGATCAGAGCACATGTCACGTTAATGCCGCCGAAAAGAGCATCCTGACCGAACATAAAGCGTTCGATGCCTTCCATCGGATCCATGCCGATTGTGGAAATAAAAAGGCCCAAAAAGCCTGAAATCAGTCCCTTAATCAAGGATTTGGAGGCAACACCTGCAATGACCGTCAGACCGAAAAGCGAGAGCCAGAAGTATTCCGGGCTCTTAAACTGCATCGCAAGGGCCGCTAAGGGGGGCGAGAAAAAGTAAAGAGAGAGACACGACAAGAGACCGCCCACGAACGAGGCAACGCACGCGACGGTCAAGGCACGAGCCGCATGCCCTTTTAGTGTCAGCTGGTAACCTTCGATTGCCGTTGCCGCCGAGGCGGGAGTTCCCGGTGTATGAATCAAAATCGCTGAAATCGATCCGCCGAAAATGGCGCCGCAGTAAATACCGCCGAGGACAATTAGGCCCGTTGCCGGATGCATCCCGAATGTCACGGGCAGTAAAAGTGCTACGCCCATGGCTGCCGAAAGACCGGGTAAGCATCCGATTGCAATGCCGAACGTCGTTGCCAAAACCATTGCAATTAAATTTACGGGAGTGGCCGCATTAATAAAACCGGCACCCATCAAAGATAATGTTTCTAACATCGCTGTTCTCCTGACCGGTTAGAAAAAGAGTTGTCCGACAGGAAGGGGGACCTTCAAGAACAACGTAAAGACAAGCCAAATGACGACAAGAAGCGAGATGATTACAACGGCAATCCACTTGGCTTTGACTTTTAAGAGGGCCAAGGCAACAGCCATGTAAAGGATGCTCGCAACGTAGTAGCCGAGCCAGTAAATGAGCGCCACGTAAAGAGCCGCTCCGACCATCACGGTAAAGAATTGACTTGGAATGAAACCGTCGTACAGGTGCTCTAAATCGTCTTTAAAGAGCTTTTTAACCTTCCAACGCCACAATGCGACAGCAAGATAAATCGTATTGAGAATAAAAATCACGGCCAAAAGAAAGCCGGGATACGACTGAGCTTCTTCGGGGAGTTGATGCGTTTGGTAGGCAAAAAAGAAAACGAAGAGATAAAGAATAGCTACAACAGTTAAATCGGATTTCTTCATGGGACCATCTTTCTTTTTTTTACAAGAAATAAAAGTACTAGTCGTAAAGCACTAGACTGTACCGACTAAGTACTATGTACTAGATGCTAGCATGTAAGAAAGTGTGTCAGTTAAAAGAACCTCGGAAATCCGCAAAACGACGACAAAAAACACACAAGGTTTTACACATCAGGGAAATCCCTAGGTTTGAGGGTGCGGGTAAAAAAACGTTACCTGCACCCGGTAGCGGGTTTAAAAAAAGATGGAATAACCTTTTAATCTATAGAATTTCTACGCAATCTCCCAGCCGCGTACATGGGAAAGAACCGCAACAATTTTGCCCTTTTCGACAAGCAAAAGATGCGCATAGGGAGCTGCCGTCGGGCACGCATGATTAGGTAAAACCCTAAGACGCCGTCCGATCGTAAAATCCGTTTGTGCTAAGGATGAGTCTTCGGGAAGCGTGATGATGCCGTGCTCTTGATTCGTGCCGGTTAAAAGAATCATTCCTTTGTCAAGGGGGCGACCAGCCTCGTCACAGACAAGCCCGTACCCATAGTCTTTCTTTTGACGCTGTGTACCTCGATCGCGTGACATCGCCAAAAAGCCCGAATCGGTAATGACGCGCCTTTTTTCGGTTTTGCGCCCGATGACGGTGGTTAAAACCGACACGGCAATCTCATCGATGCGGCAAATCCCGACGTTACTCATAAATAGGTCGAAAAACGCACAGACACCGGCACGGATTTCCGTCACACCCTCCTCGCTTACGGCGCTCATCAAGGTCGGCGAAGACCCGACCGAGACGATATCGATACGAAATCCGGCGTTTCGCAACGCTTCGACTGCTTTTACAGCACCGGCACGCTCGGCTTCGGCCGCAGTAACTAGGGCTTCCTCGGTTTTGCACTCGTAACTATCGCCTGCGTGGGTTAAAACGCCTTTAAGAACGGCTCCGTCTGTCAACGCTTTGGCTGTGTCGACAATGGCGGGGTCTCCGGGAACCAAACCCGAGCGATGTCCGTCCGTATCAATTTCAAGAAGCACGGGAATCGATGTGTTTTCACTTCGGCAAAAGGCCGAAACCAACTTAGCTGCTTCAACGCTATCGAGAATGATTTTGAGGTCGCAGCCGGTCTCCCGGCGAATCGCTGCGACTTCCGAGAGTTTTTGCGGCGCAATGCCGACCGCATAGATGATGTCTTTGACGCCGCCCTCAGCAAAGTAGCGCGCTTCGGCTAAGGTCGAAACCGTTGCCGGTCCTTCGGGGCTTGTCATTTGAAGCCGTGCAATGTCAATCGATTTGTGGGTTTTAAGGTGCGGCCTCCAAGCGACGTGAAGCGCCGCAGCCCGGTCTTTGGCTCGCTCGATGTTATGGGTGAGTTTAGGTAAATCAATGACGCACGACGGGGTCGGAACACGCGGGTCGGTAAGCGCAAGGCCCACAAGGTTTTCAAGTGTTTCTTTCATCATAAGTCTCCGAACCGGAAAAGTACGTAGAAAAAATTCTACGTAGAAAGAAGCTTAAGAGCAAATCATTTTCCAGCTGAATTCTAAGACTTAAGATGAATGATTCAGGCACAATGCCAAATGCCGGTAATTTACATACAATAAACAAATAGAAGTTTTTATACGACAAAGGAGCCGTATGGCCACACGAACGATTCGACCTGAACTTGCGCCCTGGATTCGGCTTGCAGATGCCCTGGCTCGGATGCAGGGCCCGTCCACGGAAATCGTACTCCATGACCTTACGAATCTGGCGCATTCGGTGGTGTATGTTGTCAACGGGGACATCACCGATCGCAAGGTCGGTCAAGGCGTGCGCCACCTTGTTCCCGAGATGCTTGCCTGTAGCGAAGGGGACTTTATCGGTCCCTGGTGGTTTCGATATCGCACGAAACTCATTCGGGCAACAACCGAACTTATTCGCGATACGTCCGGCGACATCATCGGCGCTCTTTGTGTGAATGAGGACGTCACTGACCAAGAGGAGCTTTTTCACTCGCTTCAGAATCGCCTTCCGGGCCTTACGATGACAAATCTGAAAAAAGACGGTGATACGGCAGGTTTAATGAAACCGGAGACCGAGGTCGAAAGCAACGACCTTCAGAGTAAGCCTGATTCGGTGCGAAAAACCGTCTTTCGACTTATTTGCGAAACAGTCGCACAAGAAGGCTATGTAAAAGCCAAAACCAACCGCGATGTCAGACGGCGTCTTGTACGTGAACTTCAAGATCGCGATGTTTTTCTTCTCAAAGGCAGTATCGAAGAACTCGCGCGTCTTCTGGGCCTATCGAAAGTGACGATTTACAGTGATTTGGATGCACTGCGTCGAGCCTAACTTTAACAACCCACACAAAGGAATGAAATAAGGAGCATTTATGGAATTTATTCATCCAGACTTTAAAGGACACAACCCCGGGCACTATTCGGCGGCCGTCAAGGTCGGCACCCTCATGTATGTCTCCGGACAACTCTCGATCAATCCGGATACGCGCGAGGTCGCCAAAGGCGATATTCGAGAGCATGCAGCTTTGGCGCTCAATAACCTTGATCGCGTATTGAAAGCGGCAGGCTGCACACGGGAGCAAGTGGCCTTTTGCCGTGTCTACACACCCTCGAACATCTATTGGGGCGCTATTAACGAAGTCTATTCTGCGTTTTTCGGCTCGCACAAACCGGGACGCGTGATTGTCTCGACCTCTCCCCTACACTTTAATTGCTTGGTGGAAATCGAAGCGGTCGTGGAATTAAAGTAAGGAGGCAACTATGCTTGAATTTCATTGCACGCGTTGCGGAAAACGAGTTCCCGTCACAACGCACTCGCCGGTCTGTGAGTGCGGCGGGCTTTTCGAACTCGATCCGGTTAATAAGCCTTTCGACCTAAAGAAGATCGATCGATCGACCTGGAGTCTGTTTCGGTATCGTGAATTTTTAACCGGCCTCGGTGAAGCCTGGCAATCCGTCACACTCGGCGAAGGGCTTTCGCCCGTGGTCGAGCTTGAGCCGGGAGTGTTCTTAAAAGTCGACTACATGATGCCGACGCTCTCTTTTAAAGATCGAGGAGCGGCTACGCTCGTGTCTCACATGAAAGCAATCGGTGTTACGCAGTGCGTGCAAGATTCAAGCGGCAACGCCGGTCACGCCGTCGCTGCCTACTGCGCTCGCGCCGGCATCGCCTGCGAAATCTATGTTCCCGAAGGGACAAGCCCGAAAAAGATTGCGATGATTAAGGCCACGGGCGCCGCTTGTCGCGTCATCGAAGGCTCGCGCGACCACTGTGCCGACGTGTGTCGAGCCCGTGTGCACGATGAAGGGGTCTATTACGCCAACCACGTTGTCAATCCCTTCTTTTACGAAGGCATGAAAACGTACATCTACGAAGTCTTCGAACAAATGGGACGTATTCCCGAACACATCATCGTTCCGGTCGGAAACGGGACGCTTTATCTCGGTGTGATTAAAGCCTTGGAGCATCTATTAGCGAGCGGCATTATCGATCACTTCCCGAAGGTCATTGCCTTGCAAAGCGAACATTGCGATCCCCTGTATGAGGCATACAGAGAGAATTCGGACGAGGCGCTTCCCGTTGCTGTCCGGCCCACGATTGCCGAAGGTATTGCCATCGGCAAACCCTTACGCGCTAAGGAAATTCTCACCTTAGCCCGCAAACACAACGTTGTCTTTGTCAGGGCGCCGGAAAACCGTCTTCTGGCTTGGCGCGAACGCCTGGCTAAGAAAGGCTTTTACATCGAACATACGACAGCGGCAAACTTTGCTGCGTGGGAGGCCTATCAGGAGACCTACGGAGCAAGCTCGGACGTTTTAATTACCCTATGCGGTGCGGGAATTAAATCGGACCATTAGCCGAAGAAATGATTCCTGCCTTGCGGATAGTTCAACCTGAAGAACTACCCGCTTTTTTTTCTCTTCTCCTGTCTATCGTCCGATTGTATGAGACAACCTTCGGTGTTTTACCTAGGAACTTTATCGCTCGATAACACCTTGTCATTTCCGATACAAACGGTAAAGAGTGCGTGATTAGAATCTCCGAACGCTCTTAGGAAATTGAGCCATTTCAGGCTTGTAAGGGCGCCTGTAACAATTATTTCGGAGTTTATTTTTTATGACAGGGCTTGAAGTAATGCTCATTGCCATCGTTGTGCTGGCAATCGGCTATTTCGGATACGCTAAGTGGCTGGAAAAGACCTGGGGCATTGACCTGAAGCGTCCGACCCCGGCTGTCGAAAAAAACGACGGCAAGGACTTTTCTCCCGCTTCGCGTTGGACGGTGTTTTCACACCAGTTCACATCCATCACCGGTGCCGGACCCGTGACCGGTCCGATTATTGCAGCGATGTTCGGCTGGTTGCCGGCATTGCTTTGGATGATGGTCGGCGGTGTGTTTTTCGGCGCTGTACAGGATTTTGCCGCGCTTTATGCGTCCGTGAAAAACGGCGGTAAGTCCATCGGTATGATTATTGAGGACTACGTCGGTCGTACGGGGCGTCAGTTGTTCTTGCTTTTCTGCTGGCTTTTTACGCTTCTTGTCATTGCGGCTTTCTGCGACATGGTCGCCAACACTTTCAACGGCTATTCCAAAACCGGCGCAGAACTCATGCCCAATGCGGCGGCGGCCTCGATTTCGATTCTTTATATGTTTGTCGCCGTGGGCTTCGGTCTTTATTTGAAGTATCGTAAGCCTTCTGCCGGCAGGCAGTTTGTCGTCGGCGTCATTTTGATGCTCGCGATGCTTGCCGTCGGTATTGCCTTCCCGATTTACGCCGATGCCCTCACATGGCGCTATGTGGTCTTTGCCTATTTGTTTGCTGCGTCCGTGATGCCGATGTGGCTTTTAAAGACCCCGCGCGATTACCTGTCGATGTTCCTTTTAATCGGCATGATTGCCTGTGGCGTGCTCGGTGTGTGCATTCAGAACCCGACCCTCAATATGCCGGCCTACGTCGGATTTACCGTTAAGAATCTGGACCTCTTCCCGATTCTTTTCGTGACGGTAGCTTGCGGTGCGGTTTCGGGCTTCCACTCGCTCGTAAGTTCCGGCACCTCCTCTAAGATGGTCTCGAGCGAAGGCGATATGCGCCTTGTCGGTTACGGCTCTATGTGCGTTGAAGTCATTCTCGGTGTTGTGTCCCTGATTGTGGTCTGCGCGGCTGCGACCAACGGAGTCCTTCCGGCAGGAACCCCCTTCCAGACCTTCTCGCACTCGGTTGCTAACTTCCTGACGACAATCTTCGGTGTTCCGACCAACATTGCCGCATGCATCCTGACGATGTGCGTCTCGGCTTTGGCGCTAACCTCCGTTGACGCTGTCGCTCGCATCGGTCGTATGTCGCTGCAGGAACTCTTTACCCCCTCCAAGGGTCAGGAAAAGACCGCCGTGCAAAAGCTCTTTACCAATACGGTCTTCTCGACGATTCTGACACTGCTCGGCGGATACGCTCTGTGCATTGCCGGATACATGAGTGTTTGGCCGCTCTTCGGGTCGGCGAACCAGCTCTTGTCGGCCCTCGTTCTTACAGGTCTGGCTGTGTTCTTAAAGTCCACAGGTCGCAAGGGCTGGATGCTCTACGGGCCGATGGCCATCATGTTCGTCGTGACGATGACGGCTCTTGTCGAGCAGATTATCCGCATCTTCGGTGCTTGGCAGGCAGGAACGTTTGTCTTCATGGTGCACGGACTGCAATTTATCGTCGCCGTTGCCCTGATTGTTCTTGCTCTGCTCGTTGTATACCACTGCGTTTTGAAGCTACGTAATGCAGCGCCGATTGTGCAGACAAAGTAACTGAACGCCTCAATTAAGATGCGTTTACGATTCCCGAGCCAATTCGGCTCGGGTTTTTTTGCCCAAATGGCTCGATAAGCCTCTCTTTCGACCACGTAAGAGAGGCTTTCTTGCCTTGTTCGCATCTGCCTTTGTTAGGATGCCTTTAATTGAGTCTCAACGTTGCGGCTGTGTCGTCTCTTAGGGTAAGTTTGCCTTGAGAGGCCTTGAAGCGTCCCCGATTGAGCGTATCGGAGAGAGACGATGCAAAAAAACTTGCCGTACTCGTCCTCGTTGCCGCGGTTGCTGCGTCTCGCCTACAGCGCGCTTAAAACAAACAACGACGCAGGAGCCGTTTACGGCACCGTCGACACACGGAGCGTGTGCTTGACCTTTGAAGAAGCCGGGCGCATTGCTACGTTAAATGTTCAGGAAGGACAAACGGTTCCGGAGGGCGATGTGATGGGAACGACCGACGATACGCGTAGTCGCATTGCACTTTCTTCGGCCGAAGCAGCAAAGAAGTCGCCAAGAAAACCCTGATCGAGCTCTTGCCGGAGCGCCTTCTGAAGACATTGCCGCCGCCAAGGCCTGCGTTGCCGCCTTCAAGCCGCCGAAGCTCTTTCTCTTCGCTCTTGTACCAGAGAAAAGAAACTCGGGAATGCGACAAGCGCTCTTCGAATCAATCGGATTTGCTCGCACGCTGCCGTCTATCGCGCTAAGCTCTTGTCGGCTAAAAATCGACGACCGGCTCCCGATAAGGAGTCGGTCGATGCGTATTCAGGTTTTTCAAAAGGTCTAGGTTTCAAAAACTCCCTTGACGAGAATCTCGCCCGAGCGCATCATGGAACGCCCTTTGGCAAAGACGTCCGTCAGCTTAAAGTCCTCGTCAAAAAGTAACGCGTTGGCAACAGCGCCGGCTCCCACGCGCCCGTGATCTTTAAGCCCATGCGAATCAGCGACGTTTCGGGTAATAAATCCCAAAGCCGTCGAAATCTCCATGTTGTAGGTTTCGACCAATTCTCGGACAGTCGTGAGATTGCATTCGATTCCGCAAACGGCAAGTCCGATCATGTTGCCCTTTTCATCAAAACGGGGCTTTGATCCATGTCCGTCCGAGGACATTGTAATGTGTTTCGGATCCGCTCCGCTGTCAAGTGCCTCGACGAAAGCCTGAGCCGGTCCTTTTTCAAAGCAGCAAGATCCCCCGGTCGTTATGTCAATGTAGCCTCCGTCTCGGGCAAATTGCAGGGCACAGTCGAACACATGACGAGCACGAGCACAATGAGTCGGACGGATGTGTTTAATCGGAAAGCCCCGAGCCACAATGTCGCGATACATATCAAAAGCCCCGGGAATATCACCGGAATGAATGTGTAAGACGCCGATCTTGCCGGAAATCATGCCTGCAAGGCGAATATCCGAGAGCAGGTGAAGAAGCTCATCTTGCGTCGGGAAGGAACTGCGGTGGTCCCCGATGGCAATTTTTACGCCGAGGCATTCGGGGACCATAAAGATATCTTTAGAAACCTCCCCACTTAATGTAGTCGGAGGGTAGCGGTAGTTGCTCGTGTACATCCACGTGCTCACGCCCTCTTCGGACAAAGCCCGAATCTTGGCTAAAAGGTTTTCAATTGAGCGGGAAATAAAATCCGTTCCCGAGACACCGACGACATCGGTTGTCCCGCAGGCGACAAGCTCGGAAAGATTAAGTTCCGGAGTACGCGATACGGGACCGCCTTCCCCGCCGCCGCCTGTGACGTGAATATGTTGATCGAAGAACCCCGGAGTGAGGATTTTTCCCTCGGCGTCAATCGTCTCCATCTCAGGTAGTGTCACAGCTAAATCCGGCTCGACAGCAAGAAAGCGTCCGTTAACCATCAGCACATCGCGTTGCCCTAAATCCTCGGGAGCAAAAACGTGAGCATGGCGAATCAAGGTAGCGTGTTTCATGTTGGACTCCTTGCGGCACTCCGAGATCGGAATGCCGCCGTGCAGTTAAATCAGAGGAAGATCGCCGAAGCGGCAACGTTCACGACAAGCGCCATGGCCATCACGGGAATCGTCCGACGTACGATTTGGAAGGGCGTAATTCCGGCGATACTCGAAACAGCAATCATGACACCGGCAATCGGGCACATCGTGCGCGCGATACCGGCCGAAAGCTGAACCGGAACCGCAAGAATGGCCGCATTCATACCGACCGAAGCAGCCGCTTCGGGCAGTAACGGCGAAAAAGCGAAGAAAGCGGCGTTACCCGACCCGGTAACAAGTGTGGCAATGACCATAATGCCGATCATCACAAAGAGCATGACCCAGATCCCGGCCGATTCCATCGAGGCCGCCGCTTTAATCATGAGTGAAATGCCGCCGACCTTGGTCATTCCGAGAGCAAAGAGTTCTGCGCAGCAAATTAAAGCCACCGTTGATGTAAAGACCTTTCCCATGCCCTCGTAGACTGCTTTTGTGCGTGCAATCACATCCTTGACTTTCATGTGCGTGACAAGGTCGACCGCAAACGCAATCAGAATGGAAATGATGATGGCTGTCTGAAGAGACAATTTCACGCCGGCATAAACCATGGGCGAAAACACGATGAGCAGAAATAGCGGAAGCATCGGCAAAATCGCGTAGTAAGCGGGGCCTGCTCCTTCGAAGGCTTTGCTGACATCTCGCTTTTCTTGAGAATTGCTTCCGGCGTTCGCACTCTGACCGTCACGCTGGTCAAACCACCGCTGAACGAAGAAGTGCCCGACTGCCACCGTAGCAATCACACAGAGTGCCACGGGAATTTGGTTATGCACAAAGTATGTGACGACATCGGTGTTTAATAGATCGGCCGCACGCATGGCATTTGACGAGGAAGGTCCTAAATCCAAGCAGCACGTCGAACCGATAACGGCCGCAGCGGACGTCCGAGAGACTCCGAGTTCCACCAGAAGCGGGAAAATCGAAGCCATCAGAAGGAGTCCGAGGCCGACCGCCGAGTTAATAAAAAGCGCCATGAATTGACCGATTACATAGGTGACGGCCAACAGCACGTAAGGTGACCGAATTGCCGAAAGCGGACGGACACACGCTTTAACCAGGGCCTTTGAGGCGCCGATTTTGTCCATGTAGTACGAGAAACCGGCAATCCACATGATGTTAAGCCCGAGCCCCGGGAGCCTCGTCTTCATCTGCTCGGCAAACGCCTGTGCAAAATCAAATCCCAAAAACTGTGTGGATTTTTTTGCGGCCACGGGGTCCACGCCCATAAATGCTGCGACCGCTAGAAAGACGAGTCCTGCGAGCAAAAGTACGGTGGGCGGGTAGTAGTTTTGGAAGATACTCCAGGCGACGATTGCAATCACCGCGAGGGTCAGTAGAACTTCAATCATAAGAAAAGCTCCTTTGACAGACTTGACGGCAACTCGGCACGTGAAGAATTGCCGGTCAGTCGCTATAGTTGACCCTGAGAGAGGGGCTTTTGTGTGCTTCCCATATCCTCCCGATTGGGATGAATCACGGAACGCATAAACATTCTATTTGAACTTCGGAGATTATTTCCAAGCCGTTAGGGTATTCCCAACGACTCTCGACTGACGTAAGTCTGTGAACTCCCGGGAAGGACTCGAGTAGATTTCAACCGTTCTCAGAAAGAATAATCCCGTATGTGTCGGAAGCCTCCCATGGTCTCGAGACCTTAGTGACGTAATTCGTCTTTTACGAGAAATCGTCTGAGCCATCCGTGAGTCCGGCCGAAAATCCCTGCCTGTCTTCCCTGAGACTGCCGGTATTCCCAGACGGTCGTTGCGGTTCTGAAGATTCCTCTACCCTCAAAAGGTATGCACCCTGCAAGAAACCTCCGGTTCTCTGTTGCGATAGGATTCTCTTTTCTCCTCTTTGACTCTTAATCAATCAAAGACTCTTTAAAAGGACCGTGCAGACGGCGTGGTGCTTGCTTCGTTAAAGCATTGACCTTAAACCACTTTAGTCTGTCTCTCCAGGGGATACCACGGGTTTAAAGCGACTTGAAGAGGTGATCAATCTCATCCCTGCCGAGGACAATAAAGCCCCGAATCTGCGACTCAGGGCCTTATCAGGAACAGTACCGGCAGTCCTCTTTTCAAGAAGACTGCCTTAGGTTGCTAGAACGTCCAACGCACGTTGGCTTTGACGGCAAAGGCGTCGGTGTTCTTCGATCCGCTGTAGCCGACCGACACACCGAAACCGACCTTGTCCTTGCCGCCCGAGACTCCGAGGGTCGCCGAGTAGCGCATGCGGTCGAGAACTTCCGACGAGGTCGTTACATCCTTACCGACTCCCGTAAAGCGAATCGTCTCGGTCAGGTTCTTCGAACCCACAACCGGGGTGACCGCAAGATCCAAAGCGGGCTTCATCGTCCAGCCTGTTTGCGTCATAAAATCGCGAGACAACTGAACTCCGAGAGGCACTTCCGCATAGGTCTTAGCCGTCCCGTGCGAATCAAGGATTGTCCCTTGAGCATTCGTCTTCGCGCTGTAGTTCTTCGAATCGACGTGGTTCAAGCGCAGTCCTGCAAAGGGCGCAACCTGCATGCCGCCGACAGCAAAGGCGTACTTGGCTTTAAGACCTGCCGTAAAGACGGTCGAATCCATGTCGGCCTTCACAACACCGTGATTGGTCTGCTTGACGTCGTTGGTGACATAGCCGAAGCCCAGATCTCCCATGAACGACCAGGGACCGGTGTTGTGACCGAAGTACAAGGCGGCGCCGTAGAAGTCAAAGTCGTTCTTGGTCGTCGCCAAGCTTCCTCGAGAATCGGTCTTTCCGGAACCGGCGTAGAGTGCCGCACCTAAGCGCGTGTCATCCCGAACGACAACGTCCGCTCCGACCGTAATGCCGTACATATCCACATCCGACCCGGACGTGAAGTTTCCGGCCTTAAAGGCATCGGCCTTGGTCTTGTTATATAGCGGAGTGGCCCAAAGGGTGCGACCGAAGGTTTCTTCCGTTGCAACGCTTGTCCCGATTGCCGAACTAAAGCCGAGGCGTTCCTCAACAGAACCGGCAGCAACGTGCTTGACCGTGTCCGTCACAAGGAACGTACCGGACTGCGCTGTCATTCTCGATACGGACTCAAGAGCAGAACCGAAATCACGCCCGATTTGTTCGGGGGTGCGATTGCCGTCACCGGTGACGTCTTCCATTACGGAAGCAATCCAACCGGCACCGTCTCGACGAGAAGAATCAAATCCGTCGCCTTCCGCCAGATTCATCACCGTCTCTTGCAAGGATTCGGAAAGCGATCCACCGACAATCGCCGCACCGGTTTCCGACATCGTAAATATCAGGTTATTGCCGGCCAGTCTTGCGTCGTACAGGAAGTTTCCGGAAAGGAAGTTCGCGTCATCCCCGCTGACGGTGTGATTGCCGTCAGCCAAGGTAATCACAGTACCGCCGGAAATTTTCACATTCTTGAACATCATCTTGCCGTTATTGACGATGTTGCCGGTCAGTTGCGCGGTGTACTTGGTCTTGCCGTTTTCGATTACCGGTTCGTCCATAGCACCGCGATCGAGAATCATGAAGCCACCTGTTCCGATGCCGAAAGTGTTGTCGCCAAATTGCATGCCGGTTGTATCACCGACCGTCAGGGTGCCGTTCGGCGCCGACAAAGCGCTGTTGATGTAAAGGATAGACGAAACGTCCACATCCGTTTGCCTGGCACTCTTTAGAGCTGCCTTGGCCTCCTCTCTAAGACTCTCTATGTTCGCATCTAAGGCTTCCTGACCTCCGACAGCAAGAAGACCTTTTTTGATAGAACCGAAAGCAGCACCGGTTAGGTCCAACTCACCGAATCGGGCTAAAGCCGGAGTTTCCGAATTCCCTGCTACATCCAAGGTTCCGGGTCCGGTCTCTTGAGTTGCCGTAAGGACGATCTTTTGAGCGTCAAGATTTCCGTTCACCGTAATTGCGCCGTATTGCGCTGCAATGCCGTTAATCGTGGCATTGACTCCCGAAGCAACCGTGAGGTCGTTAACAACGTTCACGCCGGCATCCGTACTCGAATCGGACGAGGTGTTAAACGTGAGTTCGGTATTTCCGGCAAGATAAAGTTTCTTAATGTGGGTTCCTAAGCCACCTTCCTTACCGAAGGAAAGCTTATTCGTCTTAATTGCGTTTTCCGGGTCGTTTTCGACTTTAACCTTATTCAAATGAGCATTCCCTGCCGAAAGGGCTCCGCCGTTTTTCACAAGAACCTCGTCAGTCGTGTCGACCGTAAGACTATCTCCGACACTCACATGAGAAGTGTCCACAATAAGGCCTTTCATCTCGGCTTTCCCGTCGACACTAAAGTTAGATTCTTTCGATAGCGCAAGTTTTCCGCCTGCTTTAAAGTCGCCGGCGACTTGGACGATACCCTTGTTCTCAAGCGTGACAGAACCATCAACGGAAGTATTACCGGTTGAAGTTTGACCTTGGGACGTCATAAAGGAGCCGTTATTCTTAACAGTCAGATTCCCTGCAATCTCAGCCGAACCTGCACTGACAGAGGAAGTCGGATCGGACACGTTTACATCACCCGAGGTCGCTGTGGTGTTATCCACTGGATTCTTGAGTACCTTCAACAGATTGTGACCGATATCAAAGGAAGATCCCTCTTTCACATCAAGACTGCCTAGAGAAGCATTGTCTCGGGCGGTGACTTTTGCGCCGCTTGAGAAAGAACTATTCCCTTTGACTGTCAAGGGACCGTGTGTATCGACATCACCGGCCTTAACTGAAAGAGATTTGTCAATGTCCAGTTCAGAGGCGTATAACCGAGAGCGATTGTTGTCGTTCTCGGAAGAAACGGTAACTGACCCGTTCATAGTTTTAAGCTTTCCGCCAACGGGATTTCCCTCTGCGTCATAGCCGAAGGTCGCGCCGTTTTTGACCGTAACATCGCCCATGTTTGAGTCACCGCTTGTAACGTAAGATGAGCCGGCACCGTCAACTAGAGTTGTTCCTTTGACAGAAACGCTGCCGTTATCTTTGGTCTTGAAGGACGAGTTTGCATCAATCGTCAAAGAGCCGCCAATGTCGGCTGAGGCAAGGTTTAACGAACTTTGCCCGGTTACTTTCACATCACCGGTGCGATTTCTGTCGGTGTTATTTGTGTTTTCGAGCGCCCTGGTTTTAAGAGCGCCGGAAAGATCCATCTCCGAGTTGTTCAGTTCGAGTGTTCCTGCAACGACGCCACCGATTACAGTACCCTTTGCGTTATCGAGCGCTACGACACCGAGGGCGTTGTTGTCAGTTCCGAGATCCTTTGTCGTAATAGTCGCCCGGTTTGTCCCTTCTCCGGAAAGAACGAGTTTCGTGTTGGCACTGTTACCGCTTCCCGTGACCGAACCGACTTCGCCGTCTCCAACCAGTTTTAATGTTGATTCCAAATCTCCGGACTTCGCAGAACCGATGAGTTCAACATCGGCAACTGCGCCTGAAGAGTTTTTCACAAATTTTCCGTCACTCGGATGATTGAGCGTCAAATCGCCCCTGACGTCATCCTCTGAAGAAATGTTGTCCTCTCCGAGAGAACCGATCTTGAGTTTGTCCTCTCCTTGCTTAAGCTTTGCGCTCTTCCAACTATTAGTTCCGGTGACATTGCCGTTAACATTTTCAATATCTTTATCAGAAGCAGCAACCCCATTGACCAATTTGAATTTGTCGTAGTCAATCGGATTCTCTTCGCCGAAATCAATTGTGTAGTCCGACCAGTTAAAATTATCCCCTAACTTCAAGAGAAGTCTTGAGTCTTTTCCGTTCCCGTTGAGAGCTCCCATAATCTGGGAGACTTGGTCGAGCGAAACTTTTTTCTTTCCTGTTTCTGCATCATCGCTGAAATTATTACTAATCCAATCAGCTATTCCATCAAGATTTACATAGCCGGCACTGCTATCCGTAACGCCGATCATTCCGCCCACACTGGAGGTAATGATTCCGTCTTCGCGCTTTGTCAGAATCTTCCCGGCCTTCGCTGTCATCGAAGCGCTTCCGGAGATTTCGATCACACTTTTATCCGTGCTTCCCGAAAGGTCAAGATCACCGTTTGCAATGAGTTCGCTGCCCGTACCGGAAACGGTGATTGCGTCATTGCCTGTGGCCTTAAGTGTTCCGTTAACCGTCAACTTGCCATTATTCGTGACTGAAGTACTGCCGACATTCGCTTCAAGGGCGCCGACTGTCATCTCGGCACCGGCGACTTTAAGGGCTTCGGCACCGGTCGCAGTGACATTGCCCGTTGTCTTAAGTTTCGTCGTCGATCCCGCAATGTTAAGTCCCTTGCCGGGAGCGGAGGGAGCAACAGCGATGGCGGTTCCCCCGATGTCAGACTCCCCTCCGGTCAGGTTAAGAGTCCCGTTAACCGTGAGTGTGCCGGCAGGATTTGCTTGAGTTACAGCCAATCCGCCCGCAGAAACCACGGAATCTGGGCCGAGTGTGAAATTGCCGGCATCGTCCCCAACGGACAACTTACCTGTTGTCTGAAGTTCCGATTTCCCTGCATACCGAGCGCCGAGAGTGATTCCTGAGTTAGCGTTAATTAGACCCTCACCGGAAACAAGGCTTCCTGTTGAATTCGAACTGTCCGTGAGATTCAATATTCCATCGGTGACATTCAGAACGTTGCGAACCTGCGGATTATTTGTTCCGTTAGCTCCTAGATTTAGCTTTCCATTTCCCTGACCGAACATCGCATCGAAGGTTTGCGATGACATATTGAGTGTCGAACCGGAGGTTTTCGCTCCGACATCGGCAAGATTCATTTTTCCTTTAAAGTTCTCTCCGGTACCGGTAACAGTGGTTTCCTTAACATCCCAAGTTAAGACGGAGTCTTCTTCGGATTTAAAGTGCGTAGCATCCAAGTCAAGTTTTGCGTTTCTTGCAGAGAACTCCAAGGCATCTTTACCCCCTAAAGAAAGGGAATCAATCTTGCCATCGCGTGTGCCGTTGTAAACGAACTTACCCGTTGCACCGTTTGTCGCGTTACCGTCATCAACGGTAATCTTGCCTAGAGAAGTCGTGCCCGTCTCAAGACCGGCAATCTCTACTTCGGCACCGTTTTTGAAATGAGTATCGGCAGCAGAAAGATCGGCTGTCGTTACGCTAAGTTTTCCCCCGTTAAGTTCTGCTTTTCTCAACGCCGCAGAGGCTGCCGTCAGAGTACCGCTTTTGATTTGGAGGGCGGCCGTATCTGTCGTCTGATTTAAGGCTGCAACTGTGGTTGTTCCGGATGAAACGAGTTGACCTCCGGAAAGGGATACTTTTTTAATGTCGGCAGTACCGGCCAGATTCATTTCGCCGCCTGAAAGCGTTGTTTCGCCTCGAACATTAAGCTTACCGCCCGACAGAATCTCGGTTTTCCCAGCCGTTTGATTAAGTTGGCCGTTTACGTTCGTGGTACCCGTGGACGCAGTTTGGAACGTGCCTCCGGATACCTTCATTTCTTTTCCTTGCGCAGAGTTGGTCGTTCCGGCATTACTGAAAGTGTTCGCTGCAATTTCTGCTCCGCCGTTTAAGTTGAGCGTACCTCCGCTATCGACAATTGTCTTACCGGCCCCTTCTTGCTTGAAGGTACCGGAAACGGTTGTAGTGCCGCCGGAAGCCGTCTTAAATTCACCGTTCGAAACGGTCAGACTTGAATGAAACAGAGCACCGGGAGCATTGCCGTCGGCGGTGTTGGCATTCGTGAAAGATTTACCGGCGAGTGTGGCGTTACCATGAACATTAAAAGTCCCTGCTCCACTGCCAATCTTTGTCTCGGAAGTTTCGCTTTGTTTATAGGCACCGAAATGAACGGTATCTCCGAGAACATTCAATTTAGATGAGCCGGACATTTCAAAATCAACCGGAACATTTTCTGTACCGAACGTGGAATCGTCCGAGCCATTTCCTAATTTTAAAGTTCCACTCTTTAAATTGATTCCTTTGGCGTCAAGGGAAGATTTGTCCTTGTTCCCAAGCCCTGTCACAGCAACTTCCCTTGCGCCGTAATCAATCGTAAGAGAGGCGTTCTCTGTGGTCGATGCCAAACCTTGAGCGGATTTCAGAATGTGGTAGTCATTCGAAGAGAGTTCGGTGGTCTTTACGATTCCTTCAACAGTCACATAACTGTTGCCGGTATCGTCAACAGCTCTGATTTTGTCAAATTCGTAGGGAGTCCCCATTGCATCGTTGATAACGAGCTTATTCGTTTTGGTTTCATCAGATAAATTGCCCTGCCCCATATTGAGGTTTGACTTAATTTTGTTGGCAGCCGCGCTCTTAATTGTCAGGGATGATGTGGTGATACCACCAACTGTGTCTGAGATTTTTAACTTCCCGGAAAAACCATCGACTACCTCAGATATCGTAATGTTCCCGCTAAATGTCGAAGTTGCACTGCCCGTCTGGTTTAGTTCATCGACATTGACCGCTCCCCCGTTGGCGGTGATTGTGAGATTCCCCTTATTAGTAATCGTTAACTTATCAAGGCTTGTTGCGGAAGAACCAAATATCGTTGCATCTGCGAGCTCTGTCACTTCTACCTTCAGGATATTTTGCGCCTTCACTCCTTGATATCCATGAATCGAAGATTTACCCGTAAATTTAAGGGTTTGATTATCGCCTGTAAACGTAACAGAGCCTGTTGAGACGAAATGAGTGTGCTCTAGCGCCAGGTTCGGTGTTCCTATTTTCAATTCTGTAGCATTTAAATGAATGTTCTGCTTATTTTCATTGTTTTCCTCGCTAGCCTTGCGCCCAGTAAATGTCGCTGATTGACTAGAGTTGATGTTGGCTTGTACGACGTTTAATTCCATCGTACTGCTGTCATTTCCAACCCCTAATGTGTCATATTCCCCATTCAGGGTAAGAGTGCCAACCGGAGCTGACTCTCCTCCCAACTTAAAATCCCCATTGCCTAGGCGGCTTGATCCAACCCAAATTGCGTTTGTGCCACCCTGTGTAGAAAGGGATGCTGCTGAAACAAGAGATTTGTTTGAAGATTGAGTAGAGATAACCTGCAGATTTGAACCATTCAAACTAAGTGTTTCAATTCCGGTTAGGATTGCGAATCCAAGGTCAGGGGCAGTCGGATACGTTTGTAGTCTGACGTTAGTAAGATTAACGGTTTTAAAATAATCGTATGTAGTCTCGTGCAAATCTTGAGTTTCGCCAGTAGTGAACGAAACTTTTCCAATTCCTATTGTTTGCACGCCTTTTTCAAACTGTCCAGTAATTTGTGCAGTTTGCTGTGTAGCACCATCGCCTACGAGAATTAATTTAGCTTCTTCAGAAGAAACAGTAATCTGATTCGCAATTGCAAAAGACGTAAAAAGCAATCCTGAGGAAAGAAGCACTAGCTTAACGCCCTTCTTTTGTACCGAGGATGTGATTTCATTGCACACCATCAGGGCGCCGCGAACTTTCGAAAAGATGACTTTGTAGGTTTTGTTCATGGGTAGTCCATTTCGTGTCGAAGTGAAACGTTGAAAAAAGGCGGCTTCTTTTGGACTTTCACAAGATAGGAAGAAGATTTGATTGTTTCTTACTGTCCTGGAATCGAAGCCGAATTTCGCGAACAATACCTACCCTGGTATTGAAAATCAATACTGATAAATAAAGACTATTTGCGCAATAAAATGAATACTGTATACATTCTTTGCGTTAAAAATTACATAAACTGCACCGGAGAAAGAAGTAGAAAAGGTGGGAAATTTACCAAATTGCGGCGTCAAACTCCGTCCTTCAGGGCGGAGATATAAGCCGCGCGGTTTTGTTTAGCTCAGCGTCTCCTGATTCTCGATGTATGTCTTGATAATCGAGAGCGGAGCTCCGCCGCAGCTGGCGGCGAAATACGAAGGCGACCACA
>UQUS01000018.1 GCA_900544335.1 uncultured Sutterella sp.
CGGGAGGCGCAAACCTCGTACGTGATTGATTTTACAGGAAATAATTTTTTGGCTTTAAAACCCCGCCGAAGTCAGGAGTAGAACTTTTGCGTCTAAATACCACTGCGCCTCCCTAAATGGGAGGCGCAAATCTTTGTATCCGATTGATTTTTAAGGAAATCAATTCTGACTTTAGCAAAATCGCCGAAGTCAGGAAACGATACGCCTTCCCTGTTACGCAACACGCCCGATTTCTCGGGCGTGTCGACAACAAAAGACCAATCGATTAAAAGAGTGTTTCGTGATAACGCATGCGTTGCCACAGGTACACGAGAGCAAGCAGAGCCAAACCGACTGTATAACCCCACCAGCGCATCTCATAGGGTAAGAACGCACCTGTCACAAGGAACGGGAACATCATCACCGCCGAGGCGCAAAGCAAAATGACACGCTCAACAAGGTTCACCTCCCGAATAAACCATCCTTCGAGGGCGCTCGTCAGTGACATCATTCCCAGACTTGTCATCGCAAAAAGGAAGAACCCGGCAATCCAACTGTCGATGCCGTTTAAGAGCAAATCCGCATTAAACAGGAACGCCACCGGAATGATGAGGGTTCGGATATCGTAGATAAACGCCTGCCAGCCGACACGAATCGGTTCGACACGGGCAATGGCTGCGCCGGCATATGCAGCCAAGCCCACAGGCGGTGTCGCATCAGCCATCACGCCGAAATACAAGCAAAACAGGTGTGCCCCCATCAGCGTAATCGCAATGTCCACACCGTGAACGCTCATACCCGTCGCAAGGTCCACCAGCACTGGAGCCGTGAGCGAGGCCATGATGATGTAGTTAGCCGTTGTCGGCAATCCCATGCCGAGCAAAAGACTGGCGAGCGCCGTAATAAGGATCAAGAGGAAAATGTTGCCCATCGAAAGCACTTCCACGAAACTGGTGATCTGTTGACCGAGCCCCATGGAGACGCACCCGACAATGATGCCTGCCGAGGCCGTGGCAAGAGCCACACCGGCCATGTTATTGGCACCGGCGGCAAGCGAATCAACCAGGGTCTTAAAGCCGGTCCAAAGTGCCGGCAACAGGGGCGTGCCGCGCACACGTGCCACGGCGACCGGTTGCAAGAGCATGATGACGCCCAAAACGAGGATGGCGCGAAGGACACTGAGTTCAGCCGAGTGTTGCAAGAAAATCAATTCGTAAAGGAGCATGAGAAGGGGGAGCAAGAAGTGCATACCCTTTTTCATCTCGACCCAAAAACGCGGCAGTTCGTTTTTCGGCAACCCCTTAAGACCGAGTTTGCAGGCCTCGATATGCGTAATCCAAATGAGACCCATGTAGGCGGCAAACGCCGGAATGGCAGCGGCTTTGGCCACTTCCACGTACGGCACGTTGACGTATTCGGCAATAATAAAGGCCGCCGCTCCCATCACGGGGGGCGCGAGCTGTCCGTTAACGGACGAGGCCACTTCAATGGCCGCCGCCTTGGTTCCCGTATATCCGATGCGCTTCATGAGCGGAATCGTGAAGGTTCCGGTCGTCACGACGTTGGCAATGGAAGAACCGGAAACCATGCCGGAAAGAGCCGATCCGGCAACGGCGGCTTTTGCCGCGCCGCCTCGGTACTGTCCGAGTCCGGAAACGGCAATACGCGTAAAGAACGATCCGCCGCCGGCCCTGTCAAGCATCGTTCCGAAAAGCACGAAGAGGAACACGACCGTTGCCGACACATGCAGCGGCACACCGTAAATACCCTGGGTGTCCATCGTAATCTGCGAGATAAAGCGCGAGAGGCTTACCCCCTTAAAGGCAAACAGATCCGGCAGATACGGTCCGAAGAACACGTAGGCAATAAATAAAAGACTGATAATCGGAAGCGCCGGTCCCGAAACGCGCCGAGTGGCTTCCAGGAGCGTCACGAGCAAAATCAGCCCGATGACAATATCGCGTGCATTGGGTTGCCCGGCTCTGTCGGCAATGCCGTCATAATCGAAAAAGACATACAGGGCGGCGGCGACGGCAACCAGACCCACAGCCCAGTCAAAAAGCGTCACGCGGTTCATCGCCAAAAGAATACGCAAGTCCCAACGGTTGCGATTGGCGCCTTTAATAGCCGGAATGTTCAAAAACACGAGCGCCATAGCAAAGGCCAAGTGGAAGGCCTTCACATACAAGGAATCGAGCAAAAGCCAACTGGCCGTGGACATCTGAAAGAGCGACCACGCCAGGGCAACGATAAACGTAATGGCCGTCGAAATGCCCGACTTGTCCCCCTCTAGGCCGTGATCGCCTTCGGTGACTTCCTGTCGATATTCCCCGATGATGTCATCGTCTTTTTTCTTTTTGGGACCCTTTGCATAATCATCGTCGGGTAATACGATTTTTTCCGTGCCGCTCATTTCTCAATCCTACTGACTTGGCGCTTCTTTGTGTTTTCTTGGTATGTATGGGCCATTCCCGAGGTATCGAGAACGGCCCATTGATTGACTTTAATTAAAAACAGAACTTACTTCATCAAACCGACTTCTTTGTAGTAGCGCATAGCGCCGTTATGAATCGGAGCCGAAAGGCCTTCGAGCATGCTCTTTGTCGTAAGACTCCCTAAAGCCGGATGCAACTTTCTGAGCTTATCGAGGTTTTCCATCACTTCCTTGGTGACGGCATAGACCACATCGTCAGGGACATCCGAAGAGGTCACGAGCGTAGCCAGCATGCCGAGTGTTTCGACCTTGTCTTTGCTGTTGGCCGCATCGGGATACTGACTCATGTCAATCGTCGTCATCGAGTAGTACGGCGCATTCTTTAAAAGCTTATCTAAGCCGGTGATCGGGACAATGCGGCAAACACGCTTTCCGGCCGTCGCTTCCTTGATGTTGCCGTTCGGGTGTCCGACCGTATAAAAGAATCCGTCGATACGACCGTCTTGCAAAACACGCGGGGCATCGGCGGGCTTTAACTTCTCGTCACGGAAATCCTTGCCCGGAACGATACCGACGGTTTTGAAAATATCCAACGCGTTAATGCGGTTACCCGATCCGGCATCACCGAGATTAATAGTTTTGCCCTTGACGTCCTTAATGGAACGAATGCCGCTATCTTCAGCTGCGACGAACGTCACGGCTTCCGGAGCCAATGCAAAAACGGCACGCAACTTCTTGATGGGTTTTCCTTCCCAAACGTCCTTTCCGAAGTAGGCCATGTACTGGGTATCGGCCTGAGCAATACCGAAGTCCAAATCACCCGTGGAAACGGCATTGATGTTGAACTTGCTGCCGCCCGTGCTTTCCACACTCGCACGCACGTGATAGGTCGAACGCTTGGCGTTGACAATCTTAGCTAAGGCGCCGCCCGTGGCGTAATAAACACCCGTGATGCCGCCCGTGCCGATTGTCACGAACGTATCCTTGGCCATCGCAGCACCGCCTAAGGCCAGGGCGCCGGCCATAACGAAAGGAAGAAGTTTCTTGAACATGATTTTCTCCGACTAAAGTCTTTTTGGATTTTCGTATGAGGCATTTTGAAATGCCCTTACCTTTTTATAAAGCAACTTCCGTGCCAGCTCAATAAATTCGTGCTTTTCGGGGCATTTTTACGATAAATCGCCGAGACATCGACGCAACAGGCGTGTACGAGCCGACTCCTCACGCACCGATTGTGTGCACGCGCACCGTTTCAGTGCATATTTTTCTCGCTTCGTCATCAGCCTCAGAAAAACAAACCGCGCCGCGAGTAGTACCTTCAAGCCAGTCCGTGCTATCGTTCCCGCCTACTCTGTTTCCGAAACATCCGTTTCGGATTAATTGGCGTTTTTCCGAGGGTATTTTTGCCATGGCGATGATTGAAGTCCGCAATGTAAGCAAGTGGTACGGCGATTTTCAGGTATTGAAGAACTGTTCTGTCTCCGTTGAAAAAGGCGAAGTCGTTGTTGTCTGCGGCCCTTCGGGATCGGGTAAATCCACGCTGATTAAGACTGTCAACGCCTTAGAGCCGTTTCAGGAAGGAGAAATCCTTGTTAACGGCGTCAGTGTCGGCGACCCGAAGACCGATTTGGCCAAATTGCGTAGCCACGTCGGCATGGTTTTCCAGCACTTCGAGCTTTTCCCGCATCTTTCGATTATCGACAACTTACGCTTAGCGCAAATGAAAGTCTTAAAGCGCGGGCGTGACGAAGCCACGGAACGCGGTTTAAAGCTTTTAGATCGTGTCGGCCTTTTAAGTCAGGCGGAAAAATTCCCCGGTCAGCTCTCGGGCGGTCAGCAGCAGCGCGTGGCCATTGCCCGTGCCCTGGCGATGGACCCGATTTGCATGCTCTTTGACGAGCCGACATCGGCCCTGGATCCGGAAATGATTAACGAAGTCTTGGACGTGATGGTGCAACTGGCACGTGACGGCATGACCATGATGGTCGTCACGCACGAAATGGGCTTTGCCAAGAAAGTGGCCGACCGCGTGATTTTCGTCGACCACGGAGAAATTCTGGAAAACGTTCCGAAGGTCGAATTCTTCAACGCTCCGCGCTCCGAGCGCGCGCAAAAGTTCCTGTCGCAGATTTTGTCGCACTGATTGACGGACTGTGTCGTCCCCTAACGGCGTTCTGCAAGCCAGAGCGCCGCACTTGTGGCGACAAGCATCAAGACAATCGGCACAAGAGGAATCATCATCGCCGGCAAGGCACTTGCCGTACCGGCAAACGTAAAGGCGTTGTCGATTCCGAAAAAAACGATACCGATCACAAGACCGCAGAAAATCTTGACGGCCATGCCGCCGGCCCGCGCGTTTAAATACGCAAACGGCAGAGCGACCATGAGCATCACGAAAATGAGCATCGGGTAAACAATGTGGTTCCAAAACTCAATTTCGTAGCGTTTTGTTTCCTGACGCATCTGTTTTAAGTGACCGATATACTCGTGAAGTTCTCCGATTCCCATCGCCGAGGGCTTGACGGTTAAAACTTCCAAGATTTCCGGTTGCATGTCACTGGGAAGAACAAGGTCCGAGACCGCTTGGATTGTGGCCTTTTCAATCATCGGGCCGTCGTCGCTTCCGACCGCAGGAAGCGTCTCGATACGAGCGTTTTTCAGATGCCATCCGCGCGAAGGAATATGCGTGGCGCTCGCGGCATGAATGATTCGCAAAAGAGAATTGTCGCGGGCAGAAAACTCAAACACACGCCAAGCACCCGTTTTCATCTCTTCCCCGACAGACAAACTCCCGACATTGACAAAACGAACTAACTCGGGGCGTCCGTCTTTGGCTTTGACGATATCTTTGACCCACACACCGGACTTAAAGCCGTAAACGCGTTTTAAGTTCGTGTTGTACACATTGATACGCCGCAAATCCGTATAGGCTCTGTCGGTGGCCGGGGCAACCCATTCTCCGACCGCATACGTCAAAACAATCAGAATCGATGCCGGTGCCAAAAGCATCAGAGCCAGGCGCCATGCCGACAGTCCCGAAATGCGCCAAACCACAAATTGAGATTCGGCGGCCCAGCGCGAGAGCGTATAAATACCGCCCAAAAGTGCGGCAATCGGCATCACCTGATAAAACCGACGCGGCAAATTAAGGACGGCAAACTGCAGGGCCATATCGATGCCGTAGCGTGTTCCGATGCGCGAACTTTGTCCGGCCACATCGAAGAAAGCAAAAAGAGCCAAAAGCGAAACCATCACGAACGCGGTCGCGATGAGAATCTCCTTTGTGAGCTGTCGGGTCACGATTCTCATGCGCTCTTCTCCCGACGCTTCACCCAACGACCGACGCGATACGGCAAATCCGCGAGGCTTTGCGGCACCCAACGTTGCATCCAAACCCGCCGCACGAAAAGAAGTACGGTAATAAGAAAAAAAGACCCATTAATCAAAATAAGGCCTGCCACCCAACCGAGACGCTCCGTCTTCACACGGGCCACGCCGATGGAAACTGCATTAAGATACAAAATAAAAATCAGGGCTGCCGCCAGGAGATTGAAGTTTCTGCCGGCCCGTACGTTCGTGAGCGAGAGCGGAATGGCCAAAAGCGGCAAAATAAGAGCAGCAAGGGGCCAGGTAAAACGCCAAAGCATCTGCCCTTTGGCACGCGCCGCATCCATTTCCATGAGTGTCTGAATCGGTACCTGATCGACATCGGACGAGCCGGTGATGGGACCGGTCTTGGTATCTAAGCGCAATTCGTAGGTCTTAAATTCAATGACGCGCCAGGACGCATCCGAGCCGCCACCCGTGTCGTAGCGTTTCCCGTTATATAAAACCGCGAAACGATCTCCGAGCGCGTTGCGCTTAATTTCGCCGGACTGAGCACGAACAATCGTCTCTTTGTCCTCCTCGCGGATGCTCATAAAGACGTTTTTGACGCGGTTGCCATCCTCGGAAACTTCTTCGATAAAAAAGACACGCTGCCCGCCGTTCGTTTCGATAAAGCGCCCCGGAGCAATGCGACTGACATCGTCGCGCTGCTGAAACTCTCGGGCACTTTGCTCCATCTGAGCCTTGGCCCAGGGACTAACTGAAAGCGACAGAACCGCCACGAGAACGGCAAAAGGGAAAACAAACTTTAAAACCGGTCCGACCCAGTCGAGCAAACTGCGTCCGCCCGCCGAGAACCACACAATCATCTCATTATCTTGCCAGGCGCGGATTAACGTGATTAAAACGGCAATAAAAAGAGAGGCCGTCATGAGAGGGGCCAAGTTAGCCAGCCCCGTATAAAGCGTAATCTCCAAAACGGACGAAGAGTCGTAACTGCCGCCTGCCGTCTCGTGCAAAACCCCGACCAGTCCGACTGTCAAAACAATCGAAAAGATCACGGTAAAGACCCCGCCGGCACTATTGGCGAGTTCATCAAGGAAACTGCGGCGAAGAATCATGCTTCTGGCGACTTGTGGAGAGTTTTCACGATTCTAATAATTTTCAGTCTTCGTTAAAAGAGAAATCGCGCCGATTTGACCCCATCAGCGCGATTTTTTCGACCGAAAACTCTTTACAGGTTGGCGTCAGGTTCAAGTCGCTCCGAACGTGCGTGGAAAATCAGCAACCCAACCACGAGTGTCCCGGCAGCCGCGCCGAAACTCAAAATCAGCGATCCGCTCGTCATTCCGGCCACAAGGTATCCGATGGCCGCACAGGCCGCAACCGTCAGGGCATACGGCAATTGCGTCGTGACATGAGCTATGTGGCTACACCCGGCACCGGCCGAAGCCAAAATTGTCGTATCCGAAATCGGTGAGCAGTGATCGCCGAACACGGAACCGGCCAAGGTGGCCGAGAGCGCCACGGTCGTCAGACTCGGGTCTAAGGCGACGATAATCGGAACAACAATCGGGATGAGGATGCCGAACGTACCCCAAGCCGTACCCGTCGAGAACGACAGGAAGGCGGCAATCAGGAAGATAAAGAACGGCAGGAACATCGCGCTCATACCCGTGTGCAACACAACCGACTGCACGAACTGCGGCGTGCAAAGTAGATCACGGCAAACACCGGAAAGCGTCCAGGCCAAGATCAGAATCAGGTTCGCCGGAAGCATCAGACGAATGCCTTCGACAATGCCGTTCATAAACTCAGAAAAAGTCACGAGTTTACGCGGAATGTACATGACAAACGCCACAACCAAGGCACCGAAACTGGCCCAAACAAGCGAGGGAGAGGCCGAGCTATTTCCCAAGGCCGCCGTAAACGATCCGCGGTAGGGCGCTTCGGTGCCCCAGTAACCGCCCGAATACATCAATCCGAGCACGGCAAAAACAATCAAACCGGCCAAGGGAATAATCATGTCCCAAGGGGTGCCCTTCGGGCTGACCTTAATATTTGATTCCTGAATCTTTCCTTCCGAAATCTCGCCTCGCGCCGCCCGCAATTCGGCCTTACGCATAGGACCGTAATCGCGGTTACTGATGCAAAGCATCCAAACCATCAGTAACGAAAGGAGGGCGTAAAAGTTCCACGGAATCGTCGCAACGAAGGCGCCGAGTTCGTTGTCAAAGGCGCCCGTGCTCTTTAAGGACGATCCGACGGCAGCCGCCCACGAAGAAATCGGAGCAATAATGCAAAGAGGAGCGGCTGTGGCATCGATAATGTAGGCTAACTTTTCGCGGCTGACTCTATATAAATCCGTCATCGGGCGCATCACCGTGCCCACTGTCAGGCAACTAAAGTAGTCGTCGATGAAAATCGCAAGACCCAGACCGCTTGTCGACATCAGAGACGAGCGACGCGACTTAATGGCTCGGGCCGCGACTCTGCCGTAGGCCATCGTGCCGCCCGACATATTCAGAATATAAACCAGCGCTCCGAGCAGGGAGCAGAAAATAATGATGTCAAAGTCGAGCTTGGCGCCCATGAGTTTGAAGGCAGTCTCGAGTGTTCCCATCACAATGTTGGCACCCGTGCCGCACGCGTAAATAAGCGTGCCGGTCAAAATGCCGATGAACAAGCTGGAAAAAACTTCCTTTGTAATCAAGGCTAAGCCGATAGCGACAATCGGCGGAACAATGGATAACCATTGTGCATCATAAGGTTGCATTTTTGATTCTCTTTAAATAGGTAAGTCAAAAGGTCGGGACGTCGGAAACCGACTAATCCCGTGTACGAAGTTTGGCCGCGAGTGCTTTGGTCGCGGCCGGCGCAACAAAGGCCGACACACTGCCTCCCATTCTGACTATCTCCCGAACCAGGGAGCCCTTAACGAACTGATATTGAGCAGAGGGCATCAGAAATACCGTCTCCACTCCGGGCATCAGAAGACGGTTTGTCGCCGCCATCTGGTACTCATTGGCAAAATCACCCACAGGACGCATGCCGCGAACAACGACGGATGCCCCACGATTTACAACAAAATCACTCAAAAGGCCGGAAAAGCCTTCGACCGATACGCCCGGCATACCCTCTGTCAACTCTCGGGCCAAATCCACACGCTCTTTAAGGGTCAAGAGCGGGTTTTTCGCGGCACTCTCGGCTACGGCAACAATCACCGTATCGAAAATGTCGGCCGCCCGACGAACAATATCCATATGTCCCAGGGTCATCGGATCGAAGGTCCCGGGAAATACCGCACAGGTCATATCAACCCCGTTTCCGGTCAGTATTGGGGCATTCTACGGAAAATCCGCCTTGAGGACAAAAAAATGCACCTGTCCGGCTTTTCCCTGACGCAAAATGGATAATCCGAGCGCCTGAAAATCAGCCTCCGAAATGGATTTATCGCTTTCGACGTAGATTAGCCCTCCTTTGCGCAAGCGTGCCCGAGCCGCGCCGGCAGCCTTCAGCTGCAAGCACGTGGCAAACGGGGGATCGATGAAAATCACATCAAAGAGTTCCTCGGTCTTTTCCAGATACTGTATCGCATCGGCACACACGACCTGAACGCAAGAAGTAGCTCCGAGTTTTTGAACAAGACCGGCAATGGCCTTCGTGCAGGCTCGGTTCTTATCGATTGAGACGACTTTATCGCCCCCGCGACTAGCCGCCTCAAGACCGAGCGCCCCGCTTCCGGCAAACATGTCGCAAAACGAGTGCCCGGCACATCCCCCGATCAGGTGCGCTATCCAGTCAAAAACCGTCTCGCGAACGCGCTCGGGCGTCGGGCGCAAGCCGACAAAATCCTCCACCTTAAGCGGCGTTCTCTTATAGTCTCCGCCCACGATACGGACGATGCCCCCTGCTCTCCTCGCTGTTGCTAAACTAGCGCTTGAATTTTTTCTCGCGGTTTTTTTCATCGGCTTACCAATGAGTTTTTTTTCACACTTAAAACAAGGTCTTGAACGGTCTCGGATTCAACTGGCCGGTCTATTTTCCGGCGCCGTGATTGACGAGGCATTTTTCGAGGAACTCGAAGAAACGCTCATCGCCGCCGATGTCGGCATTCGCACGACGACGGACATCTTAAAGCGTCTGAGAGATACCGTAAAACTTCAGGGTCTACGGACCCCCGAACAAGTCAAACTCGCCCTTCGCGATGAAATCGCCGCGCGACTTGCAAGCGTAGAGAAAACCCTTCAGACCGACACGGCCAAACCCTTGGTTCTTATGATGGTGGGCGTGAACGGTGCCGGTAAAACCACCAGTATCGGAAAAATCGCCAAATGGTTCGCTTCCCAAGGGAAAACCGTCCTTTTAGCAGCCGGCGACACGTTCCGTGCAGCGGCACGCGAGCAACTCGATATCTGGGCCGAGCGCAACAAAATCGATGTCATTGCCCAAACCGGGGGCGACCCGGCCGCCGTGGCTTTTGATGCCATTGCTGCCGCACGGGCTCGCGGTACCGATGTCATCATCGTTGATACGGCAGGACGCTTGCCGACACAGACCCATTTGATGGCAGAACTCGCGCGTGTACGACGCGCCGCCGGCAAAGCCATGACAGGTGCCCCGCACGAAGTCCTTCTCGTCGTGGACGGCACGACCGGTCAGAATGCCTTAACGCAGGTCACGGCGTTTGATCAGGCGGCGGACCTTACGGGACTAATCGTCACAAAACTCGACGGTTCGGCCAAAGGCGGCGTTCTTGTCGCCATTGCCGAGCAAAACCGTCAAAAGCCGCTTCCGATTTACTTTATCGGTGTGGGCGAACAAATCGATGACTTGCAACCGTTTCAGGCACACTCTTATGCCGATGCCCTTTTAGGCATTGAGCGAGGCTGATACCGTGATTAATGCGCCGCTTGTGGAACTTGTGAACGCCGTCTGTGAATTTCCCGACGTTCGCCCGATTCCGCCGCTGACCTTTAACGTCACGCGCGGCGAGTTTGTTTGCCTGCACGGCCCGACGGGGTCCGGAAAGTCCTTGGCCTTGCGCCTGGTGGCCGGACTGATGACACCGACCTCGGGTAAGGTCCTTGTAGCCGGTGAACTCATTAACGACTTTACCCCGCGACAGCGTCTGTGGTTACGCCGCACGATGGGCATCATGATTCAGGGCGGTCTTCTTTTAGAAGATCGCACCGTGCTCGAAAACGTCATGCTGCCGGCCATTGCTGCCGACGAATCGTTTCACGAAGCAAAAAAACGAGCCTTAGCCGCCTTGGAGCGTTGCGGCATTCTCCCGCTTGCGCCACTGCTGCCGGCCAAGCTTTCGGCCGGTGAGAAACAGCAAGCCTGCCTGGCCCGGGCCGTTGTCAACCACCCCGTTTTGATTCTAGCCGATGAACCGGCTGCCAATTTGGACGTGGATAACGCCCAAAAACTCATGGACCTACTCGCGGACTTTTCTCGGTACGGTGTGGCCGTTATCGTTGCCTCGCACTTGGAGCTCTCACCGAGTTCCGTGCCCTGTCGCCCGATTCAATTAGGGCTCGGAGACGTGCGATGAGGCTTTTTTCTGCTTGGCGATGGGCTTTCTCGCGAACTATGAGCGGCATTTTCGGCGCTTTCGGTCAGTTTTTTCTGGCCCTATCGCTCGCCGGTTTTACCCTAACCATCCCGTTTTTCCTCGGCACTCTGGCTTGGTCTCTCTCGCAACCGATTGTGTCCGTCCCGCTTGTGACCGAAATCACGGTCTTTGCCCAGCGCAGTGCCGGCGAGAAAACCGTTCAGCAATTGGCGCAGAAAATCGAATCCTCTCCGATTATCGACCACATTCGGATTATCCCGAAAGCCGAAGCTCTGGCGTCCGTTAACGCCAGTCTCGGCATTAAAACCCGGCAATCTAAAGCCAATCCCTTGCCGGATTTAATTGTGGCGACGTGTAAAAAAACCGCCACGCGCGATCAGATTCGCACGTTGGCCGGGAATATTGAAAAACTCTCGGAAGTCGACTCGGTTGCCTATGACGACACGTGGGCATTGCACGTAGGCGCTCTTATCAAAGCGGTAACCATCGTAGCCGGCATTTTGGGCACCATCGTCTGCATTCTGGTTCTTTTGGTCATTGCCGCCTCCGTGCGCTTAACGACAATCGCGCAAGTGGCCGAAATTCGTGCTCTCCATCTATTCGGCGCCTATCCGAGCTTTATCAAGCGCCCGTACATCTGGCGCGGATTTATCACACTCGGCTGCTCGGCTCTTTTCAGTTTGGGCTTAACTCGCCTTGCCATTGCGCTTTTAGCCGAACCCGTGGCCAATTTTGCCGCTCTGTATTCCGTGACCCTACATCTGGCACTGCCGGCTGCGAACTGGTGCGCCGTTTATGTCTTAGCCGCCGCCTGTCTCGGGGCGATTATCGGAAACCTAGCCGCCTCGGCAGCCATACGCAAGGAATGCAAAACAAACTGATACGATTTTCCGGTGCCTATCGTTTTCAGTTCCCCCGGAGCGTGTTACAGTTTCTCCACTATGAGTTCAGTCGAGCCTATTTCCGCCCAAGCGTCCAGTAATGACATTCAAAGTCCCGAGCGTAAATCCGGCGCTGCTCTTGTCCCTTACAAGTCCAACGTCCCGGCCCTGCTTCCGCCGAGCTTGGGCGATATCGACGCCTATATTCGTGCGGCCAATGCCGCTCCGGTTTTAAGTGCGCAAGAAGAGCATACCCTGGCCGTTCAACTGCGCGACAAAAACGACCTGACGGCGGCTCAAAAACTCATTTTCAGCCACCTGCGACTCGTGGTTTCCGTGGCTCGCGGCTATTTAGGGTACGGCCTTCCGCATGCCGACCTCATTCAGGAAGGCAATATCGGTCTGATGAAAGCCGTCAAACACTTCGATCCGGACAAGGGCGTTCGGCTTATGACGTTTGCCGTTCACTGGATTCGTTCGGAAATTCAAGATTACGTCATTCGCAACTGGCGCTTGGTGAAAGTGGCGACCACGAAAAATCAGCGCAAACTCTTTTTTAACCTGCGCCAGATGAAAGAAAGCGACAAGTCGCTCACAAAGCCCGAGGCCGAACACATCGCCCAAGCTCTTGACGTCAAACCCGACGAAGTGCTCGAGATGGAAAAGCGCATGGGAGGCGCGGACCTATCAATGGAAGGGTCTGATAGCGAAAACGAAGAAGGAAACAGTTTTGCCCCGATTGATTACTTAGCCTCCGAAGAACCGACTCCGCTTGAGGACGTCGAACAAAAAGACACCGAAGCGCACACCAAAGCCAAATTGCGCGAGGCGTTAAAAGAACTGGATCCGCGTTCGCGCCGAGTCATCGCGGCACGTTGGCTTGCCGAAGATGCCGACGGCAATACGGCACCGATGACGTTGCAGGAACTGGCCGATGAACTCGGCGTCTCCTCCGAGCGCGTCCGTCAAATTGAAAAGAAGGCACTGGCGAAGATGCGCGAGAGCATGCTCCGCGAGCCCTCTCGGGATGAGAAAAAATAACCATGTTTCACGTTGTTCTTGTGTACCCGGAAATCCCGCCGAATACGGGAAATATCATTCGTCTTTGTGCCAATACAGGATGCCAATTGCATCTTGTCGAGCCTTTAGGGTTCAGTATCGACGACAAACACCTGATTCGTGCCGGTCTGGACTATCACGAAATGACGCTTATGACGGTCTACAAGAGTTGGGAAGACTTCCTTGAGAAAGCCAATCCCGACAGCCGCCGTATGTTTGCCATGACGACCAAAGGATCGGGAATCTTTTCTAAAGCCGCATTTCTCCCGGGCGATTGGCTGATTTTCGGAAGCGAAGGTCACGGGCTACCCGATGCCATTTGCAATTCTTTCCCCGCCGAGCAACGGATTCGATTGCCGATGATTCCTGGCAACCGGTCCCTGAATTTAAGTAACGCCGTTGCCGTCACGGTTTTCGAGGCGTGGCGGCAAAACGGGTACGCAGGCGGCTCTTAGGAAACGAGCACCAAGTTATCTTTGTGAATGACCTCGGGGTGACCCACGATGCCGAGAACGCTCCCGAGTTCTTCGGACTGCAAGCCGGCAATTTGACGCACTTCGCCGGACGAGTAGTTGACAATCCCGCGGGCAATTTCTTTTCCGGATTCGTTTAAACACGAAACCACATCCCCGCGCAAAAACTCTCCGTAAACGGTCTTGATGCCGACCGGGAGCAAACTGGTATGGCGTTCTGTCAGCGCTCTTTGGGCGCCCTCATCGATGCAAACCGCCCCATCGCTTCTTAGGTGATCGGCAATCCACTTTTCCCGAGCGTGCATCGGCACAGCGTCGCTGACAAGTTCCGTTCCGATTGCTTCTCCTAAGGCCAAGCGAATCAGCACATCGGGTTCACGACCCGAGACAATCACCGTCGCGGCTCCCGAGCGAGCGGCGCGTTTAGCAGCAAGCACCTTGGTAATCATGCCGCCTTTGGAAAGAGCACTGGCAGCACCCCCGGCCATTTTTTCCAACGCCGGGTCGCCGGCCCGCGCTCTGGCAATAAACGTTGCCGTCGGATCTTTGCGCGGATCGGCCGAAAAAAGCCCTTTCTGATCGGTCAAAATTACAAGAACGTCGGCAAGAATTAAATTCGTGACGAGTGCGCCGAGTGTGTCGTTGTCCCCGACCTTAATTTCGTCGGTAACGACCGTATCGTTTTCGTTAATGACCGGAACAACGCCGAGCGCTGTTAATTCCGTCAAGGTCGAACGGGCATTTAAATACCGTTCGCGGTCAGCTAAGTCCGCATGCGTCAAAAGAATTTGAGCGGTTTTAACGCCGTAGGCGGAAAAACTTTCTTCATAGGCCTGAGCCAATCCCATCTGACCGACGGCCGCTGCCGCTTGCAATTGAGAGACCGCGCTCGGGCGTTTATCCCACCCTAAGCGCAAAACGCCCTCGGCAATGGCACCGGAACTGACAAAAATCACTTCCTTGCCGCTTTTTTGCAACGTCGCAATTTGCCGCGCCCAGTTGGAAACAGCCTTGCGGTCCAGCCCCCGACCGTCGTTCGTCACAAGAGCACTGCCGACTTTAACGACAATGCGTCGCGCCTGTTTGAGTACGGATTCAGACATGTTCCTCTCCGTTGGTTTCTTCGTTACGAGAAAATCGGACGTCTTCATGAAGCGTTTCTTCTTGCTCCCGAGCCTTCCTGCGTGCACTATCCAAATGCGTGGCAATCGCGTTAATTAATTCCTGAGTTCCTTCGCGCGTTGCCGCACTCATCACAAAGAAAGGCCGTCCGTCGGAAGCTAAGGCCTCTTTTAATGCCTTGATACGCCGGGCTCTCTCATCCTCGCCAAGCAAATCGACTTTGTTTAAAACCACCCAACGCGGCTTGGCTGCCAATTCCGGGTTGTACTTTTCAAGCTCACGAACCAAGGCTCGAGCCTGAGCGGCGGGATCGACCTCCGGGTCTAACGGCGCGCAATCGATAATGTGGAGCAAAAGACTCGTACGAGACAGGTGCCTTAAAAACAAGTGGCCGAGGCCGGCGCCTTCACTGGCCCCTTCAACCAATCCCGGGATATCGGCAATCACGAAACTTTGTTCGGCACCGATGCGGACAACTCCGAGGTGCGGCACAAGCGTCGTAAAGGGATAGTCGGCAACCTTCGGGCGCGCATTGGAAACAGCACTGATAAAGGTGGACTTTCCGGCGTTAGGCATCCCGAGGAGCCCCACATCGGCTAAAACCTTCAACTCCAGGTGCAATTGACGATACTGTCCTGCCTCGCCCTTTGTAGCCTGGCGCGGTGCCCGGTTGGTACTCGATTTAAAGTGCAGATTGCCGAGACCCCCTTTGCCGCCGGCCGCAAGAAGCGCTCGGCTGCCGTGCTTGGTTAAGTCTGCAACTGTCTCGCCCGTTGTCTCGTCGACAATGAGGGTTCCGACCGGTACCTTTAAAACGATATCGGGAGCACCGGCACCGAAGCAATCGGCTCCGCGTCCGTTCTCTCCGTTTTTGGCAAAGAACTTGCGCGCGTACCGGTAATCAATCAATGTATTGAGGTTTCGGTCCGCTACAGCGTAAACCGATCCTCCGCGACCGCCGTCTCCGCCGTCCGGGCCTCCCTTCGGAATGAATTTTTCCCGGCGAAAACTAGCGGCTCCGTTACCCCCGTTACCGCCCTGGACTTCAATTCTGGCTTCATCAACGAATTTCACGTCGGTCCCTTTTAAAAAAGATAGAAAAAGCCCCGTGTCGTCTCTGCCTTGCCATACCAAGACAGGCGCGCGGGGCTTCTTTGCGTTTATGAAGGAATCGTCGCGCGGAAATTAACCCGCGACCGGAACAACCTTCACAAACTGATGATTACGCTTGCCTTTGACCTCAAAAGCAACCGTTCCGTCAACCTTAGCGAACAACGTATGATCACGACCCATGCCGACGTTGTCACCGGCATGGAACTGCGTGCCGCGCTGACGAACAATAATATTACCGGCAGTCACCATAGAGTTGCCGAAAACCTTGACACCCAAACGCTGAGCCTGGGAATCGCGACCGTTGCGGGTAGAACCGCCACCTTTCTTATGTGCCATTTTGTCTTATCCTCTTAGCTGACGTTTAAGAATTAAGCCGTCTTAATCTCGTCAATCTTCAACTCGGTATAGTTCTGACGATGGCCGGCGCTCTTCATCGAGTGCTTACGACGACGGAACTTGAAAATTCGAACCTTGTCGGCACGGCCGTGAGAAAGGACCGTTGCGACAACTTGCGCTCCCGCCACCAACGGCGTTCCGACCTTAAGACCGGAATCATCGCTCACGGCGAGAACCTCACCCAAGACAACCTGCGCACCGACGTCGGCGGCAATCGTCTCGACCTTCAAACTTTCTCCGACAGAGACGCGATACTGCTTTCCGCCGGACTTGATAATTGCGTACATGTATATACCTCGCATCGCCCCGCGCCCGGAAATCCGGTTGACGAAGCCTTTTTGTTCTAAGAAATGCGGTCGTTTGATAACGCCCGCGCGTTTCTCACTTGCGTGGAAAGGTGCGCATTATGACACGCACCCGATGTGTTGTCAATTAAAAAATTAAACGAAAACAACACAAAACGAACGCTTGTTTGCCTCTTGGCTCAACGCTTCGGCACGAGGTCTTGATTGGAAATGAGTCTTCCCTACCAAGGCTTGTGCCTGACGTTACGGCGTATCGGGAGCCGGTGTCTCGCCGGCCGTCTCGTCGCCTTTTTCCTCAGGCATCGCGCTTTCGGTTGCTGTCTCTTGCTCCTTTTCTTCGAAGCGGTTCTCTTGCGGTTCCGGTGTCTTTTCCGAACTCACGAGTTTTGTTAAAGCCAGAATGCCGCGAAGCGCTTCGTTCACCGCCTTTGCCGAATGGAAAAACTCTGCGACATCGGGATCTAACCGCACGGTTGCCGTCTTCACGAAAGCGACGTGGTCGGTATAGCGACGCCGATCGAAAGCGCGCGCACGCGGTCCGGACTGACCGGAGAAGTCGCGACGCGGCGGACGGGAAAACCGCCCTTTCGAATCACCGTACCCATGACGACGGTCATCCTGACCGGCCTCTCGGTATCCGTTGCGACGGTCATCAAACCGGTCGCGCGAACCCCCGAAACGGTCACCGCGGTCGGAAAAGCGATCTTCCGAGTAGGGACGGTACGGCTTGGAGCCGAAACGGTCATCCCGACGGTCCAAACGGGAAAAATCCCGGTCACGACGGTCGCGACGCGGCGGCTTGTCATTAAATCGATCAAAAGACGGGTTGTCCATGACGTTTCCTTTGCATAGGTCACGAGAAATACTTCTCTTAATAGGCACAACGCTCCGAGGTGCGGCCTGCGCCTTTTCCGTCTGGCATCTTGGAAGAAACAGCCGTCAGGAAAAAATGCAGGTTCGGCTCGGCTGCATGAGCCTGTAAACGCCGAAAAAAAACCGAAGACTTTTTCAGGCTCCGGTTTCTTCAACGTTGGCGTCCCTAAGCGGATTCGAACCGCTGTACCAACCGTGAAAGGGTTGTGTCCTAGGCCTCTAGACGATAGGGACCTTAAATTTGGTGGAGGTTAGCGGGATCGAACCGCTGACCTCTTGCATGCCATGCAAGCGCTCTCCCAGCTGAGCTAAACCCCCAAAAAGGAATCGGAACTATAAAGCGTCGATTGGAAAAAATCAAGACCGACAACTGAAAAAATACTTTTCCTGTGACAAAGGCTCCTGTCCCGTCTCGGAAAGATTGCACAATGACTTGTGCAACGCTCATCCCCCGTTTCATCTATGTGCGCTTGGATTGTCTTTCCGAGTTCGGTCGCCATGAGCATGACCTGCTCCCTTAAGATTCCAGACAGCTGATTCGATGCTGTCTCGTTACAATGGCGCAAAAAAGGATTAGCCATGGCAAAACATCTCCCTCCCCCGTTATTTGAAAACAAAATCGTCTCCTACGAGGCCTTAAAAGAGCGCGCCGGTGCATTGCCGCACCCGATTGTGATGACAAACGGTGTTTTCGATGTTTTGCACCGCGGACACGTGACATATCTGGCACAAGCCCGCGCCCTCGGCAAGAGCCTTATCGTCGCTGTCAATTCCGATGCTTCGGTGCGCTTGCTCGGCAAAGGCCCTGACAGGCCGATTAATACGCAAGCAGATAGGGCTGCTGTCTTAGCTGCGTTACAGAGCGTGGACTTAGTGGTGATTTTTGATGAGAAAGTGCCGCTTAAGGTCATCGACCGTGCGCGGCCGGATATCTACGTCAAGGGCGGCGACTACCGAATTGAAGATTTACCCGAGGCGCGTCTTGCGGCAACCTGGGGCGCCAAGACCGTCACCGTTGCCTTCGAATTTAATCGTTCGACGACGGCCTTGCTGAAAAAAATCCGCCGTTGACAATCTAACGAATCGTATACCCGGCGCGGCGCGCGAAATGCACCGTCGCGTCTAAGAACCCCTGCTTGTCACCGCAATCAAATCGCAGCCCGTCAAAGCGATGGGCATACGTTTTCTTCTCCCCTAACGTTGCGGCAATGGCATCGGTCAGTTGGATTTCTCCGCCCGCCCCTTTTTGTACGCTTTTAAGCACTTTGAAAATCTCAGGCTCGAGCACATATCGTCCGATAACCGCCAGTGTCGAAGGCGCCTTCTCCGGGGCCGGTTTTTCAACCATAACCCCCACGCGACTTGTCGTTGCCTGCTCGTCATCGACGCCGACGATACCGTACTTATTGGTATCGGAACGCTTTACATTGCGAACAGCCAAAATATTGCCGCCGCCGACGTTTTCGCGCGCCTCAATCAGTTGGCCGATAACAGGGGCCTCGGCATCGATTAAGTCATCGGCCAAAATCACGCCGAAGGGTTCCTTACCGACAACGGGCTCCGCACATAAAACCGCATGACCGAGACCTAAAGGATCGGGTTGCCGCGTGTAAACGAAGTGCACGTTCGAGGGCGCAATGCTCCGGACAATCTCAAGAAGTTCGTTTTTGCCCTTTTGTTCGAGCTCCCACTCTAACTCCGCATTGTGGTCAAAGTGATCTTCAATCGACCGCTTCGTTTTTCCCGTGATAAAAATCATCTCCGTCACACCGGCCCTGACGGCCTCTTCGACGGCGTACTGAATCAAGGGCTTGTCGACGACAGGGAGCATTTCCTTAGGCATGGCTTTGGTAGCCGGCAAAAATCGCGTGCCGAGACCGGCAACCGGAAACACAACTTTGCGAACCGTTTTCACAAGAATTTCCCCCTGTCAAATCGATGCAACTCAGATAAAATGTTTTTTTGGCTTTCGGAAAATGACGCTTCATTTTTTTTCGAGTACGTCTTTTTTCCGAGACCGTTTTTTCAGGAACATATCGGACTGAGTTTACCATTGTCCGCTCGGTTCCCGACAGGCTGATTGCCTGCCTTTCCTTGGTTTTTAGCGATGTCTTCTCAAACCCAGTGTATTGCTATCGGCGACTTGCAGGGCTGCTACGAAAGTCTGACCGGTCTTCTGGAACAACTTCCCGAAGATGCGCCATTAGTTTTCCTCGGCGATTTGGTTAACCGCGGACCTCAGTCGCTCCTGACGCTGCGCCGCGTCAAAGAACTGTGTGATGCCGGACGCGCGCAATCGATTCTCGGGAACCACGATTTGCACCTTTTGGCCTTGGTTGCCACAGGAAAGCCGTGTCCCAAAAAAGATACCTTAAATGACATCCTGACCGCGCCTGACCGAGACGAGCTTATTGACTGGTTGCGAGCTAGACAGCTTCTAATCGAAACACAAGACACGGTTTTCGTCCACGCCGGAATTCCGCCCAAGTGGTCACTGGGAAAGGCTCGAGCGTTAGCTTCGGAAGTGCAAGAAAGCTTGCGCGCCGACACCTGGAAACACACCCTGGAAAATATGTACGGCGCCGACGTTTTCCGGGACGACCTTACGGGAGACGCGCGTCTTCGCGGTATTTTGAACGGCCTTACGCGTATGCGATTTTTAAAGCCCGACGGTACGCCGGACTATTCGATTCGCGAAGGTATTGCAAAGATGCCTTCCGGGTACCGTCCTTGGTTCGAGTTTCCTCGTCTTGTTCAAAAGACCGTCTGTTTCGGACACTGGTCCATGCTCGGACTCGTGATTCGACCCGACACGATTGCCGTTGACACGGGGTGTCTGTGGGGAGGCGCTCTTTCCGCTTTGCGTCTAAGCGACAGGCGTTTATTTCAAGAACCCTGCCCGTGCTGGGCAAAACCCGGTTGCTGATTCATGACAAAAGCTTCTGAAAATATCCGCATTCGCGGTGCCAGACAAAACAATTTAAAAAACATTAATCTGGACATTAAGACGAATACGTGGACCGTCATTACCGGACCTTCCGGATCGGGTAAGAGTTCTCTTGCCTTCGACACGCTTTATAGCGAAGGGCAGCGCCTGTATGTGGAAACATTCAGTTCCTACGCGCGTCAATTCCTCGACAAGTGTGACAGACCCGATGTCGACAGCATTGAGGGCGTTCCGCCGGCCATTGCCATCAATCAAAGTAACAGTGTTCGCACGTCGCGCTCAACCGTCGGGACGATGACCGAACTCAATGACTACATCAAGCTCCTATTTGAAAAGGAAGCTCACCTATTTTGCCGGCAGTGCGGACAACCCGTGCGTCGCATGACACCGATGGACATGTGGGCGGACATTTGCTCCCGGGCAACCGTCGCTTCCGACCCTCGTCTTGTCATCACGTTTGACGTTCTGGTCCCGAAAAATTTTAACCGCGAACTGGCCGTCAACGGTCTAGCTGCCCGAGGCTTTACACGAATCCACACCGAGCGCCAAACGCTCGAGGGAACGATTCTTTCCGTTGTGGTCGATCGATTCCGTGTCTCCAAAACCGATCTTTCTCGCGGGCTTGAGGCCGTGCAGACGGCCCTTAAAAGCGGCAGAGGCGCGTTTGCCGGAAAGTTTGTCGTCCACGTCCTTGGTGACGACGGGCAAGAAGCAATCTGGCCGTATGCCGAAGGCCTTAAATGTGCTACCTGCGACATTGCCTATGCCGATGCAACGAATTCGACCTTTAGCTTTAACTCTCCGCTCGGGGCATGTCCTGTGTGCCACGGATTCGGGCGCACCATCGATATCGATGAAGCCCTCGTAATCCCCGACGCGAACAAATCTCTTAGCGAACACTGCATCAAACCGTGGGGAAAAGGCAGTGCCTACACAGATTGCTATGACGAACTGATGGACTGCGCACAAAGAGCCGGCATTCCGACGGATATTCCGTATTGCCATCTGACCGAAGAGCAAAAACACTGGGTTTGGAACGGTGATGCAAACCGGAGCTCGGGCAACCGGCCTCGGTGGTACGGAATTCGGCGCTTTTTTGATTACATTGCGGACAAAGCCAAATACACCTTTACGGCCCGCATGCTTTTGATGCACTATCGGACCTATGTCACGTGTCCTGCGTGCGGAGGTGCCCGACTAAAACCCGATGCCCTCTTGTGGCGCGTCGGAAGCCGAGCTGCAGCCGACGTCGCTCTTGCCGGTCGCTCACGATTTATCTCGAGCGATGCGCCGGGAATCCGCAAGGTCATTGATTCGATTCCCGGATTGACACTACACGACTTGATGCTCCTTCCGATTACCTCGCTCATTGCTTTCTTGCAGGTGATTCGGGAAGAAGTCCTCGATGAGCCGGGGCGTCTTGTGCTCGAACAGGCCTTAGCGCGCCTCAATTATTTAACGGATGTCGGTGTCGGATACCTCACGCTCGACCGACAAAGTCGCACGCTCTCAGGCGGCGAAGTGCAACGCGTCAATCTAACCACGGCCCTCGGAACGAACCTTGTCGACACTCTCTTTGTTCTCGACGAGCCGTCAGTCGGCTTACATCCGCGCGACATGGACCGCGTCAACGGAATCTTGCGGCGTCTTCGCGATGCCGGCAACACCCTCGTTGTCGTCGAACACGATCCGCAAGTAATGCTCGCCGCCGACCGCATCGTCGATATGGGACCGGGAGCCGGTGAAAAAGGCGGGCAAATCGTCTTTGACGGAACACCGGAAGGACTCTGTCATTCCGATACGCTCACGGGAGCGTATTTGAGCGGGCGGCGCCGTCCCAATGCCGGCTTGACGCGTAAAACCCCGACCACTCAAACCCGTTGGCTTGAAGTGGCCGATGCCTGCGAGCACAACCTACGCAACGTCACGGTTCGGTTTCCCATCGGGTATCTGACGACCGTCACCGGCGTTTCCGGATCGGGGAAATCCTCGCTCATCATCGATACCCTCGTGCCGCTCTTGCAACGGCATTTCGGGAAGGTCGTTACCTCCGTTCCCGATGCGAAGATTTTCGGGTGCGAAGACCTCCGAGACATTCACTTAATTGATCAAAGTGCCGTTTCGGCCACAACGCGCTCGACTCCGGTCCTATATATCGGCGCCTTCGACGCCATTCGAAAGATTTTTGCTGCTGCCCCGAAAGCGCGTGCCAATAATTACAGCGCCGGCTTCTTTAGCTTTAACTCCGTACTCGGGCAATGCCCGACCTGTCAGGGTACGGGATTCGAGCACGTCGAAATGCAGTTTTTAAGCGACATTTATCTGAAGTGTCCGAACTGCAACGGGAAACGCTACCGTCCGGAAGTTCTCGAGGTAACCATTAACCTAGACGGTCAACACGACGTATCGATTGCCGACGTCCTGGACATGACCGTCTCGCAGGCTCTGGAGTACTTTAAGAATCACCGAGACATCTGTAACCGCCTTAATGCCTTAAAAGACGTCGGTCTGGATTACGTCCGGCTCGGACAACCGCTTCCGACGCTTTCAGGCGGAGAGTCGCAACGCTTAAAGCTTGCCGAATCCTTGGCCGGAGCCAATTCACTCCTATCGGTGGCCGGCCACGTTTTTGTTCTCGATGAACCGACAACGGGACTGCATTTCGATGACATCGCCAAACTCCTGACTTCCCTCCGCCGTCTTGTCGACGGCGGCGCAACCGTCATCCTGATTGAGCACAATTTGGATGTCATCAACGCGAGTGACTGGGTCATCGATTTAGGTCCGGACGGCGGAGACAAGGGCGGACAGCTTGTTGCTGCCGGAACTCCCGACGGACTTGCGCGTAAAACAACCTACACGGCCAAAGCCCTGGCCGCCTACCGAAAAGCGCTTCAAGATCCGAGCGCCTCAATGGCCGACCTGTCCGATGCCGCGAGTCGTGTTGCTGCCGCGCCGGCCATGGGGCGCTCCTTGCAATCGGTTTGGCGCAAGGCCAAATCCGACGACATGGGCATTTTCGGAGCGCGCGAACACAATCTCAAAGATTTAAATGTCGTTATTCCGAAGAAAAAACTGACGGTCGTCACAGGCGTTTCCGGTTCCGGAAAATCCACCCTGGCCTTTGGCATTATTTTCTCCGAAGGACAGCGCCGGTACCTGGAAAGCTTAAATGCCTATGCACGCTCGCTCGTGCAACCACCCGCCAAACCCGATGTCGAGCAGATTGTCGGGATTGCCCCGACCGTCGCCATCGAGCAGCGCACGAGTCGAGGCGGCCTGAAGTCGACCGTCGGTACGATGACCGAAATTCATCCCTATCTGCGCCTTCTTTTCACCAAACTCGGCACACCGCATTGCCCGAGGTGCGGAGACGCTGTTGTCAAGAAAACCGAAGAAGAGATTTGCCGGGAAATCCTCAATACCTACAAAGGACATCGCATTTCTCTAACCCTGTCCTTGTCGAGTCTGGGATACCTGACTTATCCGTCGCTGATGAGAAACCTCATCCGTGAAACAGGCGCCTCCCGTTTATGCTTTAACGGGAGTTGGGAGGACATTCCAAACCTTGACAATCACCTTTTTTTTGACGATGCGAAAGTAGACCTTGCCATCCAAACCCTGGTTACCGTCCCGGAAAATGAATCCCTCCTACGCCGCGCCATTTCCCGAGCTTTTCTTTACGGGAAAGGGTTAGTGTCCGTCCGATGGGGGTGCTACGCCGACGGCGGGATGGAAGAACCCCGTGGCGGAATCCGGCGTTTCACAACCAAGCGCATGTGTCCGGATTGTTTGATTGAAATTCCCGAACCCGATCCACGCCTTTTTTCCTACAACAGCCCCATAGGCTGGTGTCCGACCTGTGCGGGCTCCGGGCAGTACTACGGTGACGAAGAGCCCTGTCCGGATTGCCAGGGTCTGCGCTTGAATAAGGCCGCTCTGTCCTTTGTTTTCCGAGGACGCAATATCGGACAAATCTGTTCGATGAGCGTCGATGATTGCTTAACGTTCTTTTCCCGCATGCGTCTTGCCGGTCGCGAAAAAGCCATCGGACAAGGCGCCGTTCAGGAAATCCTCACGCGCCTTCGCTTTCTGCACGAAGTCGGACTCGGATACCTGTCGCTCAATCGCGGCGCCCCGACACTATCGGGAGGTGAAGCGCAGCGCATCCGCTTGGCCTCGCAAATCGGAAACAGCCTTCAGGGAGTCTGTTACGTACTAGACGAGCCGACCATCGGCCTTCACGCTCGCGATAACGCCCGCCTAATCGACAGTCTGATTGCCTTAAAAAACAAGGGAAATACCGTCATTGTCGTCGAGCACGACGAGGACATGATTCGACATGCCGAACACATCGTCGATATCGGTCCGGGAGCCGGCAGTATGGGCGGCGCTCTTGTCTGCGAAGGGACACTGGCCGATATCACGGCTGCCCCGGAAAGCATCACAGGGCAATGCCTGAAAAGCCCGATGCCGCATTCAGGAAAAGTGCGTCACCCGATTCGAAAGGGCGACCTGTCTCTGCAAATTAGCGGAGCCGTCAAGCACAATCTGAAAAATATCACCGCCAAGATTCCGCTCGGAAAACTCGTGGCGCTCACAGGGGTTTCCGGCTCCGGAAAATCCACCTTGGCCCGTGATGTCCTGTTGCCGCTCCTAAAAATGCGCCTAAGCAAAACACCGAGAGCGCATTCTGTCGCCCATTTCGGATGTAAGGCGATTACCGGTTGGGATTCCGTTAACCGCGTTCTGGAAGTAGACCAGACTCCGATTGGGAAAACTCCGAGTTCGTGCCCGGCAACTTACGTGGGCTTCTTCTCACAAATTCGCGAGCTTTTTGCGAGCACGAACACCGCCAAAGAACACGGCTGGACGCTCTCACGCTTTTCCTTTAACACCGAGGACGGGCGGTGTCCGACTTGTAGCGGGCGCGGCGAAGTCATGGTCGAGATGAATTTCCTGCCGGATGTCGCCATGACCTGCCCGACATGCGGCGGAAAGCGTTTTGACGAGGAAACATTAACAGCCCTGTGGTACGGAAAGTCCATCGGCGACGTGTTGCAAATGAGCGTTGACGAAGCCTTGCCCCTATTTGAAACGAACACCAAAGTGGCCGAAGGTCTACGCATGATGCAATCTGTGGGCTTAGGGTACTTAAAACTCGGACAACCTTCGACGACGCTTTCCGGGGGAGAAGCTCAACGCATTAAACTGGTTTTCGAACTTGCCAAAGCCAAAACTTCCCGGCGGACTAATAAAAAGATTCGGACGCTTTACATCCTCGATGAGCCGACGGTGGGCCTACATATGGCCGACGTTCAAAAGCTCATTTATGTGCTGCAAGCATTGACCGATGCCGGGCACACAGTCCTGGTGATTGAACACAATTTGGATTTAATTGCCGAAGCCGATTACGTCATTGACCTAGGGCCGGAAGGGGGCGACGGCGGCGGTCAAATCGTTGCCGAAGGAACGCCTCGTGCCGTCTCCGAAATGCCCACGGCAACCGGTGTTGCTCTGAAAACATTCTTTGCCGAGCACCCAGTACAATCCTTACAAAGTAAGGAAACGTAGCCCATGCAGGTTTACTTGGTCGGCGGAGCCGTGCGTGATGCACTCATGCGGATGTCCGGGCGCGATGTGCGCTCTTCGGACAAGGATTGGGTTGTCGTCGGTTCCAGTCCGAAAGAGATGCTTTCACTCGGGTTTATTCCGGTCGGACACGATTTCCCCGTCTTTCTGCACCCGAAAACACACGAAGAGTATGCCCTGGCGCGGACGGAACGTAAATCCGGCCACGGTTACCACGGTTTTCAATTCTTCGCATCGCCGTCCGTGACACTAACCGAAGACCTCGCGCGGCGTGATTTAACCATCAACGCCATGGCCATGACTCCCGAAGGCGTCCTCATCGATCCCTTTAACGGCAAGAAGGACCTGACCGATCGGATTTTGCGCCATGTCGGACCAGCCTTTTGCGAAGACCCGGTCCGCATTTTGCGTCTGGCTCGGTTTGCGGCGCGCTTTGCCGACTTTACCGTGGCTCCGGAAACAGCGACTCTCTTAAAGACCATGGTCGCCACGGGTGAAGCCGACCACTTAGTCTCTGAGCGCGTGTGGGCCGAGGTCTCGCGCGGGCTTATGGAAGAAGCTCCCTCGCGCATGATTCGGATTCTGAAGGACTGCGGCTTTTTGTCTCGCGTCTTTGCCGAAAGCCCAGTAACCGAATCCCTCTTAAGCGCCTTGGATTACGCTGCGACAGAAAACGCCCCCTTAACTGTGCGTGCGAGCATCGCGTTTTCCGGATTAGCGCAAGACCAAGTAGCCCGTTTTTGCCGACATCACCGTTTCCCGAGCGATGTAACAGATGCCGTTACTCTTTTTGTCAAGTACAAAGATGCCGCTCGAACGGCACAAAGTGCCGAAGAGTACCTTAACCTTTTAAACGCCTTGGATGTACTCAGGCGACCGGAGCGACTTGAGCACTTTCTTCAGGCTTTGGGCTACACGAATCCGGACTTTAACCAAAGAATCCTCAAAGCCCTACGCGCGGCCTACTTATCCGTTGACGTAGCCTTGCTCTTAAAGAGTCCCTCTGAAAAACCAGCCACCGTGCGCATACGAAATGCCCGCCTCAGTGCCATAAAGGAGGCCCTGAAATGCCCGATTTAACGGAGTTTTTGTTAACACAGTGCCGAAAGATTCACCTGGCCGATTACAAAACCCAGGCGCACATCGGCGTTGTGGACTGGGAAAAAAACCGGTCACAGGAACTGCTCTTTACACTTGATGTTTGGGTCAAAGATCATGCCGTCTTAGACGATGACATCGCCTCGGTCTACGACTATCGAGCCGTCCCGAAGGCCATCGATTCGGTTCTTTCTGCCGGGCACATTCAATTGCAAGAGACCGTAGCCGAACGCATCGCCGCAAAACTCCTTGCCGACGCTCGAGTGCTTGCCGTTCGCGTTCAAACCCAAAAGACCGAAGCCGTGAAAAAGGCCGCCGGTATCGGCATTGAAATTTTCAGAAAGAAAACGTTATGACAGAAATGCCCATACCGATTGTTCCGGCCAAGACGCCGAGAAACGACCGTGATGAAAAAAAGTCCATCGAAATTGCCCCCGGCGTTCACACACACGCGTCCGTCTCGGTTCGTAAATTGGAAAAACGCATTGTGCGCTTGACGGCACAAGCGATTTCCGACTACGACATGATTGAAGACGGAGACAAGATTCTCGTTGCCATGAGCGGCGGCAAGGATAGTTATGTCCTCCTAGAAACGCTCATGAAGTTACAAAAAAGAGCGCCCGTAAAATTCGAGCTTCTTGCCGTACATGTCGACCAACACATTCCGGGGTCGGATACTCAGACAATCGAAAATTTTCTGAAGGCCACAGGCGTTCCCTATCACATCGAATCGCAAGACACGCATGCGATTGTCGAGCGTCTGATTCCGACAGGAAAAAACATCTGTTCTCTATGCGCGCGTTTGCGTCGCGGCATTTTGTATCGGGTTGCCCGAGAAACGGGCTGCACGAAAATTGCACTCGGTCATCAAATGGACGATGTGGTTTCCACACTGCTCCTGAATCTTTTTTACGGCGGACGCATTAAAGCGATGCCGCCGATTCTGCGTAGCGACGACAAGACCAACATCGTTATTCGACCTTTGGTGTATGTGCGTGAGTATGAGACGGCCAAGTGGGCCAAAATCCGCAACTTTCCGACATCTCCCAAGCACCTTTGCGGTGCGGCAGAAAACAAAAAGCGTCAGGAAATCAAGGCTCTGATGGCCGACTGGGATAGGCATTTTGACGGCAGGATTTATAACCTTTTTATGAGTACCACACGGGTTGCGCCGTCCCAGCTTGCCGACAAAAGCCTGTTTGACTTTAAAGCCTTTTGCCGGCAACCGAACCGGGAGCCGACCCAAAAAGAAGCGGACACAAAGCCCGAGCCCAAAAAGGGTCTGCAGCTTGATGCCGAACACGGCATCAAACCGCTTTTAATGCGCATTGTGCCCTGGAGGACGCCCTTTTAAAGGGGCTTTAGCCCAACTGGCGACAAATCATGGCACTCATCAGGGCGACGCCACCCTTTAGGTACTCGGGCGAAAAATGCATCGCTCGGCTATGCAATCCCGGCTCGGCACCGACGCCGATTCCGAAATACGCATTTTTCAGTTCCGGCTTAGCTTGGACAAAATAATTGAAGTCCTCACCGCCGCCCCCGCAGGGCTCCGATAAGCGCTCTCGTCCGAAAAGACGAATGATTTCTTCTTGCGCTTGCCGAACTAAAGAAGGCGTGTACGAAGGCGCCGGAATCGGCTTATGTTTGAGCACAAGACTTGCCGTCGCTCCCACCGACTGAGCGGCAAATTCGGCTGCTCGGCGAACTTTTTCAATCAACTCGTCCATCAAGGCGTTGTTCTCGGCACGGGCATCGAGCCACATTTGTGCCGTGTCCGGAACGACATTGACGGCTGCCGAAGCGGCATGAATCTGCGTGACCTTGCAACTCCAACCGGCCAGGGGATTGAGTTTGATGGCACAAATCGCATTGGTCACAAGCGAGGCGGCCTCGGCCGCATTAACGCCCAAATGGGGGCGCGATGCGTGGCAGGCCTCTCCCTTGATATCAATGCCGATAAAGGCACTTGCCGTGTAGTTGACGGCAGCACAAAAACTGCCGGCCGGCATATCCTGCACCGGTCGAATGTGCATCCCGAAGGCCATATCCACGTCATCGAGAACGCCGGCATCAATGACGCTTAACGCGCCGTCCAGTGTTTCTTCTGCCGGCTGGAAAAGAAACTTCAACGTTCCTTTTTTTATCGAGTCTGCGACCTGAGCGGCTGTGGCAATTTGCATCGCCACATGGGCATCGTGCCCGCACGCATGAACGGCCACAACCGATCCGTCCGGATTTTTAAACGGCAGCGCATCCATGTCGCACCGAACCATGACGGTCGGCCCCGGAACGCTTGTGCGTTTGTAAGCCACGACCGCCGTTGTGTTGCCGAACCCGGTGTGCACTTCGTAACCGAGCCGACGCATCGCATCGGCGGCATAAGCGCTTGTCTTCACTTCGTGAAAGCCGAGTTCGGGTATCGCGTGCAAATCACGCCATAAGGAAACAACGTCCGTATTCACAACAACCCCCGAAGTCTTAGCGGGATACTCCCGAAGGGGTCCTCCCGCTTAGAAAACTACATAACGGCTCGCATAATCAGCATGCCGATACCTGCCATAAAGACGCTGGTGAACATCAAAAGAGGCCAGTATTTTTTCGGCACGTCCGCCAGACCGAGCAGCCGCCCCATGTACTGAATCTGGGAGGCCATCAAAATCAAGGCAGGCGACATAATCGTGACATCGGTTGCACTGATGGTTCCGGCGGTAAAAAGGCTGGCGGCAACGCCGACACCGGCGCCGCACGAAAGCCATGTGGCGCAGAGCACGAGAACGCATTCGCCTTTTAAGCCGAAGACGCCCATCATGGGGCCGCACACTTTACCCAAAAAATCCATCACGCCGAGCAGGCTCAAGATGTACGTTAAAACGAACGCCATCAATACGTTCGGCAACAAATAGTTGGCGCAAACGAGCAATCCCTTACGGCAACCGGCAATGAAAATATCAAAAGGATTGCTGCTCACTTTGTTATCTGCAGTAGCCATCGCGGAAATCCTTTCTGTAAAGAGCCGACAAACAAACCCGGACGAAGAACCCGGCCGCAAACTTCATGACAAGAATAATTGCGAGCGGTTTCCACACCGGAACCAAAAAGAAGGCAAAAAGCGCCGAGACCGTCGAAAAATAGTTTCCGACAGCGCCTGCCCCGCAGTACTGCCAAGAGGCCATAATGACCAACTCCCGATCGTTCATGAGTTTGTGGTCATATAAGCTCTTGGAGATGGCCGCTCCTGCATCCGTACTTTGCAGATCGGTCACGAGCGCCAAGCCTGTGTAGCCCGGAATATCCAAAACCGGTCGCAGGAAAGGCGTCAGTAACACTTGTGCCGCCGCCAAAGCGCCGTAGTGCTCGAAGACGGCCAAAAGACCGACGGCAAGCGTCACGGGGGCAAAAAGCGTCAGGGCGAAAAGAAAACCTTGCCGCGCGCCGACACCGCCTTTGCCGACGAAATTAGTTCCACCGACCGAGCCGAATTTGCCGGCAATTGTCGAGAAATCAAAAGCACCGAGCCATTCATAGCCCGGTCCCATTTTGTAAAAGACTCCCGAGAACATGATGACCGCAAGCAACAATGCGAGGAATGCCACAGGACCTGCCTTAGGCTTCGCTGTCAGTGTTGCGACATCGATATTTTCTGCCATGGCCATTCTCCTTGGAGAAAGTTAAGAAATACCGAGGTCAACCTAGCACACTCTGAGGAAATCCTTGCCGATTGCGGGCAAGGGATTTGCCTTGTTTGACCAAATGCTGTTGCATCTATGCACTATGGACTAGCGTTTGCCCCGAGTCGCGTCTCATTTGCGCGACAACTTCTCGATGGTCTCAAGCAAAAGCTGCGGGGCAATTTTCAGGGAGTAATTCAACTCGAGGCGTTCCGTTGCCTTGTGGGCATCCTTTCCGGCCGGCCCCATGTTGGCAATCGGGACATCGAGCGAGAGAAGTTCTTTCATCGGCAGCGAATAGAGCTCTCCCCACCCGGGCATGTTGTCTTTGAGGGCAGTGAGCCCGGATTTTTGTCCCTGAAATCCCAAATACGAAAGATCGGTAATGCCACCGAAGACTTTTTGAATCGTCACGGCGCCGTCCCCTGCAAGGACCCCGCCCCGAGCCGCTTGCTCTTGAATGATGCGCTTAAGAGCTCTTTCTTTGGCTTTGCGCCCTCCGTTGAATCGACTCGGGTAATACGGGGGTAAAAACCCGAGAACAATCGCAGGACCTTGAAGACCGCTTTCTTCCAACACCCATTCGCTGACGCGGATGGCCGCCTCGCGCATATCGGTTTTCGAATCAAGCGTTTGCAAAAAGGCTTTTTGTTGACGAGCAAACTCCTTTCTGCCGCCGAGTTTTTGCTCGGCTGTCTCCACAAGGTCCTTGTACGTTAAAACGCGCCCTTTCTTTTCCGTGATGGGAACATCGGCTCCTTTAAGAGCCAACTCAAGCGCCGTCTTGTGCATTTGTTTGCACGAATCGAGCAAGACTTCGTTTGCAATGTCTTTTAAGTCATTGAGGATGTCGCCCGGCGTTGCGTGGTCAGAAAGCACATTAAAGTAACAAACCGCCTTGGCCGGAAGGCTCACGCTGTACGTTGCTACCCGCGTCTGACAACTCAGGCACGTCGGAGGCGGAAGCGTATCGGAGCCCTTGCCGCAGATAAACGCCTTATTTCCTTCCAGCAATCGGACAACGTCGGCGGCAATGAGAGCCGCATTTGCGCCTTCGACATAGTCGTTCACGTGACTTTCTTGCCCTACGCACAAGAAATACGGCATGATTTTGCCGGTTGTCCCCGTGTAGTACGGGCGCGCCGGAGATTTTCCTGCTGTCCAAAAACACGGCTCTCCCGTCAAGGCCGCCACAAAATCCAACGCCTGTTCGTCCCGAATCGCGCACAGTTTGGTCAACGAGCCCCGCATACCGGCGCTGTCGCTTTCTTCATCGGGAACCGCTAAAAACGCAATATTGATTTTAAGGTCCGGGCTTTGAGCCAAAACACGCATGGTTTCGATGAAAATCGCCAAACCCGATTTCATATCCATGACACCTCGCCCGAAAAGCCAATTGCCGCTTTCTAGGTCTTCTCGCACCTCGTCGGGAAGATCGACATCGGCAAGAGCCTCGGTATACGCGTCCGGAGAAAACGCTAGGTCGGCAAGCGGACCCTGAACATCGACGACATCGAAATGCCCCGTTAACAGCACCGTCCGTTCGGTCTTTTCGGCCGGACGCAAAAGGGCCCATACAGCCTTGCGTCCGAGTCGGTCTCCCCCACAGGCAAAGATTTCCGCAGTCAGGGTGTTTCCCTGCGTAGGTTGTATTTCGGTAAGGGTCTCATAAAGGACTTGCGCAACACGATTTTCTTCCTCGGCGCGACCTGAAACACTCGGGATGGAACACAGTTTCTTGGTCAGGGACAGGATGCTCTCCGGACTCGGGCAAATTACGGTCATTTTTTACGGACCTTTCGTGTGCGTTTTATCGATGGAAACAACTTTCTTGCTTTCTTTCTGACTGTAATTCTTCATTTTGAAGAGAATGCTCGGATTTGTCGAGAAGAGCCCTCTTTCCCGACGAGCTTCAACCAAGCCAATGCCCTTAGCGACTCTATCAGAAACAGGCTCTAACTTATCCAATAACGAGAAAGTGTCGCCGACTGCGTGGCTACAATGGAAAGGACCCCATAAGCAATAAGCGCCAAAGAAAGAATCACACGCACATTTCGCGTCTCGTGTGCCCTAGAAACAACCCAGGTATATTCAGTTGCAAAACCAAGGAGCATAAACGGAGCAATAAGGTAACGACCTTGAACGCCCGCGATAGCCCCTGCACATGGGAACGGGGTCCACTGAACAAGTAAAAAAAAGAAAGTAGACAAGGCTGAGCCAATTGCAACGATGAAAAGGAACCCGCCTTCGGAACGCCAGGTGGTGAGAAACTTACTGCGGATGCAACCGTAAATAAGCGCCCCCCAAACCAGAACATGTGTCAGGTAAATCACGCCTTTACTAACACAATAATCGAGCCAGCCAAGTTGCCCAGCAAAACTATCCCTATAAAACTTCAGTAACCCGATGTCTGTAAACGTATGAAAGAATGCCTTGATTGTTTCTACCGGGTGCATCAAATAGTACAAAGCAATTTGTACCATGCCGAAACTGCGGTCTGGACGCGGAATCGTACTCATCGCAAAAAGAATCCAAGCAACTCCCAAAAATACTGTTAACAGGGACACCCCTATCTGAAATCGGGATTTGTTCCTAACGCCAAGCCAAAAGGGCAACACCATCAGAACAAACATGTTCATGCGATGCGTTGCCAAGACAAAGATTAAAACGCATAGACCAATAAAACCCCAGCCAGAATATCTTTTAGAAAGATGCAAAAAAAGACTGGCAATCAGAACCGTCATTGCGAAGTGAACGCCGTCCGTTGACGGGCAAACTGCCTGAAAAAGCGTCATCGGCATCAGCAATAAAACTGCCGTCAGTAGCGGAAGCCGCCAGAGTCGGGCAGCCAGAGCAAGCAGCCCGAAAATGGCGACCAGATTAAGCGCCTTAGCGAGATTGACGACACGCCAAACTTTCAGATGGAATTTCTCGCCGACTAAGATGGCCACGGCCTGAGGAATGTAACTCCCAGGAAAGTACACAGCCGAACTCGAGAAGTCACATCGCGTATAGGAATCGGAATATCGTATCTCTCGGAGGTTCTCTAGCGTAGTAACCTTCTTTTCAGGATGGAATGCAAGAGAAGAAAGTTTTCCGTAATACTCAAGTTGTCCGTTATTAATCACATCGCCGATCGTTTTTCCGTCCGACTGCAGAACGATATTTCCATGCGCCAATGACGCCGCCCGCATCATGTGAGCCCCCTCGTCCGGAGACTGTGCGTGCGGGACAATGCTGAAAATTGCGAGAACAGCGCAGGCCATTAAAACAAGAACAATGCCTGCATATCCGGTTCTCATCGGGCCAACAAAACTATCAAATATCCCGATAATCCTCTCACAGATTCGGTTGAAGAGAACACACACAGCAGTAGCGGCACAACGGGTTTGCATAATCGGACAAAGAATCAATGCATTTCAACAGGAGGCTATAGCGAGCCTCCCGAATCAGGAGGTAATTGATAACGCGACACCGAGAACAATGAAAACGACGCCGATTATGTAGCGCAACCCGATTTGTTCATTAAAAACGAATACCGACAAGAACGGAACGAATACGAAAGCAAGTGCCATCAAAGGGTAAGCTTTCGCGAGCGACAGTTTGGACAACACAAACACCCATCCGACAGTCGTCACGGCATAGAGCACTAATGCTGCGAAAAGCACCAACATCGGCCGCAAAACAAAAATGCTTTGCGCTGCTTCAAACGAAATCGCTGCCGACTTGAAAAGAACTTGTCCGACAGATATTCCTACAACGCACAGAAATGCAAGTGCCCAATAAGTCCACATGGTCTGTCCTCTGCAAAAACCTCTCAGTCAAAAAAATCCTATTGTCGATGCCGCAAAAACCGACTAATGCTTGTTTTCGGAACCGAGGCAATGTCATAGTTAATAAAAGAAAGCAGGAGCTCTAGCCCCATAAATACCGGCAATGCTGCCAACATAACTGTTCCGGAACTTGCCACAATGCCCGTCCTTAGAGTTTCGATCCATTCACTCACCCCGAACCCAATGCCGAACGCCAACAAAGGGACAGAAAGCAACAACTCGACAGAGGCCACAGAAAAGTCGCGGATGTAGTAGTTGTAAATAATCCGCTTAAAGGCATTAACAGCGTGTTTGCCCAGAAACTCAAAGAGAATCTTTTTAATATTCAAACCCGACTTTTCATCGGCATACTTTGCGCGCATCGGAATGTCCTGGACAACGGCCCGCATAGTTGAGAGGCGGAAAAGGATGTCCGTTTCAAAAAAGTAACGTCGACTAATTTTTTCAAACGGCAATTCCCGAACGACCTCAGCCGTAATCGCTGTATACCCATTTGTAGGATCCATGATGTTCCAATATCCGGAACTGATTTTGTTGATGAAAGAGAGAACCGCATTCCCGAAAAGACGAATCCGGGGCATCTCTCGTAAATTTTCGGCGTTCCAGAAGCGATTTCCCTTTGCATAGTCAGCACTACCGTCTTCAAGAGGGCGAACAAAGTTTTCTATCAATGACGGATCCATCTGCCCATCCCCATCAATCTTGACGAGAATATCCATTCCCTCTGCGATAGCAGCCTTATAACCTGTCATTACCGCCCCGCCGACTCCCTGATTCTTCTCATGAGTAAGGATTCGAATCCGGGAGTCCTTGAGTTTCGCGCGGACAAACTCCCCCGTTTTCTCGGGACAACAATCATCAACGACAAAAATCCTTGCAACGCAAGGAGGCATCGCCTCAAGAACAGAGCCGATCTGGGCCTTGACGTTGTAGCACGGGACAACAACCGCGATGTTCGCCATCAGAACATTCTCCTAGTCTTGTCGACCTGCACAACTGTTGGGTAGCAAGACCGCGAACAACAAGCAAAGCGAGAAGACCCCTCCGCATGAAGAAAAGCTAGCGCCTGAGGGGGGGCACATTTCACCGACCAAGTCAAGTAGGTAATTAAAATTTAAAAAAATCTCTGGCGGTTAAGCCATAGGCA
>UQUS01000019.1 GCA_900544335.1 uncultured Sutterella sp.
TCGTTCGGTGTGGGCTTTGCCAAGGGGAACCTCACGATTGACGCTGCGGCGCACTTAGGGGCCGGCAACAAAGGCACCTCGGCCGTCGGCGGTAAGGTGGGACTCACGTATCGCTTCTAAGTCACATCGTGTGATTTTGTGATGTCACGGGCCCGGCGGGATGACTTCTGCCGGGCCGCTTTGTCATTCCACTCAAGCCGTGACGCATTTCGTGTTTTTTATTGCGAAATGCGCCTTCCTGCCCCTATAATCCGCTTCTCCGTTTTTTCGGAGACAGTTGCCCGTCGAATCGTTGTTGTTTCGCGGGTTGTAAATGGCGCGCCGCAAGCTCATCCGAGGTGAATTCAAAAATTTGTCACAGGGGCTTGGGCGTCAGACATTAACCTTGGAGACTAAACATGTCTGTTAGCATGCGTGAAATGCTGGAGGCCGGTTGTCATTTCGGTCACCAGACTCGCTTCTGGAACCCCAAGATGGCTCAGTACATCTTCGGTGCTCGTAACAAGATTCACATCATCAATCTGGAAAAGACCGTCGAGAAGTTCGAACAGGCCCAGAAGTTCGTGCGCGAACTCACAGCTCGCGGCGGTAAGGTCCTTTTCGTCGATGCCAAACGCGGCGGACGCGAAATCATCGCCGAACAGGCGCAACGCGCCGGTTGCTGCTGGGTTGACCAGCGCTGGCTCGGCGGCACGCTTACCAACTTTAAGACCGTCAAGCAGACGATTAAGCACTTAAAGGAAATGGAGCAAGTCATCGCCGAAGGCGGTCTTGAGAAGATGAGCAAGAAGGAAGCGCTCGACTTTAGCCGTGAGATTGAAAAGCTCAATAAGTCCATCGGCGGTATCAAGGAAATGACAAGCCTGCCTGATGCGCTTTTTGTCATTGACGTCGGCTACCACAAGATTGCCATCGCCGAAGCCAACAAGCTCGGAATCCCCGTCATTGCCGTTGTCGATACGAACAACAGCCCGGACGGTGTCGATTACGTCATTCCGGGTAACGATGACTCGGGCAAAGCCGTTGCCATCTACGCGAGCGGAATTGCCGACGCCGTTTTGGCCGGCAAGGAAGATGCCGCCACGGGTGATAAAGAAGCCGAAGAGTTTGTCGAAGAGACGGCTCCGGCTCCCGCTGACGCTCAATAAGTCGTATTTACGCCCGAGACGATTTCGGGCATTTCATGGATTTCCCGAGGTCCGACAACAGGGGCTTCGGGACACACTAGGAGTGAGTTATGGCTGTTATTACCGCCGCAATGGTCAAGGCCCTGCGTGAAAAGACCGATGCCCCTATGATGGAGTGCAAGAAGGCGTTGACGGAAGCTCAAGGCGATGCCGCCAAAGCCGAAGAAATTCTTCGCGTCAAGCTCGGCAACAAGGCCACTAAGGCCGCCTCCCGTATTACGGCTGAGGGTATCGTTGCCGTTTACATCAGTGATGATGCCAAAACCGGTGCCATCCTCGAATTAAATTCCGAAACGGACTTCGTTGCGAAGAACCCGGAATTCCAGCAGATGGCCAAAGATGCTGCGCGCCTGGTTGCCGAAAAGGCCCCGGCCGATGTGGCTGCTTTGCTTGAACTCGATTTGAACGGCAAGTCCTTGGAACAGGTTCGCAAAGACCTTGTCGGCAAGATCGGCGAAAACATGTCCTTTCGCCGCTTCGTGCGTATGCAGGCCAAGGGCAAGCTTCACAACTACGTGCACGGTGGCTCCAAGATCGGCGTTCTCGTTGATGTGATTGGCGGGGACGACGAAGTGGCGCATGACGTTGCGATGCACATTGCCGCTTCCAAGCCCAAGGCCCTCGATAAGGACGGCATCGATCCGGCGTTGATCGAATCCGAACGTCGCGTGGCTCTTGAAAAGGCTCGCGAAGCCGGAAAGCCCGAAGCCATTCTCGAGCGCATTGCCGAAGGCTCCGTGCAAAAGTTCTTGAAGGAAGTGACGCTTTTGAATCAACCCTTTGTCAAAGACGACAAGGTTTCGGTCGGCCAGCTCTTAAAGAGCAAGGGTGCCGAAATCGGCGGCTTTACGCTTTATGTGGTCGGCGAGGGCTTAGCTAAGCGTAACGAAGACTTTGCCGCGGAAGTGGCGGCTCAGCAGGCTGCGGCTAAAGCCTAAGTCTTTAAGCTTACCGTGTCTTTTTTGCGGCAACTCTCCTTGGGCGGGAGTTGCCGCAAATCATTTGAGGGCGCCCATTTCTTAAAAGCGCCGCTCTTTCCCTTGGGCTCGGTTGCCCCGAGCCTCTTCCCCGATTCTCTTTTTTGAAAAACGTCCTCAAAGGCGTCTCGTTTTTCTTTAAAATCCCGCCCGAGTACAACAAGTGAGTCCGGTATCTTTAAAGCGAACGGTACGGGACCGGGAGATCAGATATGTCAGAGGGGCCTAAACCTCAATTTAAGCGTGTGTTACTTAAGCTTTCCGGCGAATCCCTGATGGGAGACGATGCGTTCGGGATTAACAAAGAGACGCTCTCACAGATTGTGGCGGATATTCGGGAAGTGATTGATTTGGGTGTCGAGATGGGCATCGTTGTCGGCGGGGGCAATATTTTCCGCGGCGTCGCGCTCGGCTCGACCGGCATGGACCGGGCCACGGGTGACTACATGGGCATGCTCGCAACGATGATGAATGCCATGGCCCTTCAAGATGCCTTCCGCAACACCGGTGTCGATGCCCGGGTTCAAAGCGCGATTAAGATGGATCAGGTTGCCGAACCGTACATTCGCGGCAAGGCCTTAAGTCATTTGAATAAAGGTCGCGTTGTGATTTTCGGTGCCGGTACCGGAAATCCCTTCTTTACCACCGACACGACGGCTGCCTTGCGTGCCGCCGAAATCGGCGCCGAGATTGTGTTAAAGGCAACGAATGTGGACGGCATTTACACCGACGACCCAAAAAAGAATCCGAACGCAACGCTTTACAAGGAAATTTCCTTTGACGAAGCGATGGTCAAGCACTTAAAGGTGATGGATTCGACGGCCTTTGCTCTGTGCCGCGATCAGGGAATGCCCTTGAAAGTCTTTTCGATTAAAAAGCGCGGCGCTCTAAAGCGTGTCATTCTCGGACAAGACGAAGGCACGTTGGTTCACGTATGATTGTGATAGTTCCTGTCGGATAAACCGTATCGGAGGCCTCTATGGCAACAATTAGCGAAATTCAGCAGAACACAGAATACAAAATGAAGCGTACCGTTGAGACGCTTGAAGACCACTTTAAAAAATTGCGCACGGGTCGCGCGTCGACCGGCTTGGTGGAAAACCTCACGGTCGATTACTACGGATCTCCCACACCGCTCTCGCAGGTCGGTAACCTCGGCGTTTCCGATGCGCGCACCATTACGATTCAGCCTTGGGATCGCAAGATGATTCCCGTGATTGAAAAGGCGATTCTCAAAAGCGATTTGGGCCTGAATCCTGCCACAAGCGGCGATACGATTCGTATTCCGTTGCCGCCCTTAACCGAAGAGCGCCGCCGTGAAATTACCAAGGTCGTGCGCGGGGACGGTGAAGAAGCCAAAGTGGCGATTCGCAATCTGCGTCGCGAGGCCAATGAGGCTGTCAAGCGTCTTTTAAAGGACAAGGAAGTGAGCGAGGACGAGGAAAAGAAGTCCGGTAAAGACGTCCAGGCCTTGACCGATAAGTACATCGCCGCCATTGACGGCGTCGTGGACGAAAAAGTCCAGGAAGTGATGACAATCTAAGTCCGAATCGACTTGTGGAAAGAGGGTTTCGAAGGGTCTCCTGCGAAACCCCTTCATTTGCATGACAAACGAAATTCCTCATCACGTTGCCGTCATCATGGACGGGAACGGTCGCTGGGCCAAAGCCCGCTTTCTGCCGCGTGTTCAAGGACACCGACGCGGGATGCAAGCCCTGCGTACGACCATCGAGGCGGCACGCAAAGCCGGCATTGCCAACTTAAGTGTCTTTGCGTTTTCCTCGGAAAACTGGAATCGCCCGGCCTCTGAAGTTCAAACGCTGATGCGGTATTTTGTCACCGGATTACACGAGGAAGCCGAACCCCTTTTTAAGGCCGGGGTACGCCTTAAAGTTGTCGGCGACATCTCGGCGTTTTCTTCCGAGCTGCAAGATGCCATCCGCGAGGCCGAAAGCAAGACAGCCGGCGCCGACAGGATGCTTCTTAATGTATGCGCGAACTATAGCGGCCGGTGGGACATCGTTCAGGCGGCGCGCAAGGTTGCTTTGTCCGGCGCGTCCGTGACGGCCGAGGCTATCGAAAAGAACCTTACGATGCGCGAATCCGGTCCGGTGGATTTACTCATTCGCACCGGAGGGGAATCGCGGATTTCGAACTTTATTCTCTGGCAAAGCGCCTATGCGGAGCTTTGGTTTACTCAGACGCTCTGGCCGGATTTTTCCGAACGCGATTTGCGTGAGGCTCTTACCTGGTATAGCGGTCGCGAACGGCGATTCGGGCGAACGGGCGAGCAAATCCAAAACGATCGAGAAAGGAGTCAGTAAGAATGTTGGCAAAACGCATTGCCACGGCTTTGGTGCTTTTAGCCGTTGTTGTCGGGACTTTGTGGGTTTCGGAAAACGTTTTCCTGGCAGCAATCGGTCTGGCGTTTGCCATTACGCTCTTTGAGTGGCTTCGGATTGAAAAAGTCTCCGTCCCGATTTCCGGGGCATGTTCCTTTGTTGCGGCCGGTGCCATGGTTTGGGTCGGGCTTTCGGGTTTTAATCCCGAGGGACTTCTCTTTCTCACATTGGAATTGATTGTCTCGTGCTTTTGGCTTGCTATCGTGGCCGTGTGTTTTAACGCCCGGATGACCGGGTTTCGCGTGGCCCGCAATAAATCAATCCTCTTTGCCTTTCTTTTTGTCACTGCCGCCTTCTTAAGTTTGGTCTGGTTAACGCGCACGGGCGGGTGGCCCTTGACGCTTTCTGTGTTTGCCATTGCCTGGGTTGCCGACATCTTTGCCTTTTTCGTCGGCATTGCATTCGGGCGCCATCGTATGGCACCGGCCATCAGTCCGAAAAAAAGTTGGGAAGGGGCGCTCGGAGCGTACGTCTGTGTGTTTCTTGCGGCCCTTGCTTCCTGGATGTACTTGCCGCATGAGATGGTTCTCACAAGTCGCCTATTTGCGCAAATCGGACCGGTGGTCGGGTTCCTTGTGGTCTTTCTCCTTGTGAGTGTTTCGATTGCCGGAGACTTGTTTGAATCCGAATTAAAGCGCATTGCCGGCGTGAAGGACTCGGGTTGGCTCCTCCCGGGTCACGGCGGTTTTTACGATCGACTTGATTCGGCTCTGGCGGTTTTTCCCGTCGGAGCGACGTTGCTCCTGATTCTCTGACGGTGCTCCGCGTTTTTGCCCATGAGTTTTTCACAGGCAAAGCGGCCCGAGGGCGAGAAATTTGCAAATTCCGGCAGACAGAAAAGGGGCATTAGACTAAAATACTCAGTCCTGTACGGATTCCTTTTTCTTCGGAGGATATGTGAAACTCTGCGGTTTTGAAGTCGGCGACAGAAGGCCTTTCTTTTTGATGGCAGGCCCCTGCGTCATTGAAAGCGAACAGATGGTTCTTGATATCGCAGGCTTCATGCACGAGACCTGCGAGAAACTCGGAGTTCCCTATATTTTCAAAGCCAGTTTTGATAAAGCCAACCGCACCTCGGGTGCAAGTTTTCGCGGACCGGGCCTAGCTGAGGGTCTTCGGATTCTCTCGGAAGTTAAAAAGCAAATCGGCGTTCCCGTTGTCACCGACGTGCACACGGAAGAGCAGGTCCCCGAGGTTGCTGCCGTTGTCGATGTGTTGCAAACCCCCGCCTTTTTGTGCCGTCAAACCGATTTTATTCGGGCCTGCGCAGCAAGCGGCAAACCCGTCAATATTAAGAAAGGGCAGTTTTTATCGCCCTACGATATGGTTCACGTCGTACAAAAAGCGCGAGAAGCTGCGCGTGAGGCACATGTCAGTGACGACTGCGTCATGGTGTGCGAGCGCGGGGCGAGCTTCGGGTACGGCAACTTAGTCTGTGATTTACGCTCGCTTGCGATTATGCGCGGCACCCACGCCCCCGTTGTCTTTGATGCGACACACTCGGTGCAGCTACCCGGCGGAAACGGTGCCTCCTCGGGCGGAGATCGGCGCTTTGTTCCGGTCCTTTCGCGCGGCGCGGTGGCGGCCGGAATCGACGGCTTATTTATGGAAACCCATCCGGACCCGGTGCATGCCAAAAGCGACGGGCCGAACTGTGTTGTGTTAAAGCGTATGCCCGAAGTGCTCGAGCAATTAAAGGCAATCGACGCTTTGGTTAAGGCACAGCCTTATTTGGAAGATTCGTTTTAATTTACCCCTAAACTCTAATAATCTTAAGGAAGAGAAAAATGAGTGCAATTATTGATGTCATCGGACGCGAGATTTTGGACAGTCGCGGTAATCCGACCGTTGAAGCGGAAGTCGTTTTGGAAAGCGGCGTGACGGGTCGTGCGGCGGTTCCCTCGGGTGCCTCCACGGGTGTGCGCGAAGCCATCGAACTGCGCGACAAGGATCCGAAGCGCTACGGCGGTAAGGGTGTTTTGAAGGCCGTCGAACACGTTAATACGGAACTGGCCGATGCCGTTATCGGTTTGGAAGCCACCGATCAGGCCTTTATCGATCGCAAGATGATTGAATTGGACGGCACGGACAACAAGAGCCGTTTGGGCGCCAACGCGATTTTGGCCGTTTCCATGGCTGTGGCTCGTGCGGCGGCTGAAGAAACCGGCATGCCCTTGTATCGCTATTTCGGCGGCATGGGTGCCGTTGAGCTCCCCGTCCCGATGATGAACGTCATCAACGGCGGTGCGCACGCCAACAACAACCTCGATTTGCAGGAATTCATGATTATTCCGCTCGGCGCTCCGTCCTTTAAGGAAGCCTTGCGTTATGGTGCCGAAACGTTCCATGCCTTAAAGAAGATCATTAACTCCAAGGGCATGAGCACGGCTGTCGGCGACGAAGGCGGTTTCGCTCCCAAGTGCGAAAGCCATGAGGAAGCCATTGAACTGATTATGGAAGCCATCAAGGCGGCAGGTTTGGAACCGGGCCGCGACGTGTGCATCGGTTTGGACTGCGCTTCGAGCGAATTCTACGAAGACGGCAAGTACACGCTTGCTAAGAGCTCGGGCAAGTCCATGACGGCCGAAGAGTGGGCACAGGTTTTGAAGGGCTGGGTTGAAAAGTACCCGATTATCTCGATTGAAGACGGCATGGCCGAAGGCGATTGGGAAGGCTGGAAGCACCTGACGGACCTTTTGGGCGGCAAGATTCAGCTTGTCGGTGACGATCTTTTCGTCACGAACCCGAAGATTTTGAAGGAAGGTATCGAGAAGGGTGTTGCGAATTCCATTCTCATTAAGGTCAACCAGATCGGTACGCTTTCCGAGACGTTCGAAGCAATCGATATGGCCAAGAAGGCCGGCTACACGGCCGTCGTCAGCCACCGCTCCGGCGAAACCGAAGATTCGACGATTGCCGATATCGCCGTCGGTTTGAACGCCGGCCAGATCAAGACCGGTTCCATGAGCCGTTCCGATCGTATGGCCAAGTACAACCAACTCCTGCGTATTGAGGAAGATTTGGGCTCCGTTGCCGTCTATCCGGGGCGCGCTGCTTTCTACTCGATCAAGTAATCGGTCGGAAAGCCGGAGTGTGACGTGAACGTTCGTTACGTCATTTGTGTCGCCCTTTTCGCCTTGGCGGTCATGATTCAGTGGCCGCTGTGGTTCGGAAAGGGCGGCTTTTTCCGCAAACTCGAATTACAGCAAGACGTGGCCGCCATTACCGAAGACAACAATCGCCTTCGTCGGGAAAACGGCATGATTGCCACGGAAATCGAATCTTTGGAAAGCGGAACCGATGCTGTTATAGAACAAGCCCGTACGCAACTCGGGATGATTCGCGGCGATGAGGTTTTATTTCGCTTTGTGCCCGAAGGATCAAAAGAGGCTCGTGATAGCCTCAAGCATGCGCCGGGACAAACCGGCGAGCGCCTTTTCAAGCCCAAGCACGATCACTTGTATTCTCCGGGCGACCCCCGAGCCAAAGAGAAAAATTAGCGCTCGATTTCTCTTAAGGTCGGCAGCAAATAGCCGGCACCTCCTGCACGCTTTCAAACCGAGGAAGAACGACGAAAAACTGCTAGAGTTTCTCGTTCGTTTTGTTTTCGGGAGTTTGAATTTTCATGATGTCTTTCATAACTACACCGGGAAATGCCTGGGTTTTGCCGACGCTTCTTGTCGCCCTTTTTTTCCTTCTTCTCGTGATTGTCGTTTTGCTTTACGCGCTTTACGCGCGTCAAAAAGGCTTTGATGCCGCGTTTTCGCGCACAATCGGCGAGGAGCGCGAAAAAACGTTAAGTCACCTGGCCAATTCCTTTGACTCGCTTCGCCGTGATGTGCGGGATTCTTCGAATGAGCTTAAAACCTCGCAAGCGAGCCAAATGACCGCTTTTATGGGGCTGATGCAAAAAGCCTCGGAACTCCAAAACCAAAGCGAAAAAGACATGCAAGATTCGCTTTTAAAGCAGCTTGAATCACAGTCCCTGCGTCAGGAAAAGCGGCTTGAGTTACTGACCGGAGGGATTTCTACCGGCCTTGACGGCATGCGTCAAAGCCTAAATGAGCAACTTACGGGCATTCGGGAATCGAATGACCGAGCACTCATGCAGATGCGTACGACCGTGGAAGATAAGTTGCAACAGACCTTAAACGAGCGCATCAGTGAAAGTTTTCAGAAGGTCGATGAGCAACTCAAATCGGTCTATAACGGCCTTGGCGAAATGCGCCAAGTTGCCCAAAACGTCGACGGCCTGCGGCGCGTCCTGGTTAATGTGAAAACACGCGGCACGTTCGGGGAAGTGCAACTCGGCAATCTCCTCTCGGAGATTTTGACGCCCGATCAATACGACACGAATGTTGCGACCATTCCCGGATCCGGCGAGCGCGTGGAATTTGCCGTCAAGCTACCGGGTAAAGAAGACGGCAGGTCCGTCTATCTTCCGATTGATGCGAAGTTTCCCTTGGAAGACTACGAGCGGCTTGTGGAAGCGGCCGAAGCGGCGGACTCCGAGCAAGTCGAAGCAAGCGCCAAAGCCTTGGAAGTTCGGATCCTTGCCGAAGCCGAGAAGATTCACCGTAAGTACGTTCAGGTTCCCTATACGACCGAATTTGCCATTTTGTATCTACCGATTGAAAGCCTTTGGGCCGAAGTTATCAAGCGTCCGGGACTCATTGAGCGCGTGCACCGCATCTCGCACGTGACGATTGCAGGGCCCACGGTTCTGGCTGCGCTTTTAAATAGCCTGCAGCTTGGGTTCCGAACCCTGGCTATTGAGAAAAAGAGCGAGGAAGTTTCCATTGTGCTCGGCAAGGTCAAAAGCGAGTTTCTGAAGTTTTCCGAGGCTTTCGATGCCGTTGACAGAAAGGTCGACGGTGTGCGGACGGCCCTGGAGAATGTTCGCAAGAGAACCAACATCATGAGTAAGAACTTAAGGGATGTCGAAACGGTTTCGATTGCAGCCCCTGAAAGTGCCGCCGCTCTTGAGGCTCCCGCGAAGGCACCCGAGACGCCGAATAATTAAAATACCGCCGCATCGATTGATTTGAAATATCCCATGAGTAACGATTCCATGCAGACACCGGACCTATTTGAGTCTGAGTCGGCCGCAGAGCAGGGTTCTTCTCAAGAAAGTCGCCCCAAAGAGCCTGAGGTTAAAGTTGAAGAGCACCCTAAAGCGCCGCCTACTAGGAAAGCCACGAACGGCAAAGGCGTCGTTTGTCTTCCCGAGGCCCTTGAGGACGGCTCCCCGTTTGAAGAAGACGGAAAACTGACTCTCGCGCGTTTTGCTGCCAAGGCCTACTTGGAGTACGCACTTTCGGTCGTGAAGGGCCGGGCGCTTCCCGATGTTTTCGACGGCTTAAAGCCCGTACAGCGCCGTATTTTGTATGCCATGGACAGGATGCGTCTTGCGCCGCCTGCCAAAGCCGTCAAGTGCGCCCGCGTTGTCGGTGATGTGCTCGGTAAATACCATCCGCACGGCGACCAGGCAGCCTATGAAGCCATGGTCCGCATGGCGCAGTCTTTTACATTGCGGTATCCCCTTGTAGACGGGGAGGGCAACTTCGGATCGCGAGACGGAGACGGACCGGCGGCGATGCGTTATACGGAAGCACGGCTGACGAAGATTTCCGAACTGCTCCTCTCGGAACTCGACAGTGACGATGTGGACTTTGTTCCCAACTACGACGGCTCCTTTAAGGAGCCCGAACTCTTGCCCGCACGTCTTCCCTTTGTGCTGTTAAACGGCGCAAGCGGCATTGCCGTGGGTCTGGCAACGGAGATTCCTTCGCACAACTTACGGGAAGTGGCCGAGGCCGTTTTATTGCTTCTTGAAAAGCCCGAAGCGACGCTTCCCGAGGTTTTACAGGTGCTTCCGGCACCGGATTTTCCGGGCGGCGGTCAGATTATCTCGTCGCCTTCGGAAATCGAGGACATCTATCGCACCGGGCGCGGGAGTCTTAAGGTTCGTGCACGCTATCACTTCGAAGAGTTACAACGCAATCAGTGGCAACTCATTGTCGATGAATTGCCGCCGGCTGCAAGTGCCGAACTCGTGCTCTCTGAAATCGAGGACATCACCAATCCGAAGCCCAAAGCCGGCAAGAAAGTGCTTTCGGCCGAGCAGTTGCAGACCAAAGCCCACATGCTCGCCTTTTTGGACGGAGTTCGCAACGAATGCGATAAAGATACGCCCATGCGGCTTGTCTTCGAGCCCAAGACCTCGAAAATCGACCGCGAGACGTTTGTCAATGTCCTTCTTTCCGAAACCTCGCTCGAGTCGAACGCCCCGATGAATTTGGTGGTGGTCGGAGCCGACGGACATCCGATGCAAAAAGGGTTGCTCGCGATTTTGCGTGAGTGGGTTACGCTGCGCTTAGCTACCGTCAAACGTCGGTGCCAATCCCGATTAGATAAGGTCTCGGCGCGCCTACATATTTTGGAAGGCCGTCAGATTGCCGTCGATGCCATCGATCGAGTTATTGAAATCGTACGCTTTGAAGATAATCCTAAAGCCGTTCTCATGAAGGAGTTTTCTCTTACCGACGAGCAGGCCGAAGACATCCTCGAGTTGCGATTGCGGCAGTTAGCGAACTTAGAGTTTGAAAAGCTCCTTGTGGAAAAAGAAAAACTTACAAGCGAAGCGCATACGCTTTCGCGCACCATTGCAAGCGACAAACTCTTGCGCGCTCTTGTGGCGCGTGAGACACGCGAGGCTGCGAAAACCTACGGCGACGACCGCCGTACGCTTGTTCAGGAGGCAGCCAAAGCAACGGTTCAGGAGCAGGTCATCGATGAGCCCGTGACGGTCGTCATTTCCAAAAAGGGCTTCGTGCGCTCGCGCTCGGGCCACGGGCACGACGCAACGCTCATGAGTTATAAACTCGGAGATGCGTTCGGAGTGGCTTTTGAATGTCGGACCGAAGATACGCTTATTGCCGTCGGCGATAACGGGCGTGTGTATTCGGTGCCCGTTGCAACGCTCCCGCCCTCGCGCGGAGACGGTTTGCCGATTTCAAGCTTTTTTGACCTAGAAAGCGGCACGACAATTGTCGGGTATTTGGCGGCCGATAAAAAAACGCGTGTGGTTTTTGCTAATGATGCCGGCTTCGGCTTACTTTGCACGGTAGGCGACCTTTTTGCCCGTGTGCGCGCCGGGCGAACCTTTATGCGCGTGGGCGAGGGTGTCAAGCTCCTGCCGCCGGCAACGGTCCCGGAGGAGGCCGGTAAGCTTGCGTGCCTATCGACTCAAGGGCGACTTCTTGTCTTTGACCTCACCGAGTTGCGTGTATTATCGGACGGCGGCAAGGGCGTGACACTCATGGATTTAAATCCCGGGGAAAAACTCTCGGATATCCTCGTGTGCGGCGAGGCCGGGTGTGTCGTCGAAGGCATCGGGCGTACGCGCACGCGCGAAAAGACCTTGGTTCGAGGCGATTGGCAACGCCACTTCGGGCACCGTGCTCGAAAAGGTAAACCCATCGAGATTCGCTTTAAGGCCACGAACTTAAAGCCCCTTATGACCGATGAGAACGGACGGGCCACCACGGGATCTAACGAGGAAGAGCCCGAACCGACTTTACTGTAAGTTCAGTTATGGATAACCACACACAAACGCCGAGCGGTTTTGTTTCCATCGAGCGTCGCCCGAGTCTGATGCATACGCTCTCGTGGCGCTTGGCGGTGGCTGTGTTGCTTTGGATTGTCCTGTTGGTACTCTCGGTCGGGTACTCCTTTATTCTCAATCAGCGCGTACACGACTACTACACGTCGCTTTCGTACGTCTCTTCCATTCGGTCGGATATTTACAAAGCAAACATCATGACCGACGACCGCTTCACGAGCGTCGAATTTAAGGAACTAACGGATTCGGTCGGTGCGACGATTCGTAATCTTCGGATTACGATCGAGGCGTCCGATTCCAAACACAAGGCCGAGATTTTGCGTCTGACGCAGGAAATACGCGAGCAGTGGCATTCGATTTTGCTACGGATGCTCTCGCAGGCGCGTGAGAAGTCCGCTCCGATTCTCATTCCCGACATCGAGCGCATCATGCCGGACTTAAACAGTCTGGAAGTTTTAATTCAGAGCGATCGGAACGAATACACGGTTCTCGCGCGACTTGTGCAGGGGGCGCTCATTTTAATTTGCGTTATCGGACTAATCGGGGTGATGTATTTACTTGTGCGCTGGGTGATTCGGCCGATTGATTCGGTTTCGGCGACGTTGGAAGAATTTACGCGCGGCAACCTATCGATTCGACTCAATCTGAAAGGCAGTGCCGAATTCGAGCACATTTCCGACGGTTTTAACCGCATGGCCTCGCGCCTACAAAACCTCGTGCAGGGCCTGGAGACCATCACGCAGCAAAAAACCTTTGCCGTCGAGGAGCGCAATCGCAACTTAGCGCAGCTTTACGAGATGACTAGTTCCCTTGGGAAATTTCGTTCCGTTTTCGAGATGTGCGACAACTTTACGCTGCGCCTGATTCACTACACGGGAGCGTACGCCTCGACCGTTTTTCTGCTCGATGAAAAAACGCAGCAGCTCACTTTAGCGGCCCAGACCGATTTACCCGACCATGCAATCAAAGCGTATGCCGGGCGCGAGCTTTTTTACGCCGACGCCGAGGAGTTTGCTCTTAAGGAAGTCGGACTGAAGTTTTACCCGAGCGGCAACAAGGAGCAGCTTTTCAATCAACTGTTCGTTCCGGCTCCCGAATTTAAATGCGCCTACGCCTTCCACGTGCGTAGCGGCGGCAAGACCCTCGGCGTCTATCTTCTGTTTTACGGACGCGATGTGTCTTTGAGTCCCCGGCGCAATCAACTTTATGAGAACTTCGGCACGCACCTGGCGGTGGCCATTGCCAACCGGCGCCTCGTGAACCGCGATCGGGAATTTGCCGTGGCGCAGGAACGCGCCTATTTGGCACAGGGCCTACATGACTCGATTGCTCAATCCCTGTCCTTTTTAAATCTTCAGGTTCAGATTTTGGAAGGAGCCCTGCGCGATAACGACAAGCCGCTTGTTGACGAAACCCTCGGGCAGATTAAAACCGGTGTGCAGGAATCGTATGCCGACGTACGCGAATTGCTGATTAACTTCCGTGAGCGGCTCCATCGTGAGCCCTTTGTCAAGGCGCTTACGACGGTCATCGATCGCTTTAAGGCTCAAACACACATTCCGGTGGATTTTCGGATTCACGGAACCGGGCGCGAGCCGACCGAACAACAAAAACTGCAGATTGTGTTTATTTTGCAGGAAGCCTTGGCCAACGTGCGCAAACACGCCGGCGCAACGGCCGTCTGCGTCGATTTAACCAATGCCGAGGTCTTTCAGATGCGCGTCATCGATAACGGGTGCGGCATCGATCCCAAACTTGTCGAATCCAGGAAGAGCTCGCACTTCGGTCTTAGCATCATGCAAGAGCGCGCCGAGCGCATCGGGTCGACGGTTCGCGTCGGGGCGGCCGATCCGGCGCTTTACCCGCACGGCACCTGTGTGCAATTGACCGTTCCGGGAACGGGGATGCCCGAAAAGGACGCCGTATGATGTTTTTTACCGTTGCGCCTTTAATGGCACTTTACGTGTATTGGCGAGCCGTCAGGGTCCTCGGTCGGGGAGTTTTGCGCTCGCTTTTCGTAGCAGTACTTGCCCTCGGGGCCCTCTTTCCGATTCTTGTCGCTACCTTCGGGGGCTCGATTCCCGCCCCGACGGTCGATGGGCGCCTGATGATTGCCGGGGAGTTTTTCCTCCTGGTCCTTTTAGAAAGTACGATTTTGATTATCCTTTGCGACGGCGTGCTCTTGATTTCTCGCGTGGTCGGTAAACGCATCGCCATCTTAAGGACAGCAAAGAGGGTGATTTTTTTGTTTGCTCTTGCAACGTTCGTCACCCTTTTTGCCGTTTCTCAGGCTTTACGCGACCCGGTTGTAAAACGTGTGACGCTTGACTTTGACAACCTTTCCGATGCCTTTGTCGGGATGCGCATTGCCCAGCTTTCGGATTTGCATCAAGCCAATGTCTTCGGTCCGGAGCGCTTAAAACGCATCATTGATGCCACCAATCGCCTTAATGCCGACATCATCGTCATCACGGGGGACTTAGTCGACGGCTCGGTTAAGACGCGCGGAAAGGACATGACTGCACTACAGGACCTTACGGCCCCCGAAGGCGTTTACGTGGTCGAGGGCAACCACGAGCACTACGTCGATTACGACGGATGGATGGAGTTTTTCCCCAAGCTCGGGTTAACGCTTTTACGTAACGAACACGCCCTTTTAAGGCGCGGTCAGGATGCCCTTCTTTTAGCCGGACTTACCGACTACGGCGCTAAGCGCTTTGGCCGCGCCGTCCCCGATTTGAAAGGCGCATTGAAAGGCGCTCCCGAGGGCTTTACGATTGTGCTCTCGCACCAGCCGCGCGAGGTGAAAGAATTGACGGACTCGGACGTCGATTTAGTGCTTTGCGGTCATACGCACGGCGGGCAAACGCCGATGGTGTCATTGCTGGTTAAAGCATTAAATGACGGGTATGTTCGGGGTCTATATAAAAAGGAGACGGACGGCAAATCGCTTTCTGTCTACGTGCATCCGGGAACCGGTCTTTGGACAGGATTTAGTGCGCGACTCGGATCGGAAAACGAGATTGTGCTCATCACATTGAACAAAAAAGGAAAGTAGGGTTTATGCAACGCGTTGCTGTTTTAGGGGCCACGGGATCGATCGGAACAAGTGCTCTGGATGTTCTTTCGCGCTACCCGGAGGACTTTTGCGTGTACGCGCTTGCGGCCGGAACGCGCATCGAAAAGCTCGTAGATTTGGCGGCGCGCTTTCACCCGGAAGTGGTCGGGATTGCTGATCAGGAAAAAGTAAAGGCTCTCAAAGACCTTCTGGCAGCCCGGGGCCTACAATCGATACGCGTTGTCGCCGGGGCCAAGGACGTTGCGTCATTAGCTGCCGAGAGCCGAGTCGATACGGTCTTACAGGCTGTTGTCGGCGCAGCGGGTCTTGCGCCGAGTTTTGAGGCCGCTCGGGCCGGCAAGCGCCTGCTCCTAGCCAATAAAGAAAGCGTTGTGTGCGGCGCCTCTCTTTTGATGGAGACGGTTAAAAAGGGCGGGGCAACGCTTTTGCCGATCGATTCCGAACACAACGCCATCTTTCAGTGTTTGCACGGGGCAAGTCGGGATGAGCGCAAAGCGGTGCGCATTTGGCTTACATGTTCGGGCGGACCCTTCCGAGATAAAAAAGACTTGGATTTATCAAAAGTTACGCCTGAAGTGGCCCTTTCTCACCCGACTTGGTCGATGGGGAAAAAGATCAGCATTGATTCGGCAACCCTTATGAATAAGGGCTTTGAAGTCATTGAAGCGCGCTACCTATTTGATGTGCCGAGCGAGCGCATTCGCGTTGTCGTGCACCCGCAGTCGGTTTTGCACTCGATGGTTGAATTTTCCGACGGGTCGGTGATCGGCCAAATGGGACCGACGGATATGCGTCTTGCAATTGCGTATTGCTTGGGGTACCCCAAGCGCCTTGTCGGCACGGACGTGCGCCTTGACTTCACTCAGCTCGGCCCCTTGACCTTTGAAGCACCCGATACGGCTCGATTCCCGCTTTTAACACACGCGTACGAGGCCCTTCGCGCCGGAGGTGTTGCAACCGTCGTTTTAAATGCTGCCAATGAAATGGCCGTCGGAGCGTTCCTTAATCGGGCAATTCGCTTTACGGACATTGCGTGGGTTTGCGAGACGATGCTCCGAAAGGTATCGGGGAGCGCCCCGACGTCGTTGGAAGAAATTCTCGAGACCGATGCGGCCGTGCGCGCTCAAAGCGCCGAAGAGATTGCCCGTCTTTCTCGCTTATAAAGGAGTCGTATGGCCGGACTCTTGGGTTTTATTCTTGCCATTGTCATCCTCGTTCTCGTGCACGAGTGGGGGCACTACATCGTTGCACGCCTCTCGGGTGTACCGGTTTTGGCGTTTTCTCTCGGATTCGGCTCGGTGCTATTTCGGTATACGGATAAAGCCGGCTGCGAGTGGCGCCTCTCGACCATCCCGCTCGGCGGGTACGTCAAGATGCTCTCGTCGGAGCAAAAAGAACTTCTCCAAGAGGAGTTCCCGAATCGCACGTTCGATTGGGCGCATTCGTTTGAAAATACATCCGTCAAAAAGCGTCTTTTAATCGTTTTGGCCGGTCCTCTGATGAACCTTATTTTTGCCGCCTTCGTGTACGCAGGTCTTGCGATGGTGGGAACGAACGAGGTGTCGCCCAGGCTCGGGACACCGATTGTTCAGTCCCAGGCGGCCAACTTAGGCGTTGAGGAAGGCTGGACGATTCGCGCCGTCGACGATACCCCGGTTAAGACCTTCTTTCAGGCTGAGGCGTTGCTTACAAACGCCGATATCGGTAAGACGGTTCGCATCACGTTTTCTCTTCCCTCGGGCCCTGAGAAGACCTTAGATTTTTACGTGGACCGAGAAGGCGTGCACGCCAAAACGCCCTTTGCCTTCGGTCTTATGCCGTATATGGAGTCGGTTATCGTCGGAAGTGTGGAGGCCGGGTCGGCAGCCGAAGCGGCCGGGCTTAAAGTCGGCGATACGGTGCTTTCCGTGAACGGAAAACCCGTTCGAAAAGCTCAAACCTTAGTCGATGCGATTCGAGCGGAGGGAGCTAAGCCCTTAGCGCTACGCATTAAAAGTCCGAAGGGAGACGAGCGCACTCTTGTCATCTCGGCACGCCTTACGCCCCAGGAGGCCGCAAACAGCGTCTGGAAAATCGGTGCCGTTTTAGGAAGCATTCCCGAAACCGTTTACACGCAGCATGGGCCGATTGATTCGCTTGTGATCGGAGTAAAGCGTGTCTGGTCCTTCACATCGATGACCATCAAGGGCTTAGGGCGGATGATTACGGGCTCCGAGAGCCTTAAATCCGTTGCCGGGCCCGTCGGAATCGGAAACTTAGCCGGTAAGACCCTACAGATCGGCCCCGTCGCGTTTTTAACGTTCCTTGCGATGCTCTCGATCAGCCTCGGGATTCTTAACTTACTCCCGGTGCCGATTTTAGACGGCGGCAATATTGTGATTTTCCTTTGGGAATTGATTACCGGAATGAAGCCTTCGCCGACCGTTTCTCTGTGGCTTACGCGAATCGGGGTGGCGTTTATTCTCGGATTGATGGGACTCGCATTTTTTAACGATATCGTCGCTCTTTTTCAGTTAGACTAACGGACAATTGTTTCCGGGGCCTCGGTATGAGGGTCGGAGACGGCTTATCTATTTGAGAATGCATTCATGAGAACACGAAAAGTTTTCCGTCAGGCTTTTGCAGCAGCACTAGCGGGTTTGCTTGCCACGAGCGTTGCCGCTCAAGTCTTTACGATTAAAGATATCCGTGTCGAGGGGATACAAAGAACCGAACCGGGAACGGTGTTCTCGCATCTTCCGTTTCAAGTGGGCGATGAGTACACGCCCGAACTCGGAACCGAGGCCATTCACGATTTGTACGCCTCGGGACTTTTTCGCGATGTCGGGTTATCGAGCGACGGGGACGTTTTGGTCGTTACCGTAACCGAACGCCCGGCCGTGGCGGCCATTGAAGTGAACGGCGTCAAGGCCTTTGATAAGACGGCTGCCTTAAAGAGCCTCAGGGATGTGGGTCTAGCTGAAGGACGCATCTTCGATAGCGCCGTTTTGGACCGCGCCGAGCAGGAAATCCGCCGGATGTACCTTTCCAAGGGCTTTTACGGCGTCATCGTCACTAAGACCACAACCCCGGTTGAGCGTAATCGCCTGAAAGTGTCGATTAACGTGAACGAGGGGGCCGCAAGTTCGATTAAAGAGATTCGCTTCGTCGGCAATCGCATTTTCGATGAAGACGACCTTTTCGATCAAATGCAGCTACACGCCCACACGTGGTCGAGTTTTTATACCAAGCGCGACATGTACTCGCGCGAAAAGCTCGCGGCGGACTTAGAAAGCCTGCGAAGCTTTTATTTAAATCAGGGGTATTTGGATTTTCGGATTGACAGCACCCAAGTGTCGGTTGCTCCCAACAAGTCCGATATCTTCATTACGATTAATTTATCGGAAGGCGAAAAGTATCGCTTAAGCGGCGTGACACTCGCAGGCGACATGCTCGGTCTCACATCCCTTGTCGAACCCTTAACGCAAGAGCTTGAAGTCGGGTCGACCTATAACGCGGAACTTGTTAACGACGTCAGTCGCAAGATTGCCGAAAAGTACACGGCGCTCGGATATGCCTTCTGTACGGCAACGCCCAACCCTGTGGCCGATGAAAAAAACAAAACCGTGCGCATTATCTATACGGTCGATCCGGGACGCCGCGCCTACGTGCGTCACGTCAATATCGTCGGCAACTCCCGCACGCGTGACGTGGTGATTCGCCGTGAGATTCGTCAATACGAATCGGCTTGGTTTAATAGTGAAAAAGTCAAGCTCTCTCGCGATCGTATCGACCGACTCGGCTACTTTGAATCGGTCGAAGTCGACCATACGCCCGTCGAAGGAACGCGCGATCAAGTCGATCTTGAGGTCAAAGTCAAAGAGCGTCCGACGGGCTCGATTAGTTTAGGCGCCGGGTATTCGAGCGACGACGGCGTGATTCTTTCGGCCGGCTTTGCGCAAAACAACATCTTCGGTACCGGTAACGCGTTTGCAATTAACGTCAACACAAGTAGCAGTCAACGCACGATTGCCGCCAGTCTCGGCGAACCCTACATCACGCCCGAGGGCATCAGCCGCAACTGGGAAATTTACGATAAGCGCACGGACTTAGATGACCTCGATGTGGCTAACGTGGCCTATGAAACCATGGGCGGCGGCATTGATTTCGGGGTGCCGGTGACGGAACTCGATACCGTGTACTTCGGCGCCAAGATCGAAGCAACGAAGGTCACGACGCGCGGAACGGCACAGGAGGCTGCCTCCACAGGGGCCTATAGCTCGTCTCCGTACCGGTATTTCAAGTACGTCGATGACTACGGCGAGACCTCTAAGGCGGCACTGCTTACGGTCGGATGGGGGCGCGACAGCCGTGATAATCCCTTGGCTCCGACGCGCGGACGCTATCAGCGCTTGAGCGCGGAAGCGAGCCTTCCGGCGTTCGATTTAAGGTACTACCGCGCCACCTACCAATTTACGCAGTACCTGCCGCTTTCGAAGAATTGGACGATGGGTCTGAATATGCAGCTCGGGTACGGCGATACGTACGGCGGTAAAGACTACCCCTTCTTTAAAAACTTCTATGCAGGCGGTATCGGCTCGGTGCGCGGTTATGAGAGTTCCTCTTTAGGTCCGCGCGATGTCGGTAACAACGATAACTTAGGCGGCGACCGTCAGGTGGTCTTTTCTGCCGAACTCTTAACGCCGCTTCCCGGTGCCGATAAGACGCTGCGCGGCCTGGTGTTCTTCGATGCCGGTACGGTGTGGGGTTACGAAGGGTACCGAGTCGATGACAGGACGGTTCGTTACAGCCGCCAGAAACTTGATTTCTCGGATTTGCGCTACTCGTGGGGTTTCGGCGTGGCGTGGATTTCGCCCTTAGGACCCTTAAAGTTCTCGCTTGCCTTCCCGATCAATAAGAAAGAAGGCGATAAGACCGAGCGCTTCCAGTTCCAGATCGGAACCGGGTTCTAAAATACAATATTCGGATAGTGAGGAAAATGCGTATGTTTAAGAAAGTTTTGGTTACTTTGGCCTGTGCGACGTTTGTCGCCGGAAGTGCTTTGGCCGCCGACACCAAGATCGGTGTTGTCAATCCCCAAAAGATTTTGTCTCAGTCCCAGACGGCCGTTGCGGCGCAAAAGAAGTTGCAAAAATACTTCAAGCCCCGCGAAGACGAAGTCAATCGCTTGGTGCGCGATTTCAAAAATCGTGCGGCGAAGTTTGAAAAAGACAATGCCATCATGACCGAATCCGAGCGCTTAAAGCAGCGTAACGATTTGGCAGAAAGCGAACGGGACATCGCCCGCAAGCAGCGCGCCCTTGTCGAAGAGCGCAATCAGCGGAGCAATGAGGAAGCCCAGCTCATTCTCTCGCAGGCCGTCAAGATCATTCAGGAAATTGCCTCGAGCCAAGGATATGACGTCATCATTCAGGACCCGGTGTGGGCTAACCCCAAGACCGACATTACCGAGCAGGTCATTAACCGCCTCGATAAGAAGGCTCAGAAATGAAGGTTAAGTTCCTTGCCGACGCGATTTTGCGTCTTTCGGATAATCGCCTGACGAGCACTTTTTACGGCGACGCCGAGAATAAAGACATCGTCACCTTTGCTCCCTTGGAGCACGCCGGTGCCGGGCACATTGCCTTTCTGGCTCAAAGTAAGTGGCGCGATGTCGCCCTTGCAAGTTGCGCCGACGTCTTAGTCGTTACCGAGGCCGATGCGACGGCTATGTACGGCAAGAACCCGACGCGCGCGTTAGTTGTGACGCAAAACCCGTATGCGTGGTTTGCCTGGGCACTTCAAGTGATGCTCAAACTTATCAAAGGCAAGGAAGGGGGCTTTATTTCCGAGCGCGCTTACGTGTCGGAAAAAGCCACGGTTGCCCCGAGTGCTTGCATCGATCCGATGGCTGTCGTTGAAGCCGGTGCGCACATCGGCGAGCGCTCGCACATTTTCCCGGGCGTTTACGTGGGTGAAAACGCCTCGGTCGGCGATGATACGATTGTCTATGCCAATGCGAGCATCTATCACGATTGCAAGATCGGGTCTCGTGTCATCATCCATTCGGGTGCCGTTATCGGTGCCGACGGCTTCGGGTTTGCTCCCTTTATGGGCGAATGGGTCAAGATTCCGCAGGTCGGAGCCGTGCGCATCGAAGACGATGTGGAAATCGGCGCCAACACAACGGTCGATCGCGGGGCTCTCGAAGACACGGTGGTCGGACGCGGCACGAAGTTAGATAACCAGATTCAGCTCGGTCACAACGTGCACGTCGGCGAGCACACGGTGATGGCCGCCTGCACGGGTGTTGCCGGTTCCACGCACATCGGCAGCCACTGTATGGTGGGCGGCGCCTCGTGCATCAACGGACACATCCGCATTCCCGACGGGGTGCAAATCGGACCTTCGACGAACATTCGCCGTTGGCAGGAAGGCGCCAAGGCGATGATGGGCGTTTTCCCGGCCCAAGAGCGCGTGGCTGCCGAACGCACCATTGTTCTCGTACAGCGCCTAAGTCGTATGCGCGAAGAGCTCAAAGCCCTGACCGAAAAGGTTCGGGAACTTTCCGATTCGCACTAAAACCCGAAGCCGTGCGCACCCGTCTCTCGGTGCGCACGCAATACCCCTTTTTAAAGAAAACCATGGCCAAAATTCACCCTTCCAGTGTTGTCGATCCGGCGGCCCGATTGGCCGATGATGTCGTTGTCGGTCCTTTTTGCATCATCGGTCCGAACGTTCAAATCGGGTCGGGGACGGTTTTAGATTCCTGTGTGCGCGTGTCGGGAATTACGCAAATCGGCGAGCGCAATCACATCTATCACGGAGCGGCTGTCGGATGCGATCCCCAAGATAAAAAGTACGACGCCGAGCCGACGCGGCTCGTGATCGGGGACGATAACGTCATTCGCGAACATTGCACGCTTTCGACGGGGACCGTTCAGGACGAGGGGATTACGCGCATCGGATCGAGGAACCTGTTGATGGCCAATGCCCATGTGGCGCACGATTGCCGAGTGGGAAGCGACATTATCCTAGCCAACAACTGCGGCCTTGCCGGTCACGTGCACGTCGAAGATTTTGCCATCTTGGGCGGACAGTCCGGCGTTCACCAGTTCGTGCACATCGGCACGCACGCCTTTGTAGGCGGAGCTTCGGCCGTCTCCAAAGACGTTCCCCCGTATGTGATGTGTAACGGAAATCCTGCGCTGCCGCACGGATTAAATCTCGTGGGTCTCAGGCGTGCAGGCTTTACCAATGACCTTATCGGCCTTATTAAGAGCGTGTACCACGCCATTTACCGAGAGGGAAATCTCGTGGCCGATGCCGTGCGCGAAATCAATGCCATCATCGAAACGGCGCCCGAAGACGTCAAACCTCTTTTGGCGCACATGCGCGACTTTGTCGCAACGAGCCCTCGCGGCATCGTGCGGTAGCCCCCTATGACCGAAACCGGCAAACGCAATGCCCTTTGGTGCGCCGGAGAGGCCTCGGGCGACTTTTTGGCAAGTCTGGTGATTCCGGAATTTGCCCGGCGATTTCCGGACCTTGTGCCCTGCGGCGTTGCGGGACCCAAGATGCGCGAGGCGGGCCTGACGGCTTGGGAAGACGCTTCAACCTTGAGCGTTCGCGGGTATGTGGAAGTCATTAAACGCATTCCGGCGATTTTAGGATTGCGGCATCGCCTCTTGGCGCGAGCGACTCGAGAGAAGCCTGCTTTATTTGTCGGCGTGGATGCCCCGGACTTTAACCTCGGCATCGAAGCAAAGTTATCCCGAGCTGGAATTCCGTGCGTTCACATGGTCAGCCCCTCCATTTGGGCCTGGCGTCCCGAGCGAATCGAACTTGTGCGGCGGGCAGCCCGTCACGTGCTGTTGATTTTTCCCTTTGAAGAGGCGATTTACAAGAAGGCGGGAATTCCGGCAACCTACATCGGATACCCTCTCGCGGGCATCATTCCGATGGTGCCCGATACGGCGCGGGCACGCACGGCGCTCGGAATACCTCCTGAGACTCAGACAGTTATCGCCGTTTTACCGGGCTCGCGCGTCGATGAAGTAAGCGGGTGCGGCCCCGTGTTCTTTGCTGCCTGTGAAAAACTCGTCATGCTCGTGGGCGGGAAAATTGCCTTCGTGCTTCCCGCGATGAGTAAAGAGGGTCGTCAAAAAATTCTTTCGGTTGCCGCAAAGTACCCCAAGTTTGCCGAGTCTTTGACCGTGACTGTCGGTCGCAGTCACACGGTTTTGGAGTCGTCCGATGCCGTCATTGCCGCATCGGGAACGGCAACACTCGAGGCGGCACTATTTAAAAAACCGTTGGTTGTCGGCTACAAAATGCCGGCCCTGACGGCCTGGCTCATGCGCAATAAAGGCTTGATTCCATACGTAAGTTTGCCAAACATCCTTTCGGATGAGGCACTTATCCCGGAGTTTTTACAGTACTATTGCACCCCCGAAGCGATTGCATACAGTATACTAGAGCAGCTGAAGCCGTCTCGTCGCGCATTTCTTGTCGAACGCTTCACGCACATGCATGAAACGCTCTTGCGGCCGACGGCTTCATTAGCGTGTGATGCAATCGCCCGCGTTCTTACGCATAGCTAGGGTGCAAGCCGGGATTCACGCTCTGACCTCTGACTCACGTCAGCTCGAGACTTCCTTTTTTAAACAGCATGTTTTTCTGCTCTTGATTGTCAAGAGGAACAGGAGGCAACGTAACGGAGATGAGTGAGTATGACCAGACGTTCTCACAGCGGGTTGTTCCTACCTAAGGAACTGAGAAAAGATTACCAAGAACGACTGAATGTCGCCTGCAAGGCCGATGCCGGAGACGGCCTGGCGGTCAGTCGTGTTTTAAGTGAGATTTGCCATGAAATCGGCATGATTCGTGTGGCAGGAGCCTCCGGAATCGAACGCACGACGTTTTATCGGCTCTTAAGCGGTAAAACCGATTTGCGTGTCAGCAACGCCCTTAAGGTCATTCGCGTCCTAGGCTGTCGATTGCCTTTACGGTAATTTTTCCCGAAACCATTCGGGGGGACAAGCGCTTTCGCGCTGTCCCGAAGAGACCGGTCTGCGGTCTCTTCGAGTTTTAGGTAAACCTCGTTGACGGTTGCCGATTGCTTCGATTTCTTTTCCCTTTACTCTTCACGCATTTGAACGAGCGTATCAAAGGCTTTTTCCATATCGGTCTTTACTAAACGCGTCTTTAAGTCATAAAGGCGTCTGTAAAGACGTGTGTTTTCTTCATCGGGTAGGTAGGCAGCGTTAAGCTGTATCGTGCGCTTTAAGGACTCAATCGGTTCGTCAATCGCTCCGCTTGCCAAGGCCGCAAAGACGCAATTGGTGACAACGGCACCCCCGGCATTGCGAAACCGCACGACGCGGCTTGCGAGCATGTCGGCTTTAATCTGATTCCAAAGTTCGTCGCGACTGCCGCCTTCGGTGACCGTGACGGTATCGAGCGCTACGCCGGCTTTGCGGTACGTGTCGGTAATTTCCATGTAGTCGTACCCGATGGCTTCCAAAACCGCCCGCCACGCCACGAAGATGTCGTCTTTGAGCGTCATATTAAGAAAGCACCCGCTTAACTTGGCATTGGGGCCCGATCCCCCCGTGAGATACGGCAAAAACACCACGCCGTTACACCCGGGTTTGACGTTCGCAGCGCCTTCGGATAGCTCTCGATAGTACGAGGAATCACCTTCTTTGCGGCAGATGTTGTCTTTAAACCAGCGAAGCGCAAGACCTCCGGTGCGAATGTAGCCCCAGTAAAAATAGGTATCTTTCAGGGTGCCGCTATTGAAAATTAAGCCCGTCCCTTTTTTTGATAACTCCGGAACGATGCCTTGGGTCGAGACACAAAACATCGAGCAGGTTCCGGCTACATCCACACCCTTGTCAGCGGAAAAGACCCCCGAGCCCAACATGGACTGCATCGTATCGCCTGCGCCGGCGCACACGAGGGTGCCTTCTTTTAAGCCCGTTTGACGGGCCATCTCCGGGCCGATGGTGCCGATTGTGTCCCAGGGCTTGACAATGCGCGGCATGTAGCGCTCATCGATGCCGAGAATTTTGAGTTGTTCCGGACTCCAGCACTTTTCTTCGACTTTGTAGCCGAGTCCCCAGCCAGACAGCGTGCCCCAGTCGATAAAGGCATCGGCGCCTTTCAGTCCCGCTAAATGCGCCAAAATGTACGGGGCGTTATGCATGAATTTCACGCCTTTTTCGACAAATTCAGGGCTGTTGGCAAGAAACCAGCGCGCGAACATCGCGGGAAATAGGCAAAGGGCTTCGGGGTTACCTGTCTCCGCAGCCCAAATCGGAAGGTTCAGTGCATTGATTCGCTCGCAGTCTTCTTGTGTACGGCTATCTAGATAATTGACGTAGGGCGTGACGGCATTTCCTTCGGCATCCACGCCGCAAATGCCGCAGATGATGCCGTCTCCCATGACGGCCTGAATTTGGGCCGGATCTAAGCCTTTGGCCCGAATTTCGCGGACGCAGGCGGCAATGCCTTCGACAGTTAAGGCGACGTACTCGTCGGGATCCATTTCCACACGGTCGGGTTTGGGGGTGTGCAGTGTGGTCGGCTTGGCGTAGGTTGCGCGACACTTCCAGGAGGCGTCGTACACGGAAACCTTCACGCTTTGGGTTCCGGCGTCAAATCCGAGAAAGAGTTTTTCCATAAAAAGTCATCCCTAAAGAGAGTCAGGCCGTTTCGTTCGTTTTGCGGGTGTCCCGAGCAGGCTGTGTCGTACTGAAAATCGAGCGAATCAGTATAATGCACCTCACTTCGAACCTGCCATGCGTGTCGGCTCGATTTCTTTTTGTTGTTTAAACCCGCCGAATCCGCCCTTTTTTCGGGGCATCGGCTATTTGGAAAAATTTCTGCGATGACTGAAAACGTTCAAGACCAGGCGGCTCAAGAGCCCGTTAAGACCGAGGAAGTGAAGGCGGCCGAGCCCGAAAAGAACCCGCTTGAAAAATCCGTCGAATTTACAGTAAGTGCCGAAGAGTTGAAAAAGGGCACGGAAGAAGCATTAAAGCGCTACGCCAAGAAGGCCAAGATTGCCGGCTTTCGCCCCGGTCACGTCCCCGCAGCGACCGTTCGTGCGATGTACGGACACGATGCGTATGTGGAAACGTTAAACGATTTGATTGTCCGCGAGTTCGATAAGGCGGCCCAAGAAGCCAAGCTCATGATGGTCGGACAGCCCGAAATCACGCCGGTTGAAACCAAGGAAGGCGAAGACCTTCGCTTTAAGGCCGTCGTCGAGTGCTATCCGGAATTCACACTTCCGTCCTTTGCCGATTTGCAGTTAAAGCGCTATGTGTGCCCCGTGACCGATGCCGAAGTCGATAAGACCGTGGATGTGATGCGCAAGCAACGCGCCACGCTCGTTGACGAGCAGGGACGCAAGGCGGCCGACGAGGACGTCCTGACGATTGACTTTAAGGGCATGAAGGACGGGGTGGCCTTCGAGGGCGGCACGGCGGAAAACTTCCAGATGGTGGTCGGTGCCGGTCGTATGCTCCCGGAATTTGAGGAGGCTGTGCGCGGCATGGGTGTCGGCGAAACCAAGACCTTCAAGCTCCCGTTCCCGGCCGATTACCCCGAAAAGTCCTTGGCCGGTACGACGGCGGACTTCGAAGTGACCGTCAAGGCCATTAAGACCCCGGTTCTTCCGGAACTCAATGACGAGTTTGCCAAAAAGCTCGGTCAGGATTCGGTCGATGCCTTGCGTGCCGAAGTGCGTAAGAACTTGGAACGCGAAGTCAAGGCACGTCTCTTGTCTCGCACCAAAGTCGAAGTGATGGATGCCGTTGCCAAGCTCGCTCCGTTCCCCGCTCCTAAGGCGATGACCGAGCAAGAGCAGGAACACCTCGCGCAAGAAGCCGTTCAAAACTTAAAGCAGTTCGGTTTAGATCCGAAGAAGGCTCCGAAGCTTCCGCTTGACATGTTCAAGCCCGAAGCGCAAAAGCGTGTTGTCTTAGGTATCCTCGTTCACAAGCTCGTGCAGGAAAAGAACCTTCTTGCCACGCAGGAAGATATCGAGAATTTGGCCGGCGAAATTGCCGCGAGCTACGAAGATTCCGAAGCCGTGAAGAAGGAATTTTTAAGCGACAAGAATCAGGTCAATGCGTTCGGAAACGTGGCAACCGAAACCAAGGTTGTCGAATACGTTCTCTCGCAAGCCCAGACCACGGAAGAAACCGTTCCGTTTGACGGCCTGATGAAGAAGTAAGACTCGGTCCCGAACCTACCGACAAAGCGGAAATCGGGGTATTCTCGGTTCCCGCTTTTTCATTTTTGGAGGCAAACCGTATGCGTCCCGTTGACGATATGCTCATTCCGATGGTCGTCGAGCAAAGTGCTCGCGGCGAACGTAGTTTCGATATTTACTCACGATTGCTACGTGACCGCATTGTGTTTTTAAACGGTGAAGTCACAGGTGAGAGCGCGAATTTAGTCATTGCGCAGTTGCTTTTCTTGGAAAGCGAAGACCCCGATAAGGATATTTCGCTTTACATCAACAGCCCGGGCGGATCGGTGTATGCGGGCCTCGGGATTTTCGATACGATGGAATTTATTAAGCCCGACGTGCAGACCATTTGCGTGGGGATGGCGGCCTCCATGGGGGCGTTTCTCCTGGCTGCCGGCGCTAAGGGTAAGCGCTATTCGCTCCCGAATTCCCGCATCATGATTCACCAGCCTTCGGGCGGCAGTCGCGGCATGGCGAGCGACATTGCCATTCAGGCCAAAGAGATTCAGGATTTAAAGCAACTATTAAATACCGTGTTGGCGGAAAAAACCGGACAGTCCCTTGAGACGATTGCCCGTGATACGGATCGGGATAACTATATGTCTCCGAGTCAGGCACTTGAATACGGTCTGATCGACCGCATTCTCACACATCGGGCCTAGGGGACGTTCGTTTAAGAGGCTTTTTATGACGACACACGATACGCAGCGGTGCAGTATTTGCGGACGGTGCCGCGAAGACTGCGCGGAACTGATTGATACGGGGCGGGGAATTTACGTATGCGACCGCTGTATCAAGGGCTTAAATGCCGCGCTCGAAGGCAATTCGGAAGGGGCACCTGAGAAAGCCCCCGCGGAGACCTTTGACGAGGCGCTTCCGACCCCCTCTGAACTTCATGAGCACCTTTGCAACTATGTTATCGGTCAGGAAAGAGCCAAGCGCATTCTTTCGGTGGCCGTTTACAACCACTACAAACGCTTAAAGCACTTGGCTTCGGGCTCGGACGTTGAGTTGCAAAAGTCCAATATTTTGCTCATCGGACCGACGGGGTCAGGGAAGACGCTTCTCGCGCAAACGCTTGCACGCGTGTTGAAAGTGCCCTTTGCCATCGCCGATGCGACGACGTTAACGGAAGCCGGGTACGTCGGGGAAGACGTTGAAAACATCATTCATAAGCTTTTGCAGGCCGCTGACGGCGACGTGAAAAAAGCCGAGCGCGGGATTTTGTACCTCGATGAATTGGACAAAATCGCCCGGAAAAGCGAAAACCCGTCGATCACGCGAGACGTGTCGGGCGAGGGGGTGCAGCAGGCGCTTTTGAAACTCATTGAAGGGACGGTGTGTAACGTTCCGGCGGCCGGCGGTCGAAAAAATCCGCGCGGCGCCATGATTCCCGTCGACACGACCAATATTTTGTTTATCTGCGGCGGGGCGTTTGACGGACTTGAGAAAATCATCGGTAAACGCACCGAAGGGCGCGCCGGAATCGGGTTTTCTTCCGATGTGAAGAAAAAGTCCGAGACGGAACTATCGGACCTAATTGCCCAGTGCGAGCCCAAGGACCTGGTGAAATTCGGCCTCATTCCCGAACTTGTCGGGCGCCTTCCCGTGACGGCGTGCCTAGCCGAACTCACGCAAGACGCGTTGCGGGCGATTTTAACCGAGCCCAAGAACGCACTTGTCAAGCAATTTACCGAGCTTTTTGCCATGGACGGCGTGCGCCTAGAGGTAACCGACAAGGCCTTAACGGCCATTGCCCGGCAGGCTTTGGAGCGCAAAACCGGGGCGCGCGGCCTGCGCTCGATTCTCGAAGGAGCCCTTTTGGAGCCGATGTACGAGATTCCGTCTGATAAAAGTGTCGAACTCGTGCGTTTGGATGCCGATGAGAGCGGCAAGGGTCTTACGGTTTCGTACGGGAAAAAATCTTCGGGCTAAACCGCGCACAAAAACGCATTTGAGTTGAAAATAGTACGGACTGCCCTCATATACGATGTAGGTAGTCCGACTTTTTTTCTATGGGTTACGATGAGTACAGAATTTACAGTACCTGAAGTGTTTGTCTCCCCGGTCATTCCGATTCGGGATGTTGTTGTGTTTCCGCACACCGTGTTGCCGATTTTCGTCGGTCGTGCGAAGTCCTTGAAAGCCGTTGAAGCGGCCATGCAGGGCGACAGGCGCGTGATTTTGGTCACGCAGCGCGATCCGAAAGCCGACGATCCGAAGACCTCGCAGCTCTTTGAGGTCGGTGTGGCGGCCAAAATTTTGCAGATGCTCAAGCTCTCGGACGGCACCGTCAAGGCGCTCGTGGAGGCGCATGAGCGCGTCAAGCTTGAGGCGTTTTCCGAAGACGGCGTTTTGACAGCCAAAGCCTCGCTTTTTGCCACGCAAGTGACCAATAAAAACGAGATTGAGGCCTTGCGGCGTGCCGTGGTCCAAAACTTTCTTACGTACGCCAAGGAAAGTAAGAAATTTTCCAGTGAAGTCACCGACTCGATCTCCTCGATGACTGATGCCGAGCACCTAACCGATGCGGTGGCCGGTCACCTGCCGATCTCGCTTGAAAACAAGCAAAAGCTCTTGTCGACGGCGTCTCTTGCCGATCGCATGAACCTGCTCCTGGGGTTCATCATGGGCGAGATGGACATCCTGCAGGTGGAAAAGCGCATTCACGGGCGCGTGAAGCAGGCGATGGATAAAAACCAGCGCAACTATTACCTTAACGAGCAGATGAAGGCCATCCAAAAGGAGCTCGGCGGGGAAGATGCGCTTCCGAGCGATGACTTGGAAAGCTACCGTCAGCGTATTTTGGCCTGTGGCATGAGTAAAGAGGCCGAAGAAAGCGCTCTGTCGGAACTCAAAAAACTACGCCTTATGCAGCCGATGAGTGCCGAAGCCACGGTCATTCGCGGGTATTTGGATACGCTTCTGGAGTTGCCGTGGAAAGCCAAAAGCCGCGTGAGCACGGACCTAAAGCATGCTGCGAAGGTTTTGGATGCCGACCACTGGGGACTGGAAAAGGTCAAAGAACGGATTTTGGAGTACCTCGCGGTTCAAAAACGCGTCGGTAAACTCAAGGCGCCGATTTTGTGTCTGGTCGGGGGTCCGGGTGTAGGTAAAACGAGTTTGGGCGAATCGATTGCGCGCGCGACCAACCGAAAGTTCGTGCGGATGGCCTTAGGCGGTGTGCACGATGAAAGCGAAATTCGCGGTCATCGGCGTACCTACATCGGATCGATGCCCGGAAAAATCATTCAGTCGCTCGTGAAAGCGGGCGTGAGAAATCCGCTCTTTTTGCTCGACGAAATCGACAAGCTCGGGTCGGACTTCCGAGGGGACCCTGCGGCGGCCCTACTTGAAGTGCTCGATCCGGAACAAAATAAGACCTTCCAAGACCACTACGTCGACGTGGATTTTGACCTCTCGGACGTGATGTTCGTGGCAACGAGTAACTCCTACGAGATTCCGCCCGCTTTGCTTGACCGTATGGAGGTCATTCACCTCGACGGGTACACGGAAGACGAGAAATACCACATTGCTGCCGAACACCTGATTCCTAAGCAAATGCAGCTTAACGGCGTGAAGAAAAACGAGGTCTCGATTACCGAAGGGGCCATCCGCGACATCGTGCGCTACTACACGCGCGAGGCCGGGGTTCGTGCCTTGGAACGCGCCGTCGGTAAGATTTTCCGCAAGATTGTGCGCCGCAATGACGCCGGTAAGTCCGAGGTCAAGGAGCCGGTTGTCGTGACGGAAAAGAACTTAGCGGACTACTTAGGCGTGCGTCGCTTTACATTCGGAACGGCTCAAAAAGAGCCCCAGATCGGGCAAGTGAACGGCCTGGCTTGGACCGAAGTCGGCGGCGACATCCTCACGGTCGAAGCGGTGGTCTTCCCCGGCAAAGGGGTTGTGCAACGCACGGGCTCCTTAGGCGACGTAATGAAAGAAAGCGTGGAAGCGGCGCGTAGCGTCGTGCGCTCGCGCGCTCAGAAACTCGGCATCGAGCCTACGGCCTTTACGTCGACCGATTGGCATATTCACTTTCCCGAGGGCGCCACACCCAAGGACGGTCCGAGTGCGGGTGCGGCCATTACGACGGCGATTGTCTCGGCAATGACCAATAACCCGGTGCGTCCCGACGTGGCAATGACAGGCGAAATTACCCTACGCGGGGAAGTCCTGGAGATCGGGGGGTTAAAGGAAAAACTCCTCGCGGCACTGCGCGGCGGAATCAAGAAGGTTCTTATTCCGCAGAGTAACCTTAAGGACCTGGCAGAGATTCCCGAGAACGTCAAGACGGGCTTGGAAATCGTTCCGGTGCGCTGGATCGACGAAGTGCTTGCGCAGGCGCTTGTGTTGCCGCTACACCCCTTAGAAAAGAAAGAAGACGCTAAGCTCCAAACGCTCGTTGTCCCGACGGGTGTTCCGATGCCTAAATCCGGGGCTGTTACGCGTTAACCTTCCTTTGGGTTTATTCACTTAAGTGCCGCCGAAAGCCTCCGCAAGGGGGCTTTCGCGTCTTTGCGTGCGAAGGGGGTACTCCAACGTGATTGCGTCAGTTCGGCTTTGCCGGGCCGTGACGTTTTCGCGTTGCCGGCAGGTGTCAGTGTCCCTGTGCCGGGAAGTGACACTTTGCTGTGTCAGCCTGTGACACAATCGGTTGCCGCCTCGTGTCAAGTCGCCTGGCTTAAAACGGAGTCATTCTTTTTTTGGGGGGATTCGGTTCTCAATGCTATAGTGCGCCTTCTGCAGTCACTTTAATAAACCGGAAACCGGAGACTTCCATGAACAAACGCGAGTTAATTGCCCAGACATCCGAGGGCGCATCCTTGACGCGTGCGCAGGCCGCCAAAGCTCTGGACGTGATGCTTGAGGCCGTCACGAAAGCATTGGCTAAGGGCCAGACGGTGGCAATCACCGGTTTCGGATCGTTTTCCGTCACACGGCGGTCCGAACGCGTCTGCCGTAATCCCAAGACAGGCGAGCAGGTCTCTGTCCCCGCGAGCCGTACACCGCGCTTTCGTCCGAGCAAAATTTTGAAAGATGCTGTAAAGTAGCGCCTCCCAAAAACCGGATGCTTAGCTCAGTTGGAAGAGCGGCGCCTTTACACGGCGTAGGTCGGGAGTTCGAGACTCTCAGCATCCACCAAAGTTTTTCCGTTCGGGGTCATGTTTGACCCCGAACGCATTTTCGGGCGAGTTTTTACCTTATGGTAGTAACGCCCGAAAAGACTTCTCAAAAGCTTTACCTTGTGCGCAAAACGAGCCGATACAAAGAGAGCGTTTTTTGTCACAACGGGGGCTTGAAAAAGAGCGCGGATGCTGTAAAATGACGCTCTTCGGAATTTGGTTTCCGGGTTCGCCGGAATCAAGTGCGGAGTGGTAGTTCAGTTGGTTAGAATATCGGCCTGTCACGTCGAGGGTCGCGGGTTCGAGTCCCGTCCACTCCGCCAACTTTTTTAACAAAGAGGCGAAGCGCGTTGTTTTGTGGCGTTTCGCCTTTTTTGTCGGTGCTTATTTTTGTTCCTAGGATGACTGGTTATGCTCCTTGAGGTATTCCGTACACACAAACGCTGGCTGATGTTTATCGCGATGGTTCTCGTGATTCCGAGTTTCGTCGTCACCGGTATTTATTCGTACAACCGCATGGTCAGCGATGACGGTGCCTTGGCCAAGGTCGACGATGAGTCGATTCTGCCGCAAGATTTCGATCAACAAAAGCGTAAGCAGCTCGATAACCTGCGCTCGCGTTTGGGCGAACAGTTCCGCCCCAATATGCTCGAAAGTCAGGACGCCCGCGCAATGATTCTGCGTAACATCATGACAGAGCGGTCCTTGCAGGGGGAAGCGACCCAAGAGTACGTTGAGATTACGGAAGCAACGGCTATCGAGATGATTAAATCCTTCCCGGCTTTCCAAAAAGACGGCAAGTTCTCCCGCGACCTTTATGAAAACTACCTGCGCGGGACCGGTCAGACCGATGAGTATTTCGTCTACACGATTCGTCGGGACATTTCCCGTCAGCTTCTCGCGGGCGGCATTGCGCGTAGCGCCATCGCCCCCTTAACGCTTGCCAAACACGTCAACGTGCTTTTAAACGAAGAGCGCGCCGTCAAGGTTCACACCATCGGGCTTGAAAAGTACATTGAGAAAATTTCGATTACCGACGAGCAGGCTCGGACCTACTGGATGGATAACCAGAAAAAGTTCGAGCTTCCCGATGAAATCGACGTCGAGTACGTTGTCTTTACCCCGAACCTATTTAAAGACGTCGAACCGAATGAAGACGAGATTCAGGCGTTTTACGAGCAAAACCAAAATCGCTTTAAAGTCCCCGAAAAGCGCCGTGCCAGTCACATTCTGATTAACTTTGAAAAGGGTAAGGAAGCCGCGCTTAAAAAGGCCGAAGGGCTTTTGGCCAAAGTCAAAGCCAATCCGAAGTCCTTTGCCGAACTTGCGCGTAAAAATTCGCAAGACCCGGGAAGTGCTGCCTCGGGCGGAGACCTGGATTTCTTCGGTCAGGGCATGATGGTTCCGGCGTTTGACGAAGCGGTTTTCAAGGCCAAGAAGGGCGATATTCTCGGCCCGGTTGAGACCGATTTCGGATACCACATCATCTATGTCACCGACATCGCTCCGGCACACATCAAGCCCTTTAAGGATTGCCGTGCCGAAATCGTCGAGCTTTACAAAGAGCAGGAAGCTCAAAAGAAGTTTGCTGCCGAAGCCGAAAACTTTACCAACACGGTGTACGAACAAAGTGATTCGCTCGAAGGCGTGATCAATAAGTACAACTTAAAGTCCGTCAAGCTCGAGGGCGTTTTGTCTTCGGGTGTCAATAAACCCGGGCATCGTCACTTCTTAAATGCGGCCGTCTTGGAAGCGCTTTTTTCCGAGGAGTGCCTGAAGGAAAAGAGAAACACGCAGGCCATTGAAGTGTCGTCCAACACCTTGGTTTCCGCTCGCGTGACCAAGTACCGTCCGAGCCACATCGAAGAATTCGATGCGTGCAAGGAACGCATTAAAAATGACCTTACAACGGAAAAAGCCATGGAAATGGCTGCCGTCGACGGCAAAAAGCTTTTGGAGGAAATCAAAGCCGGAAAGACACCGAGCGGCGTGATGTTTGACGAAGAGGAGACGATTTCGCGCAGCAAGCCCGGTATGTACACATATCCGGTCGTCACGGCTGTGATGCGCGTGCCGGCCAAGGATCTTCCGACCGTCATCGGTGTTGAAGGCGATATCGGCTACATGCTCGTTTCCGTGGAAAAGAGCACGATTGCCCCGGCTCAAAAAGAACGGTTAGAGTCCGATCAGGCCGAGTTAGCGGTCATGCTCGGACGCGCCGATGAGTCGGCCTATTACGCTGCCATGCGTCGCAAACACGATGCAACGGTGTTAAACAAAGATTACTTATTCGAAGAAAAATAGCTCATTAAAGAATCTGAATCGCCGGCCGTTTGTGAGTGCGTGCCGGCTTTTTTTTCGGCCGGTTGCGGGCAAGTAGGAAGAGTGTCCGCTCCCCGCTCTTCCTGACTTCGGCGGGGTTTTAAAGCCAAAAAATTATTTCCTGTAAAATCAATCACGTACGAGGTTTGCGCCTCCCG
>UQUS01000020.1 GCA_900544335.1 uncultured Sutterella sp.
TTATATGAAGTCTGCGCCTGGCTTGCGCGGCTTATATCCCCGCCCTGAACGACGGCGCTTTACGCCGCTGTCGGTAACAATTCCTCGTAGACATAATCGCTTAAAGATATTGAATGAACAGGCATCAGAATTCTCCGAGGGGGCGAACAGCTTTTAACACCTTCTTATGTTAGCGAATAAAAAGCTCGGACCTATTCCTGGGTATTTCTCTTCCTTTTCTTGCGTACTTCCCCAAAGCAACAGGGCGAGAAATTTCTCTTGTTATTTCATCACCTTCCGTAATACAATGAGCGACAGTTTTTCCAATAAACAAGAAAACATCGGTCCAATCGCGTCCACTGCGAGGGGAAAGATGCAGTTACTTAAAGGAAGATGAAGTGGCTACTCTCATTCGTCGTCGCGCCCTGATTGCGGGCGCATTAAGCTTTTGTGCAACAATCAGTTTGCCGTCCGTGAGTTTCGCTCAGGTCGGAACCGGCAACAAACCCATTCGAATCATTGTTCCGTATTCTCCGGGCGGCCCTTTGGACGTCTCGGCGCGTGCCATTGCCGAATCCGTTAAAGACGATTTGGGCAACGTCATCGTGGAAAACAAACCCGGTGCCGGTGGCAATATCGGTGTTTCATATCTGGCGCATCAAAAGCCCGACGGTATGACGCTTTGCGTCGGCGCCGTTGCCACGCACGCCATAAACCCGAATTTATTTAAAAAACTTCCTTATGACCCGATTAAGGACTTCCGACCCGTAACGCTTATTGCGCATGTCCCGAACGTTTTGGTCATTACACCGGCTTTTCGAGACAAAACCGGCATTAAGAGCGTTGCCGACCTGATTGCTTACTGCAAGAAGAACCCGGGCAAACTCAATTACGCTTCGGGCGGAAACGGCTCGGGAGGCCACATGTCCGGCGAGCTTTTAAAAGCCATCGAACACATCGACATGGTCCACATTCCGTTTAAGGGTGCAGCTGCGGCGCAGCTTTCCGTCCTGGCTGGTCAAACGGACTTAATCTTTGACAACCTAGCCAGTGCCAACGCCAACATTTTGGCCGGAAAACTCATTCCGCTTGCAGTGACGACACCGACTCGGACCAAGGCTTTGCCGAATGTCCCGACGATGATTGAATGCGGCGTCAAAGACTTTAATATTTCGACATGGTACGGTCTCTTTGTCCCGGCCAAGACCCCGGATGCGGTCCTTGCCCGTTTGAATACGGCGATTACGAAGGCCTTAAAGAGCGACACGTTAAAGAGTCGTATTTCTAAGCTCGGCGGCGAAGCCTCTCCGTGCTCACCGGAAGAATTCTCCGCGCTCATCAAGAGCGAACTTAAGAAATACAAGCACGTTGTCGAAGTCTCGGGCGCTCGTGTGGATTAATTGTTGTTACGATGCCGGGCATTCAGGCGCAAAAGCCCCTGAATGCCCTCGTGTTCCCTATTTGTCATGAAAGTCAAAAACGCCAAAGATTTTTGGGCCGGCATAATGTTTGCCGTACTCGGAGTCTTTTTCATCGTTTTCGCACAAGAAAACGAGATGGGCTCGGCCGCCCATATGGGACCGGCTTTTTTCCCGACCTTGCTCGGCGGACTGCTATCTGCCATCGGTCTTTACATTGCCCTTCTCGGCCTGCTGTTTCGACCGACACTCAGTGACGGCAAGATCGAAGCTTTTCATTGGGACATCCTCGGCTGGATTCTCGGTTCCGTTTTCGTTTTCACGCTCCTTTTAAAGCCTCTCGGTCTGATGGTATCGCTCGCTGTCATGATTGTTCTTTCGCTTTTAGCCGAACGAAAGCTCTATTTGAAAGAAACCGTGGCCTTGATTGTGGTTCTGGACTTTATTGCCTGGGCTGCCTTCGTTTACGGCATCGGCATGATTGTGCCGGTTTGGCCGTCTTTTTTGCACTGACGGAGGACTGATTCATGGATTTAATCGGCAACCTCATGATCGGTCTTGAAGCCGCCGTTTCGCTTCAAAATCTTTTTTACTGTTTGGTCGGCGTCACCATCGGAACCCTAATCGGCGTTTTACCGGGCATGGGCCCCGTGGCTGCCGTCGCCATGCTTCTTCCGGCCACCTACGCCTTAGATCCTTCGGCTGCCCTGATTATGCTTGCCGGCATTTATTACGGCGCCCAGTACGGCGGATCGACAACGGCCATTCTCGTGAATATTCCCGGGGAAGCTGCTGCCGTCGTCACCTGTATCGACGGGCACAAGATGGCCAAACGCGGACGCGCCGGAGCCGCACTCGGCATCTGCGCTATCGGTTCGTTTATTGCCGGTTGCTTTGCCACGCTTTTAATTGCTGCCTTTGCGCCACCTCTCATTGCCGTCGCCTTTCAATTCGGACCGGCTGAGTACTTCAGCCTGATGGTTTTGGGTTTGGTCGGTGCCATTGTTCTGGCAACGGGATCGATTCTCAAAGCCATTTGCATGATTATCCTCGGGCTGCTTCTCGGCATTATCGGAACGGACGTCAACTCCGGCGCCTTGCGCTTTACGTTCGGCATCGGAGAGTTGCAGGAAGGTATCGACTTCGTGGCCCTCTCGATGGGCATTTACGGCTTTGCCGAAATCATGAAAAACCTCGAACTCGGAGAAAAGCGCTCGCTGGTTCCGAATCGAGTCGGTTCAGTGCTTCCGAATCGGGAGGAACTGAAAGCCTCGGCCGCTCCGATTGCTCGCGGGACCCTCGTCGGATCGCTTTTGGGGGTGCTACCCGGGGGCGGTGCTCTTTTAAGTTCCTTTGCGAGCTACACCATCGAAAAGAAGATTGCCGGAAGTCGCGCCGATCCCCCGTTCGGCCAAGGAAACATTCGCGGCGTGGCCGGTCCCGAGTCAGCCAACAATGCCGGAGCGCAAACTTCCTTTATTCCGATGCTCACCCTGGGCATCCCGTCCAATGCCGTCATGGCGCTTTTAATCGGCGCCATGATGATTCACGACATCGTCCCGGGTCCGCAGGTGATGAGTTCGAATCCGTCGCTTTTCTGGGGACTGATTGTTTCAATGTGGATCGGGAACCTCTTTTTGATTGTCCTCAACCTTCCGATGATCGGTGTCTGGATTCAACTTCTTAAGGTTCCGTACCGGTGGCTCTATCCGGCCATTTTAGTCTTTTGTTGCATCGGGGTTTACTCAATTAACAACACCATTTGGGATGTGTGGGTGACGATTTTCTTCGGAGCTGTCGGATACCTTTTCATCAAACTCGATTGCGAGACGGCGCCGCTGATTCTCGGTTTTATTCTCGGGCCGATGATGGAAGAGAATATGCGACGTGCCTTGCTTTTAAGTCGCGGCGACCCGTTGACTTTTTTCACGAGTCCGATTTCCTGCGGTTTGTTGATTGCGGCAGCAGCCCTCCTTATTGTCGTAGCCGCTCCGTCCGTGCGTAGAAAACGCGAAATAGCCTTCCACGAAGATTAAGGATTAGGCGGCAAAGCACACGTTTTGCCGCTCTTTTTATGGCAACCACCGTTCTTCCCTGCCCGTTTTCGCAAGCACCGAGCCTCAATATGCAGGAAGTGGCCTGCGCATTCCGACCTGAGACGGGCTTTTGCGGACGTGCCGGTGCGTTAATCACACGGAAAAACGGAGTTGAGACCGTTAGACTTGCCACCGAACCGATTCCGGCCTCGTGGCTTTGTCCGTTTGAGTCCATCACGCAAACGGGGCTCTGGCCCCTTTTGCAAGAAAAAGACGTTCCCTTCATACGGCTTCGAAACAAAGAAGGCGAAACGCTGCTTTTAACGCAGTTACTTGAAAGGCTCTTTGCACCTTACCCGGTACGCCCCGACAAACAAGGGGGCGATGTCATCGAACGGCGCAAAGCCTTCTGGCGATACACCCTCGTCGATGCCCTCAAGAGCCCCTCGGTTCGATTGCTCCGCGAATTGATCGAAGCACAAGACGGAGCAACCCCCGTAGCCCTGAACGAATGGTGGTGCGGTCCCTCACCGACGCACGAAATACGCCACAACGGAACGTTTTATCCCCCGCGCACAAGCGCCAAGCCCCTCATTGACTGGCTACTGACCGGCATTAATCACAGCGCCGCGCAACCCGTGCGAGAAAAAGACGACGTTCCCGTCATCCCTATCCTTTACGAAGATAAAGACATTCTCGTCATTGACAAGCCGGCAAAACTTGCCTCCGTCCCGGGAATTAAAGAGCTGATTGATGCTAAAACACGGCTTGAGCGTACCAAAGGTCCCCTTTATGTCGTTCATAGGCTCGATACGGACACATCCGGTATTCTTCTTTTTGCCAGAACTCCAAGTGCCTTGGCGACCTTAAGCGAAACATTTCGCACAGGCGGAGCCATGAAGTGTTACCGTGCACGCCTTGCGGGAGTTCCCCGAAAGCAATCCGGAACCGTCGATCTTGCACTTTTCCCGAACCGGACGGACACTCCGCGGCAATGCGTTATCCCGAAAAGCGCCGGCGGGAAACCATCGGAAACCTTGTACGAAGTAACGGATGTCGTCCAGACGGCACAAGGTCCGAAAGCCCTCGTTTCTCTTTATCCGACAACAGGACGCACGCATCAGTTGCGGGTGCACTGTGCCCACACAATGGGCCTTAATACTCCGATTGACGGCGACCCCTTCTATGGCATCGGCGCTCTTGCCGATCAAGTTACGGGCAAGCGCCTGTGTCTACATGCCGCAGAGTTAACGCTTCCCCATCCGAGCAAATCCGAACTCCTACGCTTTGAGTCGCAGGAAGCCTTCCCCGATTGGGTCGATTAACCTTTCGGGGAAAGCCTTCTGGCCCTATCTTTCGGACTCGGGCTTATCGTAGTCGCAGACCGTGTGCCAAAGAAGTTCCGTTCCCTGTAGGAAGTCCTCGGTTTTCATGGCCTCGCGCCAGTTATGAGAGCCGTTTTGGTTCGCAACGAAAATCATCCCGACGGGAACCTCATTGAACTTGCGAACGAAACGATGGCCTAACGTTCAAGCCTTCTTGCCCTCGTGCGTTTTGCCTCTTCCCACCCGATGGCTTTAAATCACGAAATCGGAAAGCCCAAGCCGGAAAAATTCCTCTATGATTAACACATCCTTAATTTCATAGAAGGTCTAAGCCCTTCGACGATTTGAAGCACATGTCAGAAGACAAACCTCCTTGTAGATTGATTCGGAGATTCATCCATGCGTGCATGTCTTGAAGCATGGATTCACCGCCAGTGGGCAAAATGCGGACTCTTTGCCTGGTTACTTTCCCCGCTTTCGCTCATTTTCCTCCTGATTACGCGGATTCGGAAAAAGCGGATTACCCCCGTAAAAGTTCCCGTGCCCGTGGTTGTCGTCGGGAACATCTACGTCGGCGGGACCGGAAAAACGCCCATTACGATTGCTCTTGCGCGCAAACTCACGGAAGCGGGACTTCACCCGGGAATCATCAGTCGCGGGTACGCCAGTTCCGGTCAACAAACGCGCCTCGTTTCCGACACCTCGCGTGCTGACATCGTCGGCGACGAACCGCTCCTTATTTTCCAAGCAACCCAGTGCCCGGTTGCCGTCAACCGCGACCGAGTCGATGCCGCGCAGACCTTACTGAAAACGCATCCTGAGGTTGACGTTATCCTCAGTGACGACGGTCTCCAACATTTGCGTTTGGCACGCGATGTGGAATTGGCCGTTGTCGGCGCCAGGGGACTGGGAAACGGCTGGGTGCTTCCGGCCGGTCCCTTACGCGAACCACCGAGTCGACTCGATTCGGTCGATGCGATTGTTTTAAATGCGACGCATGAAACCTTAACAACCCGCACGCCGCGCTTTGTTGCGACATCCCAACTCGGGCGTGTAATCCAGCTAGCCACCGGACAAGTTGATTCAATCAACCACCTCTCCGAATGCATTGCCAAAAATCATTGGCGCACGGAAGCGGCGGCCGGCATTGCGCTTCCGGATCGATTCTTTTGCATGCTCCATGCCCATGACATTGCCTGTCGAGGCATACGCCTGCCCGATCACTTCGACTTTTCAGATAATCCCTTCTCGGCCGTTGATGCGGATATCATCTTCATTACCGGAAAGGATGCCGTCAAATGCCATCAGATTCCTCAGATTGCCCGAGACACGCGCATCTGGGTTGCCGATTTAGAGATGGTGCTCGATCAATTTCTTGTCGACCGCATTCTGGAAAAAATCCAAACACACGGTCAGTAAAGGAAACTCATGTCCATGGACTCGCGTCTTACTGAAATTCTGGTCTGCCCTGTCTGTAAGGGTCCGCTTCGTATGAACCCGGAGAAGACAGAACTGCATTGCGCCAAATGCGCGCTCGGATTCAAAATCGTTAACGACATTCCGGTTATGCTGGCCTCGGAAGCACGGGGTCTTTCGCCCGAGGAAGTCGCCAAAGCTCGCGTCAAGGACATTCGCTCATGAGTTTTATCGCCATTATTCCGTCCCGCATGACATCGACTCGTCTACCGGGCAAACCCTTAAAAGACATTGCCGGCAAACCGATGGTCGTGCGCGTTGCCGAACAGGCGACCGCCTCGGGCGCCGAACGCGTTGTCGTCGCTGCCGATTCCGAGGCGATTATCAAGGCGTGTTCCAAGCACGGCGTTGAGGCAATTTTGACCGACCCCGACCACCCGACAGGTACCGATCGCTTAGCCGAGGCAGCCGACAAACTTCATCTTTCCGATGAAACCATCGTTGTCAACGTTCAAGGCGACGAACCCCTGATTCCGCCGACCGTGATTCGGCAAGTAGCCGACTTACTGGCCTTTGACACACAAAGCACCATCGCAACGGCCGCGCATCCGATTGCTGATGTTCAAAGCTTTTTCAATCCCAATGTCGTTAAGGTGGAATTGGACGGCACCGGCCACGCCATGACGTTTTCCCGTGCTCCGATTCCCTGGCCGCGCGATGCGTTTGCCCAAGATAAAAGTAGCCTTCCCGAAGGATTGACGGCCTATCACCACATCGGGCTGTATGCCTACAGAGCCCTCTTTTTAAAGCGCTTCAGTACCCTTAAACGATCTCCGATTGAGCGCTTTGAGTCGCTCGAGCAACTTCGCGCCATGTGGTACGGCTACAAAATTGCCGTGACCGTCTTGCCGGAGAATCTCCCGGCAGGCGTTGATACGCAAGAAGACCTTGAGCGCGTGCGCTCCGTTTTTCTGAATCGATAAGTTTTTGCCGTACGCTGACCCGAAGGGCTCCGTCAGGACGGCGTTTCGGTCGTCGGCTATGCAAACGATGCGTACCTCGGCTTGGGTCAGCACGCCGATTCCGTATGGAAAGTGACCGATTACTCGTTTTAAGCCACGACCGTGTCCCTTCGGCCTTACGGATGATGGCAACGACGCTGACGCATCGCCTGGGGGTCTTCCGGGCTCGAAAAAGTGCGGTTTTTCTTTTAAAATCTGCCTGATAAGCCTAAAATAAAACCCCCTTTCGGACAGACGAGGCTCGGCCTTTGTCCGATTTTTGAGTTTTTTGTCATTTTTGGAGTACACCATGCGTTTAATCCTCATTGGGCCACCCGGTGCGGGAAAAGGAACCCAAGCTGCTTTTATTAAAGAGAAGTTCGGCATTCCTCAGATTTCCACCGGCGACATGTTGCGCGCTGCCGTAAAAGCCGGAACCGAGCTCGGCAGAGCCGCCAAGGTCATCATGGACCAAGGTAAGCTCGTGAGCGACGACATCATCATCGGCCTTGTGAAAGAACGCCTGACGGCCGACGATTGCAAGAACGGCTTCCTGTTTGACGGTTTCCCGCGCACGATTCCGCAGGCCCAGGCCTTGCTCGATGCCAAGGTTCCCGTTGATTTCGTTCTGGAGATTTCCGTTCCGGATGAAGAAATCGTCGAGCGCATGTCAGGTCGTCGCGTTCATACGGCCTCGGGCAGAACCTATCACGTCAAGTACAACCCGCCCAAGCGTGACGGTTTGGACGATGTGACGGGAGAGCCCCTCGTGCAGCGCGATGACGACCGTGAAGAAGTTGTCTTAAAGCGCTTAGCCGTATATCATGCGCAGACCGAAGCTTTGGTCAAGTTTTACAGCGACCTGGCTAAGAGCGGATCGGCAGATGCTCCTGCCTATCGGTCCGTCTCGGGAATCGGCGCAATTGAACAAATTCGCAATCGAATTTTCGACGCGCTGAAGTAATCGGATTGACTGCGAGGTAAGACGCCGTAAGGCTTCTTGCCCCGTATTTCTATTGTTGTTTGTTTTATAAACATGTCTTTGAGGTCCTCGGCATTCGGCCGTCGGTCAAAGAGACGTTTCGGAGTTATATGTTATGACTACAGCTATCTGGCTCGCCATTGCTGCCGGTATCGTGGCCGTGATTTTCGGCCTTGTTACACGCAGCTGGGTGCTTGCCAAAGACGCCGGTAACGCCCGCATGCAGGAAATTTCTCTCGCTATTCAGCAGGGTGCTCAGGCCTACTTGGCTAAGCAGTACACCACAATTGCCGTTGTGGGTGCCGTCCTCTTTGTCGTGATTCTTTGCGTTCCGGCGCTCGGTTGGAAGACCGCTGTCGGTTTCGCTCTCGGTGCCATTCTTTCCGGTGCCTGCGGCTTTATTGGTATGAACATTTCCGTTAAGGCGAATGTTCGTACGGCTCAGGCTGCGTCCATCGGTATGAAAGAAGCCTTAGACGTTGCCTTCAAGGGCGGCTCGATTACGGGCATGCTCGTTGTCGGTCTCGGCCTGTTAGGCGTGGCCGGCTACATGGCCGTGCTGGTGCACATGGCCCCGGGAGATGCCGGTTTGTATGACACGATCAAACCCTTGATCGGTCTTGCGTTCGGTTCTTCTCTGATTTCCATCTTTGCCCGTTTGGGCGGCGGCATCTTCACCAAGGGTGCCGACGTCGGTGCCGACCTTGTCGGTAAGGTCGAAGCCGGAATTCCCGAAGACGATCCCCGCAACCCCGCCGTCATTGCCGATAACGTCGGTGATAACGTCGGTGACTGCGCCGGTATGGCCGCTGACTTGTTCGAAACCTATGCCGTCACGCTCGTCGCCACGATGATGATCGGCGCCCTGTCGACCACGGGCGACGCGATGCGCATGGTTGAATACCCGCTCCTTTTGGGCGCAGTGTCCATCGTTGCTTCCATTATCGGTACGTTCTTTGTTAAGTACATCCCCGGTAAGAAGATTATGACCGCCCTTTACTACGGTCTGATTGCTGCCGGCGTGATTGCTGCCGTTGCGTTCTGGTTTGTCGGTGACTTCGTCTTCTCCGATGCCTCGATGCTTCCGGAAGGCGTGACAACCGGTGCCCTCTTTGGCTCGGCCATCGTCGGTCTGGTTCTCACGGGTTTGATGGTTGTCATTACCGAGTACTACACCGGTACCGAATACGCCCCGGTGCGTGACGTGGCTAAGGCCTCGACGACCGGTCACGGCACGAACATCATCGCAGGCTTGGCCGTTTCCATGAAGGCCACGGCTCTTCCCGTTCTCTCCGTTGTTGTGGCCATTATGGTCAGCTACACACTCGCCGGTCTGTACGGTGTTGCCATTGCGGCAACCTCAATGCTGACAATGGCCGGTATCGTCGTGGCGCTTGACGCCTACGGTCCGATTACCGACAACGCCGGCGGTATTGCCGAAATGAGCGAACTCGATGAAAAGGTTCGTAACGTCACGGACCCCCTCGATGCGGTCGGCAACACCACCAAGGCCGTTACCAAGGGCTACGCCATCGGTTCTGCAGGTCTTGCGGCTCTGGTCCTGTTCTCGGACTACACACACGCCTTAAAGCAGGCCTTTAACATCGACTTTACCTTCGATCTTTCGAACCCGTACGTGATTGTCGGTTTGATCATCGGCGGTTTGATTCCGTACCTTTTCGGTGCCATGGCTATGGAAGCCGTCGGTCGTGCCGCCGGCTCGGTTGTGATTGAAGTGCGCCGTCAGTTCAAGGAAATCAAGGGCATCATGGAAGGCAAGGCTCGTCCGGACTACTCCAAGGCTGTCGGTATGCTGACTGTGGCGGCTATTAAGGAAATGATTGTTCCGTCCGTCCTGCCGGTTGTTGTTCCGATTCTCGTCGGCAAGATCTTAGGTCCGCAGGCTTTGGGCGGCGTCCTGATGGGTACGATTGTCACGGGTATCTTCGTGGCCATCTCCATGACAACGGGCGGCGGTGCCTGGGATAACGCCAAGAAGTACATCGAAGACGGTAACTTCGGCGGCAAGGGCAGCGAAGCGCACAAGGCTGCGGTTACGGGCGACACGGTCGGCGATCCCTACAAGGATACGGCCGGTCCCGCTGTGAACCCGCTCATCAAGATCATTAACATCGTGGCTCTGTTGATTGTCCCGATTCTCTGATTAAGATGTAGGCCCTCAATCAGGCGGCGTCTTGAAAAAGACGCCGCCTTTTTCGTGCGCTCAGCCCAAGAGACTTTCCTCTACAATCTGAGCATTTCAACCCTGTGGCGACTCTTCCGATGATCAAATCCTACCGATGTGCTTTACTCGCAATGGTACCGGCCGTTCTTGTAGCCTGTTCCTCCACACCCACCGAGCAAACCCCGCCGACCGCTCGAGCCCACTATTCGGTCTTTACCGATTCGACGTGGCAACCCGAGTCGTACGTACGGGCTCCGTATGGGGCCGCTGAAATTGTCCTTCCGATTACCCAAGCTCTTATGGACGGCGCCCACGCCTTTGACGGAACCGATGAAAGCGTGTTTCGCCTGGAGAGCAACGGAGATGAAACGTACGTTGTGACCGAGACGCGTCACGGGGCCGGAGAAAAAGCCTTAAGTTGGGGAACGGGGGCCTCCGTGCTGTACCGTAACGGCCTCGCGGTAACCGACTGGGGTAAAGCCAATGCCCGCCTTCTTCCCGACGGACGTCTGCTTGTCAAAGTGCGCGGCAAAGCCGATGTCAATTACGCTGTGAAACTGACGGCCTACAACATTGCCGGTAAGCCGATTCGCCAGATTCTTCGGGATGCGAACAATCAGCCCGACACCTTGGCTTGGTACATGCGCGAAGATAAGGTCTTTCCGAGCGGCTCGGTTGCCTATCGCTTCACCTACTGGCTCGGCGACAATGAAGTGATTCAGCCGTTCGGCAATGCCTTTACGGGCGCCTCGACCTTAGAAAAGCTCCTGAAAAATTTCACAGGCAACCAACCGTATTGCTTGTCGTACATCGACCACACGCGGGCCCATCCGTACGCCGTTGCTTTTGAGAAAGACGGAGCGACGGCAAAGCGCTCGGCGGTTTTGCGCAACAAGAAGCGTGCCGTCCGTTCGGTCCAAGTGCCCGAGAAAGGGCGCTACGTTCTCTATAACGCCGATCCGGAAGCGCTTTTCTGCCAAAAAAGTGCGGACTCAACCACCGTTTCGGGTAACTGGACGATTCAAACCATTCACGGAACTCGCGTTTTGGAAATGACGCGGCCGGACACGGTTGCCGAATCGGACCTCGGGATTCAGCCGGTCAATGCCAAATCCGTCGGCATCGGATTTGCCGAAGTTTTAACTCCGAAAGCCACAACGGGCTACGTCAGGCAAGTCATTCCGGTCCGAATCCTCAAAAACAACGAACCGATTACGGACTTTCGCATCAAATTTAACGGCATTGCAGCCGATGCCGTTCGAGATGCCCTCGTGGATGCCGCACGATCCCAAAAGGCTGAAGAAACACTCAAGAAGGAAACAACACCGTATGGTCGCTAAACTCATCGACGGCAAGAAATTGGCTCAAGAGATTCGTCGGGCCCTTACTCAGCGCGTTAAGACGCTTGCGCAACACGGACACAAGCCCGGGCTTGCCGTGATTTTGGTCGGAGAGGATCCGGCCAGTCAGGTTTACGTTCGCAATAAGATTCGTGCCTGTGAAGAAGTCGGAATTACCAGTTTCGAACATCGCCTGACAAGCCAAACGACAGAAGCCGAACTGCTCGAATTAATCGAAAAACTCAACCAAGACGACACTGTCGACGGCATCCTCGTGCAGCTTCCCGTTCCTCGGCATATTCGCGCCGAAAAAGTCATTGCGGCCATTAGCCCCGATAAAGACGTCGACGGCTTTCACGCCGTCAACGCCGGGCGGCTTCTTGTCGGCAAACACGGTCGCGAAGGGTTCGTCCCCTGCACGCCTGCCGGCATCATGCGCATGATTGATGAAACAGGTATCGACCCGGAAGGGAAAAATGCCCTTGTCATCGGACGCAGCAATATCGTCGGAAAACCCGCCGCTCTCTTACTTTTGGAGCGCAATGCCACAGTCACCATTGCCCACAGCCGAACAAAAAACCTCAAAGACCTGGCGCGTCAGGCCGATATCCTCGTTGCCGCCGTCGGGCGCCCGCGCATGATTACCCGTGACATGGTCAAACCCGGAGCCGTCGTCATCGATGTCGGAATCAATCGCGATGAAAACAACAAACTGTGCGGCGATGTGGACACACAAGAGGTCCGCGAGATTGCCGGAGCCATAAGCCCCGTTCCGGGCGGCGTCGGTCCCATGACCATCGCCATGCTCCTGGAAAACACCGTGCGAGCCGCTGAAAACCGCCGCTCCTAACCGTTTTATTTTTTGAGATTTCCCATGACAAATCCGTTGATCGAACAGGGCGATTTACTGGCCTTTGATAACTTAGATGCCTCGTGTGTCACACCGGCCGTGCGTGTTTTAATCGCTGAGGTAAACGAGGCCCTTACTCGTGTCACAGGCAAGGCAACGCCGGCAACTTGGCAGGATGTCGTGCTTCCGCTTCACAAGGCCGAGGAGCGACTTTTTCGTGCTTGGGGAGCCGTCGGGCACTTAATGAGTGTTGTCGATTCCAAGGCCTGGCGCGAGGCGTACGAAGCCAACTTGCAGGACGTCACGCTACTTTCGATGAATTTGGCGCAAAACGAAAAGCTCTTTGCCAAATACAAAGCCATTCGGGAAAGTGAAGCGTTTGAAACCCTTACCTCCGAACAAAAGCGCGTCATCGACCATACGCTCCGCGATTTCAGGCTAAGCGGCGCAGAACTACCTGAAGAGAAAAAGGCCGCCCTTAAAGCCATCGCCCAAGAAACCGCCGAGCTCTCGCAGCACTTTAGTCAAAACCTCCTTGATGCCACAGACGCGTTTACGCTTGACTTTGAGGATGCCGCGCCCTTAGCCGGAATTCCGCAAAGTGCACTGGACCTGTATCGAGCACGCGCTAAAGCGGCGGGCAAAGACGGGTATCGAATCGGACTGACGGCCCCCGATTATTTGCCTGTCATGCAGTACGCTCAAAACCGCGAACTGCGTCACACACTACACAAAGCCTACGCAACACGCGCTTCGGATTTAGGGCCTGCCGAACGCGACAACGGTCCGATTATCGAACGCCTCCTTGTCCTGCGAGCCCAAGAGGCCGAACTGCTCGGATTTAAAAACTACGCCGAGCTGTCGCTTGCAACTAAGATGGCCGAAAGTCCCGAGGCTGTCATTTCCTTTTTAACCGACATGGCAAAGCGCGCCCGTCCGTACGGCATTCGTGATGTCAAAGAGCTTGAAAAGTACGCTCGGGATACTCTCGACATCGATCCGCTCCTTTCGTGGGACAGAGCCTATGCATCCGAAAAACTGCGCGAAGCTCGGTACTGCTTTAACGAAGAGCAAGTGCGCTCGTACTTCCCGCTGCCGAAGGTTTTATCCGGTCTCTTCAGTCTGGCAGAAAAGCTCTTTGCCATTCGCATCACACCGGCCAAAGCCCCTGTGTGGCACCCCGATGTTCGGTTTTTCCACGTCACGGACAAGGACGGACACGTCATCGCACGCTTTTATGCCGACTTGTATGCGCGCGCCGGCAAGCGCTCCGGCGCTTGGATGGATAGTGCCCGCGATCGGGAAAAACTCGAAGACGGCTCGATTCGCACACCGGTTGCCTATCTTGTCTGCAACTTCACGCCGCCTGTGGGCGACAATCCCTCGTACCTAACGCACCGCGAAGTCGAAACGATTTTCCATGAGTTCGGGCACGGTCTGCAACACATGCTCACACGCGTGGACGTGGCTGATTTGTCCGGCATTAACGGCGTGGAATGGGACGCAGTGGAAATGCCCAGCCAATTTATGGAAAACTGGACCTGGAACTACGAAACCCTCGCCTCTCTTTCCGAACAAAAAGACACGAAAGAGCCGCTTTCGCGTGAACTTTTTGACAAGATGCTCGCGGCCAAGAACTTTCAGTCGGGCCTTTTTTGCTTAAGGCAACTGGAATTTGCGCTCTTTGACATGCGCATTCACACGGAAAAGAACCCGAACTATGCCGAGATTCTGCGTGACGTTCGACATCTTGTTTCCGTAACGCCCTACGAAGAATACGACCGCTTTGCGCAATCGTTTGCCCATATCTTCGCCGGCGGCTACGCAGCCGGTTACTACAGTTACAAGTGGGCTGAGGTGCTTTCGGCCGATGCCTTTTCCGCTTTTGAAGAAGCCGGGCTCTTTGACGCCGAAACGGCTCGGCGTTGGCGCGAAGAAGTCCTTGCCACCGGCGGCAGTCGTGATGCTATCGAAAGCTTTAAGGCCTTCCGCGGCAGGGCTCCGGAAATCGATGCCCTGATGCGCCACAGCGGTCTGGCGGACCCGATTTAGCGGCAAAGCCCGTCAGGCGCACGGCTCGTCTGTTTCAAGCACCGTGCGCCACAGGGCTGTCACGGCTTCCTTTTCGGCACGCAGTTTTTCAGGCGCCACACGCACCGGCGTGTTTTCTCCGAGATTCAGGCGCGTCATGCGCTGAATATCCCGATAGGTGCGATACGCCCGAATCGAGCCTTCGGCAATCGCATTCGGAATTAATCCTAACTCGGCACTCATCGCGAGCAAGGATGAATTGCCGAGATTCCGTGTTAACTGCGGATAGCGATGCGCCTTGGTTAACACCAGCGTTTGAACGGCAAATTCCACATCGAGCATACCGCCTCGGTCCCGCTTTAAATCAAATAGGCCGGACGTATTCTTGCAACTTTCTAAAATCTTGCGCCGCATGGCGACAGCGGCGCTCTGGACTGCGCGTGTCTCGCGCGGGCGACACAAAATCCGCGTTCTTTCGGCTTCAAAGGCCTTACCGAGCTCAATATCCCCGGCACAAAACCGCGCTCGCGTCAGAGCCTGATGCTCCCAAACCCACGCGCCTTCGGTCGATTCCTGATAGTGCTTAAAGTGCTCGAAACTACACACCAAAAGGCCGTCATGTCCTTCGGGGCGCAACCGGGTATCGACAGAATAAAGTTTTCCGGAACTCGTCTGGACCGTAAGCCAACTGATGACCCGTCGAACAAAACGGGCATACACGGAGGCCGCCTCGGGCGCATCGTCCTCAAAGAGAAACACCAAATCCAAATCACTGGCATAGCCGAGCTCTTTTCCGCCGAGTTTCCCGTAGCCGACAGCCGCAACCTTGGGTGCCTCTCGGTGGCGTGCCGGCGTTGCCTTCCATGCCTGCTCCATGACAAGACGCAAAACGGCATCGGCAAGCGCCGACAAGTGATCTGCCGTACGCTCGACTGTCAAAAGGCCTTGTAAGTCCGACACAAGAAGTCGAAAGACGGCGCTATGCGTAGCATCTCGAAGCACGTTTAAAAGCGCCTCGGTATCTCCCGAAAATTCAGTCAGGCGCTCCGACACATCTTTCTGCCAGGCATCCCAAATCGAAAGATCTGTATCCGGGCTGATTTCCTCGTGTGCTCCGACCAGTTCATCCAGGAGAAGCGGATGTTCGTACAAAAAGTTTGCCGCCCAACGGCTCGAGGTCAAAATCCGTGCCACGCGTTTGGCCACCGCCGGAAATTGATTAAGAAGCATCACGTAGGTGGGGCGCCCGGCAATAACTTCCAGCAATCCCAAATACCGCTCGAAAAGCGTCTCGGCATCCTGAGTAAGACCGAAAGACTCTGCCCAAGAATGCGCATTTTCCGCCAGAGTCATCACAAAAAGCGTAAAGCAATCGCAGGCCTTATCGCTTGTCGTCAGAACCTGTCCGGAAAGATCGCGAACGATGCGCCGCGAGAAGGCTTCGGCCTCCTTAAACCCGAGTTCACGCAGTTTTTCCGCAAGCTTTTCGCAGGACGCCTTGTCGCCGAAGCGCCAACCGACCGGCCAACCGCGACGTTCCAGGGGCGTTTCCTGCGTTTGGAAAATCGAATCGAAGACCCCGGAAACAAACGCGCGGACGCTCTCAAGGCGATTTCGAAGCCCAAGAGCCGTCAACCCGAGCATCGCCCCGATACGTTCGTAGGTAACCGAGTCATCGGAAAGAAAATGGGTTTGCTTATCGTCTACGTACTGTAGCGCATGCTCCAAGTTTCTTAAGAAAACGTAATCTTCAGCCAATTGACGAACCGTGTGTGCATCCAAACACCCGACCTCCGAGACAATCTCAAGCATCGGTAGCGTTTGACGTCCCTGCAACTTGCGCTCGCGCCCTCCGCGCATCACCTGAAATGTCTGAACGATAAATTCGATTTCCCGAATACCGCCGCGTCCGAGCTTGACATTGATTCCTGCCTCGCGTCCGAGTTCACGGCGTACCGTCTCGGAGCGAATCATCGCGTGTACGCGACTTAAAGCATTGAGTGCGCCGAAATCCACATAACGACGGTACACGAAAGGTCGAATCATCCGGTAAAGCGCATCAACCGTGCGGCAAAAAGCAGCCGGCTCGGAAAAAACCGGGGTACTCACCACGCGGGCCTTAAGCCACGCAAAGCGCTCCCAATCTCGTCCTTGCGTCGATAAATACTCCTCGAGCATTTCACTACTGACGACAATCGGTCCGTCATCGCCGAAAGGACGCAACCGACAATCGACCCGGAAAACAAAACCGATTTCGTCCGGGCAATTAATAAGGGCAATCACCCGCCTCGCCAGACGTTCGAAAAATTCGTGATTGGAAACAGTACGTCTCCCTGCCTCCGACTGCGTACGACCGTCCTCGTCGTACACAAAGACTAAGTCGATATCGGAACTGACGTTAAGTTCACTTCCGCCGAGCTTTCCCATCGCCACAACGAGAAGGTCTTGCTTTGTTCCATCCTGTCCGACCGGTTCGCCGAAACGCGCGGCCATCTCCCGGGAAGCCATGGCAACCGCTCGGCTCACACACTCCTCGGCCAAGTCGGTCATCGTTCGCACAACGGTCTCATACCCGATTTGTCCGGTGGTGTCTTGAATCGCCAGCGAAATAAGGGTATCACGTCGCAAAAGCCGCATGGCCCGAGCAAGCTCCTCGCACGACTTTGCTTTCAAAAGGTACTCGCTCATACGCTCACGCGTGAGGCGTTCTCGGGAATATCTGTCAAGAAGGTCTCGGTGAGACAGACCGGTTGCCGCAGAAACAGCCGCAATCGACCGCTCGACAAACGGTAAGTACGCTGCAAGAGAACAAATGCCGAGTCTTTGTTGCATAAAACGCCGTTTCTTTCCTGTGCTAAAGTGTACGTTAATAGTACCCGAAACTTCTCCGTGACGTTTCGGGGTTTTGTGTCGCAAACCCGGTTTCCGGACAATGGAACGATTTTGAAGCACGCTTTGGAATACTTTTCCTCGCTTGTCGACTCGGCCACCTGTTTTGTGCGAGACAGGCGGGGGGTGCGTCTGTCGCTCCTAGCGGCCTTCTGGGCTCTCACAGGTTGCCTTCTTGTCTTGTCGTGCCTCATTCTGCTCACACGTTATATCGTCTTTCCGAACATCGATTCGTATAACACACGCATTGCGCAGGCCGTCTCCTCGGCTCTGAAAGTTGACATCAAAATCGGGCGCATCGAGCCGAGTTGGGAGCGTCTGTGGCCACGGCTTTCGCTGAAAGAAGTTGTGCTCAAAAAGCCGGGGATGGAACATACGATTCTGCTACCGCGCGTGGATGCCTCCTTATATTGGTCCAGTATCTTCGGAGTTCCGGCATTCAAGTCCCTGCAAATTGTCGGAGCTTCCGTCGATGTCGAGCGCCTGACGGACACCCAATTTGAAATTGCCGGCTTTCGCGTTGATTTAGAAAAATCCGCATCCGACCCCGCTAGTTCCAAACTTCTGACGTTCATTACCGAACAGGGGCGCTTGGATATCACGGGGGCGACGATTCGCTACACCGACAAGCGTCTTAAGGATGCCCGGACCATCGCCGTTAACGATTTAAATGCCACGTTTTATCCGCATCTGACGCACTGGAACTTCGGATTACAAGCCAACGCCGACGGTCAGGCTCTCGATGTCCGCGCTCGCGTCAGAAAGCCCGTCGTTTCCCGCTCGACCGACTGGACCGAGTGGGCCTGGGACTTTTACACCAAATTCGAGGACTTCGACCTGAAAAAAGGAATTCCGGGGCTCTCGGAAGTAAATCCCTTTACCTCGGGAAGAGCCGACGGCGAGCTGTGGCTCTCGTTTGACGACGGCACGATTAAAAGTGTGACGACCGATGTCATCCTAAACGACGTGAGCGCTACAGTCCCCGATATGCCCCGCCCCGTCGTCACGCGGCATCTGCAGCTACAGGCTAACGCCGTACGCGACGGTCAGCGCATTGAGTTAAAAGTCGGGCATCTTGCCTTTAAGACACGCACCGGGCACGCATTCGGTCCGTTAGCAGGATCTCTCACCGTAACGGCCGATTCGACGTGGTCCGATACGTTAGAAGGCTCCGTGACGCTTTCATCATTGGATTTGCGCGCGCTCGGACAAATCCTGCTTGAAAACGAGGTCGTGCCGGCTGCCGTTCGCGACCCGATTGTGCAGTACGATCCGAGCGGCACCGTCAGTCGCGTCGATTTTTCGTGGAAAGGCTCCTACAAAGACCCGCACGATTGGCACTTTGCCTCAGACTTTATGCAGTTGTCCCTTCTGGCGCAACCGGCCTCAAGCGGCATCGGACAACCGGGATTTGCGAACCTAATCGGCTCGGTCAACGTGACGCCTCAGGCCGGTCATGTGACACTGAAAGGGGCTTCGGAAATAACGTTCCCCGGTGTCTTCGAAAACGAACGCATTTCCCTGGAGCGCTTAACCGGAAAGGTTTCATGGACAAACGCCGAAGAAAAAGCACCGCTGACGGTCAAAATCGATAACCTTACCGTTGCCAACACCGATGTCGGTCTTTCGGGTTCGGGTACGTGGAAGGCTGTCGGCAGTAAAGTCGGATATATCGATGTTGAAGGACGAATCGACCACCTTAAAGCCGAAAGCGCTTGGCGCTATCTGCCTCTTGTCATCTCGCAGCGAACCCGCCATTGGCTCGAGGGAGCACTGCGCGGCGGCGCGGCTCGAAACGGCCGATTTGTTTTGCGCGGCGACCTTAAAGACTATCCCTGGCACGGAGCCGATAAATCCGAAAGTCATTTTTTGGCGACCGCTCGCTTAACGGGCGGACTTTTGGATTTCGTGCCGCCTCAAGCTCGTCCGCAAGACGGTCTTTGGAAAACCGGCAAACTCTGGCCCGTGGTTTCTGAAATCGATGCCGATTTGACCTTTGAAGGTGCGGGCATGCTCATCGAGGCTCGGTCGGCTAAAACGCTCGGTGCGACCGGGAAAAACATCCGCGCTCAGATTGCACACATGGGCGTCAAGGACACGCTTCTGACGATTTCGGCCGATGCGACGGCGCCTCTTGCAACGATGAGCCAATACCTGACGGCGAGTCCCGTGGGAGCCATGCTCGGCGGCGCCTTTAACGGAGCAAATGCCGCCGGAGATGCGTCTTTGAACCTAAAACTTGCGATTCCGCTCACCGGCAACAAGAAAACACGCGTCGACGGGCTATTGACGTTCGGGAACAATGCCTTTGACATGCACTGGCCGGTTCCGCCACTTACGAACCTTAACGGAAAGCTGCGCTTTACCGAATCGGGAGCCACAAGCGAGAAATTGACGGCAACGGCCCTTAATGCCCCGGTAACAGCCACTGTTACGACCGATGAGAACAGACGCATCCGCATTGAGGCGCAAAGCCGCCTTGCGCCTGATTCCGTACACTTTTTCGTGAATACGGAACTGACGAAAGCTCTGACAGCGTACGCCAAGGGACAGACCGACATTTCGGTCGGTATCGATATCGTTTCCGGCAAAGGCGTGACAGTGAGTGCCGCAACCGATTTAAAGGGCATTGAACTTACGCTTCCTGCGCCGCTTACTAAGAAAGCCGATCAAGCACAACCGACGACATTTCGTTTCGAACCTTTAAAACTTGCCGACAAAAAAGGACATCTTTTAAAGCTTGAAAGTGCGAACAAAATTGATTTAGTCCTGCAACTTGCGGGCAAAGCTCCCTCCGTCACGCCTCTCGGCTCTCTCGGAATCGGCAAGAAAGTCAGGCTTCCGAATCGCGGGCTGACTTTGGACATCCGTACACCGAGCCTTTCGTACCGCGCTTGGGAAAAGGTGCTTGAAGACATCATCGAGGCCACCCAAAAAGATAGCGCAGCAGCAAGCGGCTTGAACACTCCGGTTCTTAACACCGTTCGATACGAGACCGACGCGTTCTCGTTTGACGCCATTCGTCTGACGAAGCTTAAGGGCCGTGCCCGACGTCTCGGCGATGCCGTTTGGAACTTTTCCATTGCAAGTCGCGAAACCGAAGGCCTTTTAACCTGGGACTTTGCCAAAGGAGCGGGCGGTCACATCAAAGCCGATTTTTCACACTACAACGTCTCCGAGACCTTGGAAGAAGGCTTTATCGATTCGGCACAAACCGATCAGTCCCGCAAAAGTCTTCCCTCTTTGGATTTAAACATCGCGGACTTGACGTACAAGGATGCGGCCTTGGGGTCGCTTAAGTTCGTGACATCGACGCCGGTCAACAAAGAAGGAACGTCTTGGAAAATCGATTCGCTTCGGATTCTTAACTCCGATGCCGACCTTTCAGCCTCGGGCGAATGGGCTTCCGACGGTACGACGTCGCTTACGGCTGACTTGGAACTGATTAACGGCGGAGCGTTCTTGAAGCGCCTCGGGCACGAAGGAATTCTCGGTAAGGGTTCGGGAAAAATCACAACGTCGTTACTGTGGAAGGGGTCTCCTTGGAACCCTGATTGGACAACCCTTCAGGGGTCGGCCAAGGTCAATTTAATCCGCGGCGTTTTGGAGCAAACCGATTTAGGGGTCGGCGGAGCTCTTTTATCGCTCGTTTCCATTCAGTCGCTGATTAAGCAAATCTCGCTTGACTTTTTCGACCTTTCGCACACCAATTTCACGTTCGATTCCCTAACGGGCGACATACTCATCGCCGACGGAATTCTCACGAGCGACAACATGAATCTGTCCGGAACCAAGGCAACAATCGATCTTTCGGGATCGGTTGACATCAACACACAGGCTATCAATGCTCGCGCCACGGTCGTCCCGAAGATTAACGCCGGAGCCGCATCCTTGCCGCTTGCCATCATTAATCCTGTAATCGGTCTCGGAGCCTATGTCGGACAGTGGCTTATCAGCCAACCGCTCAACTACCTTTTGACGACCGATTACACGATTACGGGAACTCTTTCGGATCCGGTGATTCAAAAAGTCGAGAAAAATCCGGAAACACAAACGGAAAGCCCCGAAATTAATACCGCGCCCTAGTGCCGATATAATTTTGCCGTTGCGAGTCTTTGGGGGAGACACGTCCTTGTTTCAATTCCATTTAATGACGCCGATAGTTTGGATTACGCGCCTGCTTGTAGGCGCCTATCCGCAATGGCACGGATCGGCTCCGACCCGCAAGCAGCGCATCTATTTTGCCAACCACACCAGTCACCTCGATACGATTGTGATTTGGTCGGCACTACCCGGAGCCTTACGGTCGACAACGCGCCCGGTTGCGGCCAAAGACTACTGGACCAAGGGACTGATTCGTCGGCGCCTCGCGATGAAAGAACTCAATGTCGTTTTGGTCGATCGTCGCAGGACCGAGCACACCAATCCGCTTGAGCCGCTCAAAGACGCCTTGGCTCAGGGCGACTCCCTGATTATTTTCCCGGAAGGAACGCGTCGACCTCAGGAATTGCCGAGTGAATTTAAAAGCGGCCTGTGGCGTCTGATGCGCGCCTTTCCCGATGTCGAATTAATTCCCGTGTACATCGAAAACTTGCACCGAGCCCTGCCGAAGGGAACGTACATTCCGGTTCCGACCGTTTGCTCCGTGCACTTCGGTGCTCCCCTTGCGCACAGCGCTTCCGATCCGAAAGCCGAATTCCTCGAGCGTGCACGGCAGGCCGTGATTGACTTGGCAAAGGTGGCCCTATGATGCGACTCGGTATTGACCTACAACAAGGGTATCTGATTATCCTCACGGCCCTCATTGTCCTGATGGCCGCCGCCACGATTTACGGTCTTTGGGCCGCAGGACGCGCCAAGACCCCCGAGCAGACGTTTCGTTTGGCCATTGCCAACTCACGCGTGCGGATGGGCTGGTGGCTTGTCATTATTTTCACGGTCGCCTGGGGCTTCGGGCAAACGACGCTCGTGGTGATTTTTGCCATCCTCTCGTTTTTCCTCTTGCGTGAATTTATTGCACTCACGCCGATTCGACCGCGCGATCACTGGGTCCTTGTGCTGGCGTTTTACTTGATTATCCCGGCGCAGTACGCTTTGGTGTACTTTAATCTGATGCCGTACTTCACGCTCTTTATCCCGGTGTATGTGTTCTTGCTCTTGCCGGTCATTGCAGCTATCGGCAACGACACCGACCGGTTTTTGGAGCGCGTGGCGAAGGTTCAGTGGGGCTTGATGATTTGCGTTTTCTGCGTGAGCCACGCGCCTGCGATTGCCACACTCGATTTTTCCGGCATTGAACGCCACAACTCCTCGGGCGCCTTGATGTTGCTCTTTTACCTGATGGTCACTTTCTGCGCCGATTTGTTCTCGGTTCTCGCGAGTTCGGCCTTAGGCGGCAAGACCTTGAGAATGAATCCGCACAAGACCGTCAAAGGGATTTCCGTCGGATGTTTCCTCGCCTTTTTAGTCGGTCTGTCGCTTTTCTGGTTAACGCCGTTTCGCATCTATCAGGTCGCGCTTTACTCGCTTGCGATTGTTTTGTCGTGCGTTATGGGCGATATCGTCATCAGCGCCGTCAAACGCAGTCTCGGATCTAAAAGCTGGGAAGGTGAGCTTTACATCGGTCGCGGGAGCCTAGAGCGCTTTGCGCCCCTGATTTTCTCGGCGCCGGTCTTTTACCACCTGACGATTCTCTTTTTCCGGCTGCTGAAAAACCTTCCGGCAAGTTAACGTCTTTAATCGTCTTTGCTACGCCTTCCGTTGACAAGTTGACGGAAGGCTTTTGTTGCCGATGCGTTAAAATTTCGAGCACGTTTTTGAATTAATTCGGGAATGCCCTATGTACGACCAATACGAAACCTTCATGCGCACCGTCTTTGAAAAAGGCGCCGATAAATCCGACCGAACCGGCGTGGGCACGCGATCGCTCTTCGGCTATCAGATGCGTTTTGACTTAAAAGAGAGTTTCCCGCTGATTACGACCAAAAAGTTGCATCTGCGCTCGATTATTCACGAACTCTTATGGTTCTTATCGGGCTCGAGCAACATCAAGTACCTGCATGACAATAAGGTCACGATTTGGGACGAATGGGCCGATGAAAACGGCGATTTGGGTCCGGTTTACGGTGTTCAATGGCGCAGTTGGCCCACGGCCGACGGTCGGCATATCGACCAGATTTCCAACGTCATCGAGCAGATTAAAACCAATCCCGACAGCCGTCGTCTGATTATTTGCTCGTGGAACGTCGGTCTGATTGACAAGATGGCTCTGCCGCCTTGCCATTGCCTCTTTCAGTTTTATGTCAATGAAGGGCGCCTTTCCTGCCAGCTGTATCAGCGCTCCTGCGATATTTTCCTCGGCGTGCCGTTTAACATCGCCAGTTACTCGCTTTTAACCTGCATGGTTGCGCAGCAATGCAACCTGTTGCCCGGTGAATTTATTTGGACGGGCGGCGATTGCCATATCTACAAGAATCACTTCGAACAGGTGGCCCTGCAACTGTCGCGTACGCCGCGTCCGTATCCCAAACTCGTGATTGCCCGCAAACCGGCTTCGATTTTCGATTACAAGTTCGAGGACTTTGAAATCGTCGGCTACAATCCGTACCCGACCATCAAGGCTCCGATTGCGGTTTAAGCCATGATGCGCTTAGAACTGATTGTGGCCCGCGGGAAAAACGGGGTAATCGGCCTAAAAGGGACGATGCCCTGGCACCTACCCGAAGACCTCAAGCACTTTAAAGAAACGACGATGGGGTGCCCCGTTCTCATGGGACGCAAAACGTGGGAATCAATCGGGAGAGCCCTTCCCGGGCGCACCAACGTCGTTTTAACGCGGGATGCAAGTTACTTAGCCCCCGGAGCCCATGTCGCGACAACGCTTGAGGCGGCCTTAGCGAGCGTGAAAAATGCTCCGAAGGCTTTTATCATCGGCGGAGCAAACCTTTATCGGACCGTACTTGACAAAGATTGGATTCGCACCGCTTGGGTGACCGAAATTGATGCGGCCCCCGAGGGCGATGCGTTCTTTCCGGAGTTACCGGAAGCCTTGTGGGAAAGGCACGTTTTAAAGACCCTCGCTCAAAACGACAAGAGACCGGCTCTTTGCTTTTGCCGGTACGACAGAAAAGACAAAGACGGGGCAAGCCCGTCATAAAAGACGTTTTTAAGGAGTTGTGATTCATGCCGCATGTTGTCTGTGAAGCCTGCATCGGTTGCAAACGAACCGATTGCGTGGATGTGTGCCCCGTGGACTGTTTCCGCGAGGGCCCGAATTTTTTGGTCATTGACCCGAACGAGTGCATTGACTGCGCCGTGTGCATTCCCGAATGCCCGGAAGGCGCGATTTACGCCGAAGAAGACGTCCCGGAAGATCAAAAGGAATTTATTGCGCTTAATGCGGAACTTGCCGAGCAGTGGCCCTCGATTACCCGCAAAAAGCCTGCTCCCGACGATGCCGACTCTTGGCGCGGTGTCAAGGGAAAACTCAAGTACTTAAAGCGCTAACGCATCGGAAGAGACCCTGTGACCGTCACGCCGGAAACTCTCGAACGCCTTTTGCCGCAGACGCAGTGCCGTCAATGCGGCTTTGATGGGTGCGCCAAGTACGCCGAAGCGATGGTCAAAAAAACTGCCCCGATTAATCGCTGCGCTCCGGGAGGCAAAAGAACGATTGAGCGCCTCGCGAAAGCGCTCGGCGTCATCCCGATTGCCCTTGACCCGGAGTACGGGCGGGAAATGCCCTTGGCTCTTGCACGAATCGACCCGAAGTTATGTATCGGATGCCGCATTTGCGCCGACATCTGTCCGGTCTCAGCCGTCACGGGAATGCCGAAAAGCCTTTTTGCCGTCATTGAATCGACGTGCACGGGATGCGCTCTGTGCGTGCCGGCCTGTCCGATGGACTGCATCGAACTTTTTGAACCGGGGCGCCCCTGGACCGATGAGGATGCCGCGCGTGCCCGCCTAGCCCACACGGCCACCCTCGAGCGCAAGGCTCGGGAAAAGACAGAGCTCCAGGAGAACGCCCGCAAAGCTGCCCTCACGAAAAAAGATCTGATTGCCGAGGCTCTGGCTCGGGCTCGTGCCGGCTCGGAGAAAAAGTGAGGGATTCGATGGATTTAGCCACAAAACACAAAATCATTGAGATTCTGGCCGCCGAGCGCCCGAATCCGAAAAGCGAGCTTAACTACAAAACGCCTTTTGAACTCCTCATTGCCGTGATGCTCTCGGCTCAGGCAACCGACAAAAGCGTCAACATCGCTACGAAAGCTCTTTTCAAGGCGGCCGACAACCCGGCGGCCATGCTCTCTTTAGGTGTTGACGGGCTCGAACCGTTTATCCGGGCCATCGGGCTTTATCACAACAAGGCCCGCCACATCATGGACGCCTGTCAGGTCCTCGTACGCGATTTCAACGGGTCTGTGCCCGACAATTTCAAGGACCTTATCAGTCTTCCGGGCGTCGGCGCAAAAACAGCCGATGTCGTTCTCAACGTTGCCTTCGGACGCCCGACCGTTCCCGTCGATACCCACGTTTTTCGTGTGGCTAACCGCACGGGATTGGCGCCGGGAAAAACGCCGGCCGAAGTCTCTAAGGCCCTGATTGCCGTCACGCCTCCCGAATACTTAAAGGGCATTCACCACTGGCTTTTGCTCCACGGAAGGTATTGCTGCAAGGCAAGAAACCCGCTTTGCTCAACCTGTCCGATACGAAGTCTTTGTGCCTTTGAAGGAAAGCTCCTGCAAGCCGCGGGAAAATCCCCCGAAAAGTCCTGAAGTATCAAGCCGCAAGGAAAACTTTGACCTTCCTTGATACGGATACAATTTTTTTCCTTTGAAACCGCAGACAAACCGACCTGTTCGCATTAAAATGCGCTGGATTCTTTTGGAGACCTGTCGCGCGCGTAAGATCTCCGGATTTTTGTGCGAGCAGGTTTTTAATCATTACTTTAACCAGTAGAAAAACTATGACAAAAATTGACTTGTCCCAGTATGGAATCACCGGTAACACGGAGATTATCTACAACCCTGACTACGACACACTTTTTGCCGAAGAGACCAAACCCGGTCTTCAAGGCTATGAAGTCGGCCGCGTGACCAATCTCGGCGCCGTCAACGTCATGACGGGCGTTTACACTGGCCGCTCCCCGAAAGATAAGTTCTTCGTCAAGAACGACGCCTCCAAGGACACCGTTTGGTGGACGAGCGACGCGTACAAGAACGACAACAAGCCCGTGAGCGAAGCGACATGGAATGCCGTTAAGGACCTGGCCGTTAAGGAGTTGTCCGACAAGCGTCTTTTCGTTGTCGATGCGTTCTGCGGCGCCAACGAAGCGACACGTCTGAAGGTTCGTTTTATCATGGAAGTGGCCTGGCAGGCTCACTTCGTGCGCAACATGTTCATCCGTCCGACGGAAGAAGAACTCGCGAACTTCGGCAAGCCCGACTTCGTCGTGTATAACGCCTCCAAGGCCAAGGTCGAAAACTACAAGGAACTCGGCCTTAATAGCGAAACCGCTGTTGTCTTTAACCTCGCGACGAACGAACAAGTCATTTTGAACACCTGGTACGGCGGCGAAATGAAGAAGGGCATGTTCTCGATTATGAACTACTTCAATCCGTTGCGCGGCATCGCCTCCATGCACTGCTCGGCCAATACCGACAAGAACGGCCAGAATACGGCCATCTTCTTCGGTCTGTCCGGCACCGGCAAGACCACGCTTTCGACCGATCCGAAGCGTCTTTTGATCGGTGATGATGAACACGGCTGGGATGACGAAGGCGTCTTTAACTACGAAGGCGGCTGCTACGCCAAGGTCATTGACCTTAACAAGGATGCGGAAGCCGACATTTACAACGCCATTCGCCGCGATGCTCTCCTTGAGAACGTTATCGTCAAGGAAGACGGAACGCCCGATTTCCACGATCGTAGCGCCACGGAAAACACCCGTGTTTCCTACCCGATTTACCACATCAAGAACATCGTCAAGCCGATTAGCAAGGGCCCGCACGCCAAGCAGGTCATCTTCCTGACAGCCGATGCCTACGGTGTGTTGCCCCCGGTTTCGATCCTCGATAACGAACAGGCTCAGTACTACTTCCTTTCCGGCTTTACCGCCAAGGTTGCCGGCACGGAACGCGGTATTACCGAACCGACCCCGACATTCTCGGCCTGCTTCGGTGCGGCCTTCCTGTCGTTGCACCCCGTCAAGTACGCCGAAGAACTCGTTCGCAAAATCAACATGGTCGGCGCGAAGGTTTACCTCGTGAACACGGGCTGGAACGGAACAGGCAAGCGTATTTCCATTAAGGATACCCGCGCGATTGTCGACGCCATTCTCGACGGCTCGATCAACAAGGTTCCGACCACGACAATTCCGTACTTCAACCTGAAGGTTCCGACAGAATTGCCCGGCTGCGAGACCAAGATTCTCGATCCGCGTAACACCTACGCCGATGTGGCTCAGTGGGACGAGAAGGCTCGCACCCTGACGGCCGCCTTCCAGAAGAACTTCAAGAAGTTCACGGCCAACGAGCACTGCGCTGCCCTGGAAAAGAGCGGTCCGAAGCTTTAATCGGTCTTAACGGAAAAGGAAGAAACGCTTCCTTTTCCGGCAACGTATTGTGACGAGACGGCGGAGTAATCCGCCGTCTTTTTCTTAAGAGAAAAAAATGGCCGAAGAAATCGAACACAAATTTTTAGTCACAGGCGAAGTTTGGCGGGCGCTCGGAACACCCGTCCGTTACCGCCAAGGGTACTTAGCCACCGGACCCGACTGCATTGTGCGCATACGCATCAAAGGGACGCAAGCACGCCTTACCGTCAAAGGGCGCCCTCACGGAATCGTCCGCCCCGAATACGAGTATCCGATTCCGGTATCGGATGCCGAAGAACTCCTCGATATGGTCGGAGCTGACCGTCAGATTATTAAAAATCGAACAAAAATTCCGTTTAAAGGAAAAATCTCGGAAGTCGATGAATTTTTCGGCAAACACAAGGGACTTGTGGTTGCGGAAATCGAACTTAAATCCGTCAATGAGCCCTTTGAAAAACCCGATTGGGTCGGAGAGGACATTTCCGAGGATGTGCGCTATTACAATGTTTCGTTAATGCAACACCCCTACTCTCAATGGAAAAGTTAATCCGCCTTTTCTAGGTGAAATCCCCTACCTTTAAGTTTTCCGGTGTGTTATCGGGGCAGAAATCGAGACTTTTTGGAACCTTGTTTCTTTTTTAATATAATAACGGTGTTAATCGCTTCTATTTTATTTCACTAGGACTAAAAAATGGAACAGAATTTCGCTAAAACATTAAAGAAGTTAGCTCATCAGGAAGCTCGCTTGAAGGCTCAAAAAGACGCTGCGCGTCAGGATGCCATCGATACGGTCAACGACCTAATCGGTTTGTTCGGTCTGAAAGCCGAGGACCTGAACTTTGATGCGCCGGTTCCGACCGCCATCAAGGGCTTTGCGATGGAAGCCCTCTCGGCACGCGCACGAGTGGAACCCAAATATCGCTTGCCCGACGGAAGAACCTGGTCGGGGCGCGGTAAGCAGCCGGTCTATATCCGCGAAGCCTTGGCTAAAGGTGCCAAGCTCGAAGACTTTTTGATTGCCTCCTAAAAAGGCCCTTCTTAGTCGGCGCAACATCCTTGATGTAAGAATCTTAGGACCTCATGCTCAAGCTTTTGGATTTTGCGCCGATGGAAAGCCTCGGAAGCGTCGTCTTCAGGCGCGCCCATGCGCGCCTTTTTGGCGGCGTTGACCGTTACTTTATCGCCTTTGTCACTCCCACTCGGGAGCCTCACTTTACCGAGCGACAACTTCGGGAAATTGCTCCGGAAGCCAACGTCGGTTTTGTCGCCGTTCCTCAACTTTTAACGCGCCGAGCCGAAGACTTTATCTGGGCTGCACACGCCTTGGCCGATTTAGGCTACCGCGAAGTCAACTTCAATCTCGGATGCCCGGCAGGGACCGTCACGGCCAAGGGAAAAGGGGCCGGTTTTTTGCGTTCTCCCGATGAACTCGAACGTTTTTTTGCGGCTGTTTTCGAAAAACCCTTGCCGATTGCCGTCAGCCTCAAAACACGCCTCGGATGGTCAGATGTCTCCGAATTCGAACGCCTTGCCGATGTTTTCAATCACTTTCCGTTTGCGTCCGTAACAGTTCACGCAAGACTGAAAACCGATCTTTATCGGGGGCATGCGCGCCTTGATGCTTTTGAGGACGCAGTCGGCCTTCTCGTACACCCGGTTATCTATAACGGAGACATCGTCACGGACAACGATTACGAGTCTGTCATCGGGCGTTTTCCGACTCTTGCGGGCGTCATGGTCGGACGAGGTCTTATTGCCGACCCGTCGCTTTTTCGCAAACTGCGGGGCGGCAAGAGCGCCACGGCTGAGGAAATCAATCAGTTTACGCAAGAGCTTTTCGAGGGCTACTGCCGAGCATGGAACAATCGGAAAAACGCCCTCATGCGCATGAAAGAGTATTGGTTCCTGCTTGCCAATCTTTTCGCCGGTGACAGCAAGGCGTGCTTTAAAGCCATCTGTCGCGCCAAGAACGAAAGCGACTACACATCGGCCGTTCGCTCCCTTTTATCTCAAGAACTGCTCCCGCACGCACGCATGGGATGGTACAAGCCCTTGAGCGACCAAGACCGATAAGGTTCGGTGGATATTTATATTGATAAATCTAGATATTTTCCCTAATTTCTCAGGAAAAATTTTGTCTTTACGTGCGATTGGGGAGTAAACTCATTTTTTTGGATTTTTCGGACATTTTCTGTCCATTGGATTGATAAAAAATGAGTATCGCTAGTGAACTCGGCGAGTACACACAAAATATCAAGGGCAACATCGCGGGCGGTCTCACTGCCGGTGTCGTCGCCCTACCGTTGTGCCTCGCCTTCGGTATTGCTTCGGGTTTAGGCGCAGCGGCCGGCATGTACGGCGCCATCTGCCTAAGTTTCTTCGCCGCGATTTTCGGCGGAACCAAAACCCAGGTTTCCGGTCCGACAGGCCCTATGACCGTCGTCACGGCAAGCGTCGTCGTGGCCTTGAACGGAGACCTGCAGATGATTGCCTGTGTCTTCTTTGTGGCCGGCCTGTTTCAGATTCTTTTCGGCTGCCTGCGTTTAGGAAAACTCATCCGCTACATTCCGTATTCGGTGATTTCCGGCTTCATGAGCGGCACCGGTGTCATTATCACACTGTTGCAACTGTCGCCCCTTTTGGGCGGTCCGAACCCCAAGGGCCCCGTTGACGGCCTCCTGATTTTGGGAACGATTGACATCAACTGGATGAGCGCCGCCTTGGGCGTGGCTGCACTGGCCATCATTTATCTGATGCCCAAAAAGCTCAATGCCATCATTCCGGCTCAGCTTTTCACCTTGATTTTTCTCACTGTTATCAGTTACGCCTTAAGTCTGAATGTCCCGATGATCGGCGAAGTCCCGTCGGGTCTTCCCCCGATTTACATTCCGCATGTGACCTGGGAGCACCTCGGAACAGTTCTGCTGTACGGCATCATTCTGGCGATTCTCGGATGCATTGACTCGCTTTTGACGAGCCTTGTGGTCGACTCCATGACAAAGACCAAGCACGACAGCAACCGGGAACTGATCGGTCAGGGTATCGGTAATGCTCTGTGCGGCTTTATCTGCGGTAACGTCGGTGCCGGTGCCACGATGCGTACGGTGACCAATATTAAGGTCGGAGGTACGGGTCGTCTTTCCGGCGTGATCAGCTCCCTGTTCCTTTTGGCCGTGCTCGTGAGCCTTTATAGCGTTGTCTGCTATGTGCCGCTCAGCGTCCTGGCCGGCATTTTGATATCCGTCGGTATCAACATTCTGGACTACAGAATGCTCAAGGAAATCAAGATTTGTCCCAGAAACGACATCGCCATCATGGTTGTCGTCTTCCTGTTGACGGTTTTTGTGGACCTGATTTTTGCGGTCGGCTTCGGTGTGGTTCTCGCGAGCTTGTCGCTGATTGCCCAAGTGAATCGTCGCACGCGGTTGGAAGTGCACGAAGAAAACGGCGTTCGGATTTGCACGCTTTTCGGTGGTTTTTATTTCGGCGCGAGCTACGACTTGGTAGCGCACTTTGCGGCCGTGAAGGGCAAGACCTATATCCTTGACCTTACGCACTGCGACTTTGCGGATATTTCCGGCGTCTATGCTTTCGAAGATGAAATCAACGCCAAGCGCGATGCCGGCAGTACGGTCTATTTGGTGGCCGACCCCAAACAAAACCTCATTGACCTGCGCGAGAAGGTCGGCAAGGACAAGGTCTTTACCAACGTGAAAGACGCTTTGGCTGCAGCCGTCTAACGACTGACGACAAGCGTCTTCGTGAAAAACCCGCCTTCGGATTAAAGACGGGTTTTTTGTATCTCGGTGTCCTAAATCCCGGCACAAAGACCGGTCACGGACCGCTTTCTAATCGTCGATGGAAATCAGTTCGTAGTTGGGATTTCCCGTTTTCAGCTCCCTGCATATAAGAAAGCTGTCGCAATCCGCGGTGCGGCTCAATACGCTCGACTAAATCGGGGTTTTCTGCATAGGTCATCCGGAACACCAGATCAATGGAAGCCCGGTCAATCGCGAGAATATCGGTCGAAGGCAAAATCCCGATATCGGGAATGATCAGGTCGGTTCCGAGCCGCCTGCAATTTCGCATGTGAACGGTTTTAATCGGATAAAAAGGAGCGTTCCCCGTGCTCTACTTGGCTTCGCGCACCAGATTCATCACCCAACTTTTGGACGTACGAATCATCTCGAGGGTTTCATCCGAGACGTGCCCGATCGGGATGACATCGGCTTTGTAATCGGGATCGGTTAAATAAACCGTCAGATTCCGCCTCGGCGGCCAATACGCAATATCACCTTTTTTCGGCGTGTATTGGATTTTTTCTTTCACGAGCGGAAGCGGGTACTTTAGGTACGCAATACGCTCGCTTTTACCGAAATCCTCGAAACTCATCATCACGGGAAGGCGCTTGACAAGGGCATCGGCACACGGGTTGGACACAATCTCAAGCGGATAAAACTTTCCGTTGTATTCAAAAAACGCCGGTTCGGCAAACGCCAAAGACGAGGCGCACAGTAAAGCAAAACTAACAAGGGAACTGGTGGGTTTCACAACACTCTCCGGGACGAAAAAGGGGCACCCGTCGGCACCCCTTTCATTACATCACATATTTGTCACTAGGACAAAAATTACTTACCGGACTTTTCCATCGAGCAGATGAGCTCGAGAACCTTATTGGAGTAACCGATTTCGTTGTCGTACCAGCTCACGAGCTTGACGAAGTGATCGGTCAGAGCAATACCGGCCTTTTCATCGAAAATGGACGTGTGGGTGTTGCCCAAGAAGTCAGACGAAACAACCGCGTCGGACGTGTAGTCCATAACACCCTTCATCGGGCCGGCAACGGCTTCCTTAATCGCTTCGCAGATGTCGGCGTATGTGGCGGACTTCACGAGCGTGCAGGTCAGATCGACGACGGAAACGTCGGCGGTCGGAACACGGAAGCTCATGCCGGTCAACTTGCCGTTCAAGGACGGAATGACCTTGCCGACAGCCTTCGCAGCACCCGTAGAAGACGGGATGATGTTCTGGGAAGCACTGCGACCGCCGCGCCAATCCTTCAGGGACGGGCCGTCAACCGTACGCTGTGTGGCGGTTGTAGAGTGAACCGTGGTCATAAGACCCTGTTCGATGCCGAACGCATCGTTCACAACCTTGGCCAAAGGAGCCAAGCAGTTTGTCGTGCAGGAAGCGTTCGAGACGATATCCTGGCCGGCGTAGGTCTTGTCGTTCACGCCGACGACGAACATCGGGGTGGCGTCCTTGGAAGGAGCAGACATCACAACGCGGCGAGCACCGGCTTCGATGTGCTTGCGAGCGAGTTCGTCCTTAAGGAAGAAGCCCGTGGACTCAACAACGTAGTCAACACCGATGTCACCCCACTTCAAGAGGGCCGGATCGCGTTCGGCTGTGATGCGAATGGTCTTGCCGTTGACAACCAAGTGGCCGTCGACCACTTCGACGGTGCCGTTGAAGGCGCCGTGCATCGTGTCGTACTTGAGCATGTAGGCCATGTAATCGGGCGGCAGAAGGTCGTTGATACCGACAACTTCAATACCGAGTTCGGGACGCGCAACGGAGGCGCGGAAAACGAAACGGCCGATACGACCGAAACCGTTAATACCAACTTTGATGGTCATTTTTCAACTCTCCAAAGAGTAAAAAGTGAAATGAAATATGTTCTTGTAGTTTTCAGTCAAGCACAACGCCCCCTTTAAAGCACGGACACGTTGTCGCAAACAAGGATTTTACCCAAACTCCCTGACATTTTCATAAACAGGCGTCTGAATTTTTCCTGTGTTAGCTTTTTGGGCCTGATTTAGAAC
>UQUS01000021.1 GCA_900544335.1 uncultured Sutterella sp.
AGCTCCGCTCTCGATTATCAAGACATACATCGAGAATCAGCAGACGCCGAGCTAAACAAAACCGCGCGGCTTATATCGCCGCCCTGAAGGACGGAGCTTTACGCCGCAATTTGGTAAAACCGCACCGGCTAACGGACGTCCCTACCCGAATCGGAAGGGACGTTTTTTTGTATCCCGGAGAGAATTGACTCCAGAACGGGCGCAATGCACGCAAAAAGATCGTCCCGGCTTTGTGTGTGCGGATCGACAAGTGTTGTCTCCGGCATGGAACGTAACCACGTAAGTTGACGCTTAGCGAGCTGACGCGTTGCGGCCAGAGCCTTTTCAACGAAGGTTGCCAAATCGGTCTTCCCGGCCGCAAACTCAATGGCTTGTCGATATCCGACGGAACGCATCGAAGGCAACTCGGGGGAAAAGTCGTCCCGCACCATCAGAGCCTTCACTTCCGAAACAAATCCGGTCTGAAGCATCGCGTCAAAGCGCCGGGCAATGTCCCGATGGAGGCGCGCTCGATCCGAGGGCATCAGTCCGATTACCGGGAGCGAGCAATCGGGGCTGCGAACCCCGGACTGAAAACTTGTCATCGGCTTTCCGGTCATACGGTAGACCTCAAGCGCCCGTGCGATTCGTTGCGTATCGCCGTCCGTTAAGCGCGCGGCACACACCGGATCAATACGGGCAAGCTCTTGACGCACTGCCGCCAAACCCTTATCTCGGATTTCTTGCAACACCTGCGTGCGCACGGCCGGGTCCGTGGATGGGAGGTCGTCAATTCCCTCTCGGAGGGCCTTGGCGTAAAGCATCGTTCCGCCGACAATCAGCGGAATATGTCCGCGTGAGGAAATCTGAGGGATTAATCGCTCGGCTTGGTCGGCAAATTCTGCCGCGCTATAGGTCTGCGAAATATCACGAATGTCAATCAAGTGATGCGGACACACACTTTGCTCTTGCGGCGTGGGCTTGGCCGTTCCGATATCCATCCCTCGGTAAACCAATGCCGAGTCTACGGAAATGACTTCAATCGGATAGTGCTTAGCGAGCAAAAACGACAAAGCCGTTTTGCCGCTTGCCGTCGGACCGAGAAGCAAAAGAGCACGGGGTTGCGTCATCTACCGACCCCGCATGAAAAACTTATCCAAATCGGACAAAGCAATCTGCTGCCAGGTCGGACGACCGTGGTTGCATTCCCCGGACCGCTCCGTTCTTTCCATACTGCGTAAGAGCGCATTCATTTCCGGGACTGTCAGAGTCCTGTGAGCACGAACCGACCCGTGACAAGCCATGGAAGCCAGGCACTTATTTCTCAATTCAACCGTTAATTTCGATGTTCCGTATCCGGAAAAGTCATCGAGGACGCGACAAACAAGCTCTTGAGCATCCACATCTCCCGTGCGTAACAAGGCCGGAAGAGACCGAAGCAAAAGAGCAGACTCGCCGAGGCGGCTCAAATCCAATCCCAAGGCCCGTAAATCGTCCTGATGCCGTTCGAAGGCTTCGGACTGCTCGGCATTCACCGAAATACTGACAGGGACTAAAAGCGGCTGCACGGAAAGGCTCCTATCGGCCTCGCGCTTCAGGCGCTCGTATGTCACGCGCTCGTGTGCCGCATGCATATCGACAATAATAAGACCCTGAGAATTCTCGGCAAGAATATAAATGCCGGCAAGCTGAGCCAAGGCGTGCCCTAAGGGGCCGTCCGAGAGTTCTTGAGCCAGATAATCGCTCGGTACGACACCAGATGTCTTAGTCTCTTCGGCCGAAGAAAAAAGCGCCGTCCATTGTGCCTGACTTAATGGATTCTCCCGCCGAAACGCAAAAGTGTTTTGAATCGGACCGGGCTTTTTTTCCTCACTTTCGGGAACTTTCGAGGACTTAAGTTCTCCCGTTTCCGCATCGATTTCAATGCGAGCCAAAGTCTCGGTTAAAGCCTTCGCGACAAAGCGGTGCACAAACGAGGAATCCCGGAAACGAACCTCGGTTTTCTGCGGATGCACGTTCACGTCCACGCGCGCCGGGTCAACAATCAATTCCAAGCAAAACATCGGCTGCATGGCAACGTGAAGCACATCCGAGTAGGCCGCTCGAACGGCGTGTTGCAAAACCCGATCACGGACAAAGCGCCCGTTGACGAAAAAAAACTGCGCATCGGCACGCGTTCGTGCCGCGGACGGCAACCCGATTGCCCCTCTGACCGTAATGCCGGGGGCTTGCGATAAGACCGCTCGTGATGCTTCGCGAAATGTTCGCGGCATCACGGCGTCGATACGCTTTTCGCGCGTTGTGGCGGTCAGGGCGAGTACATTTTTCGAATCCACGAAAAACCGAAAATCAATCGCAGGATGGGCAAGTGCCACGCGTTCGATTTGTTCGCGCACGTGGGCAGCCTCCGTGGCCTCGCTTTTTAAAAATTTGCGCCGAGCCGGTGTTTTGTAAAAAAGGTCCGAGACGACGATGCGCGTTCCGTAAGAGCCCGAAGCCGGCTGAACGCCGTCTTTCCCGATGCACCAAGCGTGATCGGAATCTTTCGTACGACTTGTCAATTCAACATCAGCCACGGCGGCAATCGAGGCTAACGCCTCGCCGCGAAACCCGAAACTTGCAACGCGTTCCAAATCCGTCAGGCTGTGAATCTTGCTCGTTGCATGACGCCGCAACGCTAAAACAAGTTCTTCGCGAGCAATGCCGCATCCGTCGTCGGTTACCATGATGCGCTTGATGCCGCCGGCCTCTAAACGAACCTCGATGGCCTTGGCTCCGGCATCGACCGAGTTCTCAATTAACTCTTTAACAACCGAGGCCGGGCGCTCGATGACTTCGCCGGCGGCAATTTGGCTAATCAGTTGATCGGGAAGCGGCGCAATGTGTCGTTGCGTTAGGTTTTCACTCATGGCCTTTTTTCTCGCGCACAAAACCGAAAGACGTTTTTTGATTCGATTCGTGCATTTTATCGGGAGCCTAATGCGCTCTCAAGCAAAAAGTTGCCGACTTTCTTTTAGTTACTCAAACCGAACCGTTACAATCAGTAACTTTCTAAGGGGCAATACCCGAACTTCGAATTCTTTACGAATATGCAACGCGAACAACTCTCAAGTCGTCTCGGCTTTTTGATGCTCAGTGCCGGTTGTGCCATCGGCGTGGGCAATGTCTGGAAATTTCCCTGGCTCACAGGACAAAACGGCGGCGGCATCTTTGTGCTTTCCTATCTTTGCTTTTTGATTTTGCTCGGGCTTCCCGTCATGACGATGGAATTTTCCGTCGGTCGTGCCGCACAGAAAAGCCCGGTTTGTATGTACCAGCAAATCGAGCCTCCCGGATCCAAATGGCATTGGCACGGCTACGCCGCCCTCGTCGGCAACGTTGTTTTGATGATGTTTTATTCGGTTGTTTCGGGCTGGATGCTCTACTACTTGGTTTCAAGCGCCTCGGGAGCCTTGGCGTCCCTTGATGCCAAAGAAGTCGGCGGCTTTTTCGGCACCATGCTTTCAAGTGCCCCGACCGTCACGTTCTATACCGTCATTACGGTCATCGGCGCTTTCGTCATTTTGTCCTTCCCGCTTCGTACCGGCCTAGAAACGGTCTCCAAATGGATGATGGGGCTCCTTTTCGTCCTGATGGTTTTCTTGGCCGTGCATAGCCTCTTTCTGGACGGGGCGCGAGAGGGTCTGACCTTTTATCTGCTCCCGGACTTCTCGAAATTTACGAGTAGCACGGTCGTCGCCGCGATGAATCAGGCCTTCTTCTCCCTGAGTATCGGTATCGGTAGTATGGCGATTTTCGCAAGCTACATTAACAAGGACCAATCCCTGGTAAAAGAATCGGCCAGCGTCATCGCTTTGGATACGGTCGTGGCCGTCTTGGCCGGTTTAATTATCTTCCCGGCCTGCTTTACGTACGACGTCAAACCGACGGCCGGTCCGAGCCTGATTTTTGAAGCCCTCCCGACCATCTTCCATGAGATGGCCTTCGGTCGCGTCTGGGGTTCGTTCTTCTTCCTATTTATGACGTTTGCCACGTTCTCGACCGTCTTAGCGGTGTGCGAAGCTATTTTGTCGTGCGTGCGCGATTTAACCAACTGGTCTCGCCCGAAAGCCAGTCTCATTTGCTGCGTGACCGTTGCGGTGCTGTCGCTGCCGTGCGCCTTGGGCTTTAACGTTCTTTCGGATTTCCACCCCTTAGGACCGGGAACGGTTGTGCTTGACCTCGAGGACTTTATCGTCAGCAACATTTTGCTTCCCCTCGGCTCCTTGTGCTTTGTGCTCTTTTGCACCCATAAGAGCGGCTGGGGTTGGAGCAATTACATGAAGGAAGTCAATTCCGGTAAAGGCCTTAAGATGCCCAATTTCATGCGCTTTTATTGCACGTGGATTTTGCCGCTGATTATCCTTTCGGTGTTTGTGCTCGGCATGATTCCTTTCTTTAAGTAGACCGATTCGGCCTTACCGATGAGAGCGCGGCGGATGTCGCGCTCTTTTTATTCGAAACGGCGCATTTTTGTCGCGGCAATCCGATGCATTTCTCCGAAATTCGGAGCGGTATCAGCTAGAATCCTTCGGCGCCTAAAACGCTCGTCGGGGAACTTTATGTCTTTTATCGATCTCGTTATTGAACTATTCACGCAGGCCGACCACTTTCTTGTCACCATCGCCACCGAATACGGTATGTTCGTCTATGCGGCGATGTTCATGATTTTCTTTTTGGAAACGGGCATTGTCATCATGGCCTTTTTGCCGGGTGACTCGTTACTGTTTGTCGCCGGAACCGTCGCAGCGGCCGGCACGATGAACCCGTGGGCCTTGATGCTCTCGGTAATCCTCGGAGCCTGTGCCGGAAACACCCTCGGATTTCACACCGGTCGCTGGTTCGGCAAGCGCATCTACGACGGATCGATTCATTGGATTGATGCCAAAAAACTCGAGAAAACCAACCTTTTTTATGAAAAGCACGGCGGAAAAACCATCATTTTGGCTCGCTTCGTTCCGATCGTTCGCGCCTTTGCGCCTCTGGTGGGCGGAGCGGCCGGCATGAGCATGCTACGTTTTGAGCTTTTCAGCGGTCTCGGGGCCGTTATCTGGGCCGTGAGCATCATCGGCGCCGGGTACCTATTCGGGAACCTGCCGATTGTGAAAAATCACCTCTCGATGATTTTAATTCTCGGCGTTGTCGCCGCCGCATCCGGTCCGATTATCGTCGCTCTGTGCTGGGAATGGGTACATCGCTTTTTAGCCGCTCGCGCGCAGAAAAAATCCGACCGTTAATCGCCACAATTTTCCGAAACAAAACACCCGCCGGATTTCTCTGACGGGTGTTTGTGTTTAAGGCAAGTTTGTCTTACTTGTCAGCACGAGCCTCAAGAGCTGCAATCGCAGGAAGCGTCTTTCCTTCGAGGAATTCCAGGAAGGCACCGCCGCCTGTGGAAATGTAGCTGACCTTATCGGTCAATCCGAAAACGCTGAGCGCGTTAATCGTATCGCCGCCGCCGACAATCGAGAACGCACCTTCGGCCGTACGCTTGGCGATCGCTTCGCCCAAAACGCGCGTGCCGTCCGCATACGGCTTCATCTCAAAGACGCCGACCGGTCCGTTCCAGACCACGGTCTGAGACTGAGCAACCACATCGGCCAGAGCCTTGGCCGATTCCGGACCCACGTCCAGAATCATTTCGTCGTCGGCCACGTCTTCGATCTTGCATGTGCGGTGTTCGGCTGTTTCGCTAAATTCCTTGGCAACGACAACATCCGTCGGCAACGGCAGGGCCGCACCCTTGGCGCTTAACTTCGCAAGAACCTTCTTGCACTCATCGACAAGTTCCGGTTCGGCAAGCGATTTACCGATTTTGTGACCCGTAGCGAGCAGGAAGGTGTTGGCAATACCGCCGCCCACGACCAAATGGTCGACCTTCTCGGCCAAATTGCTCAGAATCGTCAACTTAGTGGAAACCTTCGAGCCGCCGACAATCGCCACGAGCGGGTGCTTGGCTTCGGTAACAGCCTTGGTCAAAGCTTCGATTTCCGCAGCCATCAAGGGACCGGCACAGGCGATGGGCGCAAAGCGTGCCACGCCTTCGGTCGAAGCCTGAGCGCGGTGCGACGTGCCGAATGCATCGTTCACGTACACGTCACAAAGCGCTGCGTATTTTTTCGCTAACTCTTCGTTGTTTTTCTTCTCGCCCTTGTTGCAGCGGCAGTTTTCAAGCATGACGACTTCGCCGGGCTTGACATCCACGCCGTTCAGATAGTCGCGCACGAGGCGGATGGGCTTGCCGACGAGTTCGCTCATGCGAACGGCAATACCGGCCAGGCTGTCGGTCCGTTCGTTAAATTCACCTTCGGTCGGACGACCCAAATGGCTCATGACCATCACGGCCGCGCCCGCATCGAGTGCCAAACGAATCGCCGGAACGCTTGCCACGAGACGTTTCTCGTTGGTAATACGTCCTTCGTCATCACGCGGGGCATTCAAATCGGAACGGATCAAAACACGCTTTCCGTCCAACAAACCCTCTTTTGCCAAGGATTCCAAGGTTTTAACTTTCATTTTGATTTTCTTCCTTAAGAACGACGTCGACTAGGTAAAACCTGCGTTTTACCCGTCCGACACAACAAACTACCCGGCCTTCGCGACAAGTCGCAAGGCTTTGTCAACGACATTATCCACCGTAAAGCCGAAATGCTTCCACAAATCACCGGCAGGAGCCGACATTCCGAACGTATCGATTCCGAGAACGTCGCCGTTGCCGCGCAGGTATTTATACCAAAGATCGGTCACACCGGCCTCGACCCCTAAGACGGGAACGCCGGGCGTAAAGACCGAATCTTTGTACGAGTCATCTTGGCAATCGAACTCTTCCATGCACGGCAAGGAAACGACACGTGCCTGAACAGCTTGCGCGGCTAAAAGCGCTCGCGCCTTCATCACAAGCGGCAATTCCGATCCGGTTGCCGCCAAAATGACCTGAGCTTTCCCTTCTCCGGCAGGCGCTTCGGCTGCCACATAGCCGCCGCGCGCAATCAGGTCGGCATCGACCTCTTCGCGGTCGGTAAATTCAACGGTCTGGCGAGAAAGAATGAGCGCACTCGGCCCGTCCTCTCGCTCTAAAGCCTCGGCCCAAGCGACCGTGGTTTCCACCGTATCGGCCGGTCTCCAAACGCGTAAGTTCGGAATCAGGCGTAGGCTCGACGTTTGCTCAATGGGCTGGTGCGTCGGACCGTCTTCGCCGACACCGAGCGAATCGTGCGTAAAGACGAAGATGTTACGTAAATCCATGAGTGAAGCCATGCGCACCGCATTTCTCTCGTAGTCGGAAAACGTCAGGAACGTTCCCGAGAACGGAATAAAGCCGCCGTATAGCGCAATTCCGTTTCCGATGGCGGCCATGGCAAATTCACGCACGCCGAAACTGGCATGACGCCCCATGGGATTGTCGGGCATCAACGGAACGACACCCTTCCAAGCCGTCAGGTTCGAGCCGGTTAAATCGGCCGACCCGCCGAAAAGCTCGGGAAGTGCCGGAGCTAAAACATTTAAAGCCTTCTGACTGGCCTTGCGCGTAGCAAGAGACTCACTATCTTGTTGGGCTTGGCAGAGCGCTTCGAAAACCGTCTGGTCAAAGTTCGCAGGAAGCTGACCGGCCAGACGGCGCTTTAACTCGGAGGCCAGTTGCGGATACGCCTTTTCGTACTCGGCAAACATAGCGTCATACGCCGCCTGACGGCTTCTGCCGCTTTCGCGCGCATCCATCGCCTCGTAAATGGCCTTAGGAACTTCAAAGGGTGGGTACGTCCAACCGATGTTGGCACGCGTGGCCGCCACTTCTTCGGCTCCGAGAGCCGCACCGTGGCATTTGGCCGTGCCGGCAAAATGCGGACTGCCTTTTCCGATGACGGTTTTGGCAATAATGAGCGTGGGCTTATCTGCGCTCGCCTCAGCTTCGGAAAGCGCCTTATCGACAGCCTCGATGTTGTGTCCGTCAATCGGGCCGATGACATTCCACCCGTAGGCTTCAAAGCGCTTACGGTTATCGTCGGCAAACCAGTTTTTCACATCGCCGTCAATGGAAATCCCGTTATCGTCGTAGACGGCAATGAGTTTGTTGAGCTTCCAGACACCGGCAAGCGAGCAGGCCTCGTGGCTGATGCCCTCCATCATGCACCCGTCGCCTAAGAACACATAGGTTCGATTGTCGACAACCGGGAATCCTTCTCGGTTAAATTCGGCGGCAAGCATCTTTTCGGCAAGTGCCATACCCACGGCATTGGCGATTCCCTGTCCGAGGGGACCGGTGGTTGTTTCGACCCCGGGAACGACGCGGTACTCCGGGTGCCCCGGCGTACGGCTCTTAAATTGGCGAAATGCCTTGATATCCTCAATCGAAAGGTCGTAACCGGTTAAATGCAGCAGTGCATACTGCAACATCGAACCGTGACCGTTGGAAAGAATAAAGCGATCGCGACCGGGCCACTTCGGGTTTTCCGGGTTATGCCGCAAGTGTTTGAGCCAAAGAGCGACGGCAATGTCGGCCATTCCCATCGGCATACCGGGATGACCGCTCTTGGCTTTTTCGATTGCGTCAATGCTCAAAGCGCGCACGGCGTTAGCCATGCAATAGGCACATACTTTTTCTGACATATAGATAGTGGACGTGAAACTTATATAAAAAGAAGGGCGGATGCCCTGAAAATTTCGTCCCGATTCTATCAGGTCGCTCGATATCCTAACGAAGAGGTCAAAGGGCTCCTCAATCAGAAAAGCGCCAGAATCGACCCTTCCCCCGAAACGAAGGCGCTCGAAAACGATGCGTGAAAACGTCCGAAAAAACCTTGAACGACTCTTATTTTCCTTAATAAATCAGGTAGATATTGAAAAAGACATCCGCTTTTTCTGATAAAACTCGATTCGTTGCGTTCGGAATTTTCCCCGACAGATAGCGTAGACTCCGCGAGAGGTACCTTTCCCTTATTTCCGAACGGAGCCGCTTACCATGGCAATTCCACGTTTTTATATCCCGAATGTCACCTTCCAAGTCGGAGTTCGTACGTATCTTCCGCCTGCCGCTCGGCATCATGCCGGTCGCGTCCTTCGCATGGCCGCCGGTGAAAAAGCCAGTGTTTTTAACGGTTTAGGCGATATTGCGACCGGTCCGATTGCCTTTGAAGGCGACGATGCCTACATTACCATCGAGACCTTGGAAAGACCCAAGACCGAGTCTCCCCTTTCCATTACCTTAGTCCAGGGTCTGATCAGTGCCGAAAAGCTCGACTATGTCGTGGAAAAAGCCGTGGAGCTCGGCGTCAGTCGTATTGTGATTGTGCCCTCCATTCGCTCGACGGCTAAGCTACCGGAAGACCGTCGCGACCGTCGTCTGACCCGTTGGGCCGACATCATGCATGCCGCCTGCGAGCAATGCGGACGCAATTCGATTCCGACGCTCGAATTCATGCAGTTTGAAAAAGCCATGGAAAACGTTAAGGCCGACCGCTGTTACATGCTGGCGCTTTCAAGCACCGTAGCACCGCGCTTAACACGCATTAGTTCCGTGGCCTTTGCCGTCGGTCCCGAAGGGGGCTTTTCCGCAAATGAAATTGCCATTGCCGCTAAATTCGGATGGGAATCGGTTCTGATTGGACCGCGCGTGCTTCGCACGGAAACAGCCGGTCTTGTGGCCGCGACGCTTGCCAATGCAGCCAGCGGCGACATGAAGTTCTATTAATCCGACAAACCCGCGAACCGCCCGAGCGTTTCGGGGGCTTTATTTCGGAATATCAGGACCGATGTCCGAGACTCTCGACTACTACAATGCGCACGCCAAAGCGCTTTGCTCTCAATACGACAAAGCGATTCCGGAGGCGTTCCATCGGCTTTTGGCGCGTTGGATTACCCCGAACACATCGGTTCTCGAACTCGGTTGCGGTTCCGGGCGCGATGCGCGTTTTATGGCCGGGCTCGGTGCTCGCGTAACGGCCACGGACGGCTCGGCAGGTATGCTATCGGAGGCGCGTGAGCGAAAAGGAAAACCCATCTACCGGCTTTTGTCCTTGCCGGCTTCGGCGTCCGACGTTGCTCGTCTTCGTACCGACAATTCCGATAAAGCGTTTGACGTTGTCGTTGCAAGTGCCGTCCTGATGCACCTTAATGACGAGGCGTTTTTCCGAACGGCCCGAAACATTGCCGAACTCACAAAAGAAGACGGTCTACTCATCCTTTCCGTTCCCCTCGGTCATCCCGCGGACGATACCCGCTTTTACGCCGCAAGACCCGTCGAAGCGATGCGCTTTACGCTCGAAGACTTCGGGTTTCAAGTCCTGACGGCAGAAAAAACCAACGATGCCGCAAAGCGCGCCTTTGCCTGGGTCACATTGGTCCTACGCAAAAGTCGGCAAATCTCGCGACGAAGACAAAAACTGCAGTCCGTTCTTTTTGAAGATAGAAAGACCAGCACCTACAAATTGGCCCTCCTGCGGGCGCTCTGCGAAATGGCCTCAAGCGATGAGGACTGTGCCCGTGTCTGTCAAGAACACACCGTTGCCGTTCCGCTTTCCCGCGTGGTCGAAAAATGGATCGGATACTACTGGACGCTCCTCGGGACACAACAAATCGGCGGAACACGGAAAACCGGCTTTGAAACGGCCTTGAAGGTCTTAACGCAGTGTTTTGCCGGGGATTACTTTGCCTTTCGACGTGCGTTGGAGTCCGAGAGCCTCTCGAACGGGGCATCATCGGCCCTTAAGTTCGTTCGCTCGAAAATGGCTCTTGCCGTCAAAAAAGGCCCGATTACCTACTCGGGAACGGCCTCGGGAGAGCCGGTTTTTACGCATCTTTCCGCCCAAAGCAGTCCGCCCCGATTCGCCGACGACTCGGGATTCGGATTTATTTGCCTTGATGCCGATTTGTGGAGCGAGATGCGGCAAACCGGACTCTTATTTATCGATTCGATTCTCCTGCAGTGGGCCGATCTGACCGCACGGTTTTCCCGGGGAGAAACCGATTTGGCAGACGTCCTCCCGAAACTTCTTGCCTGTAACGGATGTGAACGCGATACCGGTCAGGCGCGCCTCTTGTACGCACAAAAAGACAACTTGACGTGCGTTTGGTCCGGGAAGACCCTTTTGAAAAACCGATTCGATGTCGACCACATCCTCCCGTGGTCCTTTACGCACAACAATGCGCTTTGGAATCTGATGCCGGCAAGTCCCTCTGTTAATCGCGCCAAGTCCGATAAGCTCCCGGACTTTGAGTTCTTTTACAGCCGAAAAGATAAAATCACGGACAATTGGCGGTACTTAGCCGATACGGCCCCGAATCTTTTTCGTCACCAAGTGGCCGATTCTCTGGTGCCGGGAGGCCTGACAGGGAGCTTATGGTGGGAGCCTCTTTTCGATGCGACCGGCAAGCGCTTAGAGACCATCGCTCAACGCTTCGGCACGGCGCGCTGGACGCTCTAAGACACATCCTTTTTACGGGAAATCCAAAAAAGGCCGAGCCCGAGGGCCAAAACCGGAAGCGTAAGCCACTGCCCGCGGCTTAACCCCAACAAGCCGAGTCCGAGGTACGCATCGGGCTCACGGAAAAATTCGACGACAAATCGTGCCGCCGCATAGCCGATGCAAAAAAGCGCCGCAACGGAACCGGTTTTACGCGGCTTGACCGAATAGACCCAAAGCACAAGGAATAACAGGAGCCCTTCCCCGAGCGCCTCGTAAAGTTGCGAAGGGTGCCGAGCAATGAGCGTACCCGATTGCGGAAAAATCATCGCCCAAGGAAGCGACGGATCACAGGCGCGTCCCCAAAGCTCCCCGTTAATAAAGTTTCCGATGCGACCGAAAAATAGACCGAGCGGCGCCAAGGGAACCGCAAAATCGGCCACCCGTAAAAAGGATGTCCTTGTTTTGACCGAATAAAAGGCCATCGCCGCAATCACACCGAGCATGCCGCCGTGAGCACTCATGCCGCCTTGCCACACTTTAAGAATGTCGGCCGGATGCGCTAAGAACCATTGCGGTTGATAAAAAAAACAAAACCCGAGTCGTCCGCCGACAATCACGCCGAGCATGCCGTAAAAAAGCAAGTCCTCGACGCTCTCGATGCTTATCCCGCGCCACGCTTGACGAGCCCGATATCGTCCCAAAAGCCAAAACAAGGCAAAGCCGACCAGATACGCCAGTCCGTACCAGCGGATACTTAAGGGGCCGACACTGAAGGCCACAGGATCAAATTGCGGATGGACAAACATGGTGTTCGGTTGGCAAAGAAAAAGGCAATCTTACAGTCACAATGATAAACTTGCGCATCTTCGATTTTCTCCGGTCCCCGCGTCCCTTTGCTCTGCACTTTCGGTACGAAGCCGGTTGATTCGTTTACATTTATTTTTTTTGAAAGGTTCTGTTATGTCCGGTCACTCGAAATGGGCCAATATTCAGCATCGCAAGGGACGCCAGGATGCCAAGCGTTCCAATCTGTGGACAAAGCTTGTCCGTGAAATCATCGTTGCCGCCCGCGTCGGAGGCGGCGGAGATCCGGACATGAATTCCCGATTGCGTCTTGCCATCGCCAAGGCACGGGAAGGCAACGTTCCGAAGGATACGATTCAAAATGCCATTTTGAAGGGCACCGGTCAGCTCGAAGGCGTGAACTACGAAGAAGTGCGTTACGAGGCGTACGGCGTAGGCGGAGCCTCGCTCATTATCGATTGCACGACCGATAACCGCACGCGTACTGTGGCCGATGTGCGTCATGAACTCACGAAACACGGCGGAAATCTCGGGACCGAAGGCTCGGTTTCCTTCCAGTTTAAGCACTGCGGAGAATTCCTTTTTGCGCCGGGAACCGATGAAGATCGCGTGATGGAAACGGCCTTGGATGCCGGCGCCGATGACGTCGTGACCGACGAGGACGGCTCCATTGAAGTGGTCTGCGCCCCCGAGTCATTCGATGCCGTTCAGAAGGCTTTCGAGACGGCCGGGCTCACGCCGGTTTCTGCCGATGTCACGATGAAACCATTAAACGAAGTGGAACTTAAAGGGGAAGACGCCGCCAAGATGCACAAGCTCATCGATGCCCTCGAAGACTTAGATGACGTCAGCCACGTCTACACGAGCGCTGTCTTTTGTGACGAAGAATAGTTAGAAGCGCACGCCTGAACGCAACGGACGAAAAAACGGGAGATTTTTATGAAGATTCTTGTCATCGGTAGCGGCGGAAGAGAACACGCCTTAGCCTGGCGCTTGGCTCAATGCCAAGACGTTACCCGGGTTTACGTAGCCCCGGGCAATGCCGGTACGGATGCCGATCCGACCCTTGAAAATCTCCCGATTACCGACATTGAGGCCCTGGCGGACTTTACCGCCAAAGAGCACATCGCCTTGACGGTCGTCGGTCCCGAAGCACCGCTTTCCGAAGGCATCGTCAATGTCTTTCGGGCGAAAAATCTCCCGATTTTCGGACCCACAAGAGAAGCGGCGCAACTGGAAAGTTCCAAGGACTTTGCCAAAGCCTTCATGAAGCGCCACAAGATTCCGACAGCCGAGTACGCCACGTTTGAGGATGTGACAAAGGCACACGCGTACATCACCGCGCACGGAGCTCCGATTGTTGTCAAAGCCGACGGGCTTGCCGCCGGCAAAGGCGTTGTCGTCGCCATGACAGAGCAAGAAGCGCACGAGGCGGTCGATGCCATGCTCGGAAATCACCGCTTCGGGAAAGCCGGCGCGCGTGTCGTCATCGAAGACTTCCTTGACGGGGAAGAAGCGAGCTTTATCGTCATGGTCGACGGCGAACACGTGCTTGCGATGGCCTCAAGCCAAGACCATAAGCGGCTTTTGGACGGAGACAAGGGTCCGAACACGGGCGGCATGGGCGCCTACTCGCCGGCTCCGGTGATAACTCAAGCCATCCACGAAAAAGTCCTGCACGAGATTATTTATCCGACCGTGCGCGGCATGAAAGAAGAAGGTCATCCTTACACGGGATTCCTTTATGCCGGTCTGATGATTGACAAAGCGGGCGGCGTGAAAACGCTGGAATTTAACTGCCGCTTCGGAGATCCGGAGACCCAGCCGATTATGTGTCGCCTTAAGGGAAACTTTGCCAAGGCCCTGCTTCTTGCCCTTGACGGAAAACTGGATAAGGCCGAACTTGCGTGGGATTCTCGCATTGCGCTCGGTGTTGTCGTAGCCGCTAAGGGTTATCCGGATAAGCCGGAAAAAGGCGCCCTCATCGAATCGCTTCCGAAAAACGATGACACGCATCAGGTTTTTCATGCAGGAACCAAACTCGACTCGGCCGGGCACATGACGGTTTCCGGCGGTCGCGTCCTTTGTGTGGTCGGACTCGGCGATACCTTTAGAAAAGCGCGGGAAACGGCCTACGAAGCGGTCGATCAAGTGCACTTTGCCGGAGCACAGTGGCGCCGTGATATCGGCTACCGAGCCTTATCGCGCGAGGAAAACAATCATTGATGTGCGCCCCCGAGGGTTTACCCGACAAGCACGCTTGCGGCATCGGACTACTCGGCGGCACTTTCGATCCGGTGCACGTCGGACACATTGCCCTCGCCGAGCAAGCCCTGAAGGTTTTAAACCTGACGCGGGTTGATTTTCTGCCGGCCGGGAATCCCTGGCAAAAGCACCCTCTGACGCCGGCAGTCGACCGTGTTCGTATGCTCGAGTTGGCCGTGGCCGGAAAGCCCGGTCTTGCCGTCAATCTCTGTGAAGTCAATCGCCCGGGACCGACATACACCGTTGATACGCTGCGTCAGATGCGGCGGGAAGTCGGACCGGCAACTCCCCTGGTTCTCATTCTCGGGGCCGATCAATGGGAAAACCTTCAAACGTGGAAAGCCTGGGACTCGTTTCTTGACTACGCCGACATCGCCGTAAGCACACGCGACGGAAAAACTCCGACAGCCTGCCCGCTCGTAGCTTCCTGGGCCGCCGGTCGCATCAAGCCCACTCACGCGCTTTCTTCTGCCCCATGCGGCTACGTGGCCTTTTTTTCCATACCGCCCACGTCGGCAAGTTCCTCTAAAATTCGTACTATCCTTAAAGGCAACGCCGATAGGGATACTGAGTCGGTTCTAGATACGTGGCTCTGCCCCGATGTGAAAGCCTACATTCGGGATCATCATCTTTACATGGATCAGTCGAACAATGGATAAAAAAACCTTACTGAAAACCGTCGTTGACGCCTTAGAAGACGTCAAAGGCCAAAATATCCGTGTTTATGACACAACGAAAAAAACGAGCGCGTTCGATCATGTCGTCATTGCCTCGGGAACGAGCAATCGCCAAACGCGCGCCCTAGCGAGCGCCGTTTCCAAGGCTGTGAAAGCTGCCGGCGGCAAAGTCAGCGGCATCGAAGGAACGGACACGGGCGAATGGGTCCTTGTGGACTGCGGCTCGGTCGTGTGCCACTGCATGCAGCCTGCCATTCGACAGTACTACGACTTAGAAGAACTCTGGGGACCGGATGCGCTTGATGTGAAGGCGCTTTTTGCCAAGGTCGAACAACACGAGGAGCAGGCAAAGCCCGCTCGCAAGCGCGCACCTCGCAGTACGACAAAGAAAACCACTGCGACCAAGACGGCCAAGGCAAGCACGAAGACGACCAAAACAGCCGTGAAGAAAACGACGGCGAAAAAGACGACCGCAAAGAAACCGGCCGTGAAAAAAGAGGCTGCAACCAAGAAACCCTCGGTCAAAAAGACCGCGACAACCTCGGCGAGAAAGTCCGCTGCAACCGGTGCGAAAAAAACTGCGAGCACCGCGAAAAAACGGACCACGAAAGCGACCGCTTCGACGGCCAAAAAGAGCGCAAAGGCCTCATAGATGCGCCTGACCGTCCTTGCCGTCGGACAGCGTGAAGACCCTTGGGTAAACACAGCCGTCAAGGATTACCTTGCGCGCTTTCCCAAGGGTTTTACTGTCGAACTACGGGAGTTAAAAACCGAGCCCCGAGCCGGACAAACCCCTCAAAAGCTCATGCAAACGGAAGCGCGTCGCATCGAAAAATCCCTTGACCCCGATGATGTGCTTGTGGTTTTAGACGAACGCGGGCGGGACTTGACAACCGTTGAGTTTGCCGACCGCATCGCCCGATGGAAAGACGACGCGCGGAACGTCACGTTCGTCATCGGGGGACCGGACGGGCTTGATGCCTCCTTTAAAAAGAAAGCTGACTTTTCCATGCGACTTTCGTCCATGACACTACCGCATGCCATTGCTCGGGTGCTGCTCTGCGAGCAGCTCTATCGCGCTTGGTCGATTTTGAATAACCACCCCTATCACCGCGCATGACGTTGTTTTACTTAGCGAGCAAGAGCCCTCGGCGTGCGCAGATTCTGCGCGACATCGGCTTTCACGACTTTACCGTGCTTTCGGACAAAACCGTCCCGACGGCCTTTGCCGGCGATGAAGTGCGTCTTGCCGGCGAAAGCCCCGAAGACTACGTCTCACGGACGGCGCGCGAAAAAGCCCTACGCGCTTTTAATCGCATCGAAAAAGAGGGCCTTGCCGCTCGTCCCGTTTTGGCTGCCGACACCGCCGTCATTCTCGGAACTCGCATCCTCGGAAAACCGGAAAACCGCGAGGAAGAAATCCGGTTTTTAAAAGCGCTTTCGGGCACGACGCACACCGTCCGAACGGCGCTCGTTGTCGCCGCTTCCCCGATGCAGCTACTTGAGGCCGTCAGTGTTTCGCACGTGCATTTCCGGACCCTCACAGAGGAAGAAATCGCATGGTACAGCGCCACAAAAGAGCCCTATGACAAAGCCGGCGGCTACGCCGTCCAAGGACTTGCCGCTATCTATATCGATCACATCGACGGGAGCTTTAGCGGCATCATGGGACTCCCGGCCTATCAGACGGCCGCCCTTCTTAAGACCCTTGGCATTGAGCCGTCGGAAAACTAGTTTTTTCTTACCTCGTGTGCCCCTTTTTGTATTTGGATACCTTTTGTGACTCCTTCGTTTTCTAACTTCGGACTTTCCCCTCTTCTTTTAAAAAACGTGAAAGCGCTCGGTTACCGAGAGCCCACTCCGATTCAGCTTCAAGCCATCGGCCCGATTCTTGATGGGCGCGACGTTCTGGCAGCCGCTCAAACGGGAACCGGGAAAACCGCCGCATTCGGACTACCCCTTGTCGAAAAACTCCTAAAAGGGAAAGTCCCGAGAAAGGCGTGCTCCGCACATGCCCTGATTCTTGCGCCGACTCGCGAGTTAGCCGCACAAATTGAAGAAGACATTCGCAACTACGCTTTGGGAACGGGACTTAAAACGGCCCTCGTCTTCGGCGGCGTCAACATTCGCCCGCAAACGGCGGTGCTGAGCGGTGGCGTTGACATCTTGGTTGCAACGCCGGGACGACTTTTAGACCATATCGGACAGGGAAACGTCTCCTTAAGTGACGTGCATTTTCTCGTGCTCGATGAGGCCGATCGCATGCTTGATATGGGCTTTATCCGGGATATTCGCAAGATTCTGGCTTTGGTCCCGAAAGCGCGCCAAACTCTTTTATTGTCGGCAACGTTTAATGACGAGATTCATGCACTTGCGCAAAGCATCCTCACCGATCCCGTCGACATCGAAATTGCCAAGAATAAGGACTGCGCTTTAGTGCACCAAGAAGTGTACTTTGCGGCCAAAAAACGCAAACGCGATTTACTGCGAGACATCATTGTCGACAACGATTGGGAACAGGTTCTTGTGTTTACCCGCATGAAACACGCCGCCAATCGCCTTGCCGAGCAACTGGCTAAAGACGGTCTGACAAGCGCCGCTATTCACGGCAACAAGAGCCAATCGGCCCGAACCAAAGCCTTAAGCGGGTTTAAAAACAAAACTATCCGCGTGCTGGTGGCAACCGACATTGCGGCGCGCGGCTTAGATATTAAGGACCTGCCGCAGGTGGTGAACTACGAGCTTCCGAACGTGCCCGAAGACTATGTGCACCGCATCGGCCGCACGGGAAGAGCCGGACAAACGGGCCTGGCGGTAAGTCTTGTCAGTCCGGAAGAAACATCGGAACTTAAAGCCGTTGAGCGCCTGCTGAAAAAGAAATTAACCGTAAAGACAGCGCCTGGCTACGAGAAAGCGTCCCCGTCGGATGCCGAGGAAATTGAATCGCCGAGAAAACGGGCACAAAGTAAACACCGACACGGTCCAAAGCGCCCCGTTCCTGTCAGGGATAAAAAGACGACGCAAAGTCCTGAAAAGGTCTCTTTTGATAAGAAGCCGCGAAAGGCTCCTGCGAAGACTTTCGGGAAAAAGTCCGCTTCCGTTCGTTGGGAAAAGCCGTCCTTAACCGGAAAGACGCCAAGCAAAACCCATAGCCCGAAGGCACGAAAAAAAGACACGCTTAACTCTGTGGCGCGTCAAACCAAGAGCACGCTGCAAAAAGACTTACGCTTTGAAACCGTTCGCTCGAATCTGCCGCCCGGAATGCCGATTTCGCGTTTAAAGCGCCACCGGTCGTAGGAAAACTCACGAGCCTATTTCGGTACAATGCTACGCACTATGTTCAAAAAGATTCTTTATGTAAGCCTCTTGTGTTCGGCGACGCTTTTCGTTGCCGGCTGCGCGACAAACGATGTCCCCAAGGATGACAATGCATCCTTTGCCGAAACTTTAAAGGCAACCCGAGAGGCCAGAAACATTCCCGCCCTGATGAACGCGCCCACTAAATCACTTGCGGTCTGCACCTCGACGCAACCGATGTCCGTGCAACTTCCGTTTAAATCCATTCTCTTCAATTGTGCGGAAATCAACGTTCAGGCGACCATTGACGAAATGCGCGATGCTGGTTGGAGAGCCGAGTGCGTCGATATCGGCAAGCCGGAAAACACCAACGGCGTTGTCGGCATGTCGCTTAAACTGACGATGCGGAAAATCTTTTAGGAACGACCATGTCGCTTTCAATCCAGAGTGTGCGGGATTTGCTCAGCAAGCACGGTTTAAGTGCCGTCATCATTCCGACCGGCGATCCGCATTCAAGCGAATATCCCTGCCCGCACTGGGAATTGAGAAAAGCCCTGTGCCCGTTTACCGGGTCGGCCGGGTGCGTGGTGATCACAAGCGACAAAGCCCTACTGTGGACAGACTCGCGTTACTGGGAACAGGCCCAGATCGAACTTGAGGGAACTCTTTTTACGTTAATGCGTGACGGAGATCCGGCAACCCCGAGATTAACACCCTGGCTCTGTGAAAACCTTCCTTGCGGCAGTCGCGTCGGCATCGATGCCTGCTCGTACGCATTAAAGCTCTTTTCCAAGTTGCAAGCCGCTTTAAAAGCGTGCGGCATGACACTCGGCGACGTGTCCGACGCCCTTTATGCGCTTTGGGACGAGCGTCCCGAACTTTATCCCGTTCCGGCACTTCCTTTTGAGAGCGGTCAGCGTCCGCGTCCGGAAAAGCTCGCTCTTACTCGCGATGCCATGAAAAAAGCCGGGGCCGATACGCTACTGGTCTGCGCGTTAGACGACGTTGCGTGGCTGTGTAACCTTCGCGGGTCGGACCTACCGAACACACCGGTCTTTTTAGCCTACCTTTTGATTCGGGAAGAATCCGCCGATCTATTTATCGATCCGAGAAAACTCGGACCGGCAACCGTGGCCTCGCTTCGAAAAGACGGCGTACGGTGCCACCCGTATGAGACTGTCAATGAGGCGCTCAGGGAACTGCCGCCTGAGACCGTCTTTTTCGTCGACCCGGCACAAATGAATGCCCATCTGTATCAGTCGGTCGCAAACGGCATCAAAATCGTCACGGGAACCAATCCGGTAACCGTTCTGAAAAGTCGGAAGAACCCTGAAGAACTCGCTTTGATTCAAGAAAGCATGGTCGACGAGGGTCTGGCACTGGTCTCGCTTTTTGCTTGGATTGAGAATCAAACGACTCAGGGAGTTTCCCTTTCCGAATGGGATGTTTCCGAAAAGCTCCTGGAGCTACGGAAAAAGTCGCCGCGATTTATCGAAACGAGTTTTACGACAATTGCCGCCGTCGGCGCCAATGCCTCGCAACCGCATTACGCCCCGAGTCCGGAAAAGTCCTCTCCGATTACGGCAGGAACCCTGCTCCTTCTGGATTCGGGCGGACAGTATTTAACCGGCACGACGGATATCACGCGAACCATCGGAATCGGCCCGGTGCCGGAGGCGATGAAAAAAGACTACACGGCCGTGTTACGTGCGCACATTGCTTTGGCCGGAGCGCGGTTTCCGACAGGCCTACACGCCGGGCGCCTCGATTCTCTGGCCCGCAGTCCGCTCTGGCAAGTCGGAGCCGATTACGGGCACGGAACCGGGCACGGCGTCGGATTTGTGTTAAACGTACACGAGGCACCTCTTTCGATTTCTCCGCGAACCCCGGCAACGGACGCAACACGCCTTGTCGAGGGCGTTGTCGTTTCCAATGAGCCGGGCCTATATAGAGCCGGCCTTTGGGGCGTGCGCCTTGAAAACCTTGTCACGCCGGTTCGGTCCGCCTTTGAGGGATTTTCAGAATTTGAAACGTTGAGCCTGTGCCCGTTTGACAGAACCCTGATTCTGACCGAACTGTTAACAACAGACGAAACACACTGGGTCGACACGTATCACACCCTCGTGTACGAGCATCTTGCCCCCTATCTCGGGCAAGACCTTTTGCGCTGGCTTGAAAAAGCGACTGCCCCGCTTTAGGTGACGGCGCTCGGACGAATGTACAATTCGTTACATTTGTTGAACTAGTTTTTTCTAGCATCGAATCGACAGTCTTTTGACTTCGCGGTAACGTTGCCCGAAGGACTGTTAACACATGCGGCAGGACCATCATGCGAATTCCGACATCCGCAGTCAGGCTGACTGCGCTTCTTTTTTTCAGTTCCGCCGTGCTCGTCTCCTTCACCGGATGCGACAAAGGAGGAACCAAACAAGCCGTTGCTTCCGAAACACCGCTTGCCGTACGGGCCGTCAGTGCGACCCCGACCGATGAAATGCTGTGGATCGAAACCCTCGGAGAAACCGAAGGGGCTCGCCAGGCTGAAATCCGTGCTCAAGTTTCAGGCACTTTGAAGGCCATTACCTACAAGGAAGGCGATACGGTCCGAGACGGTCAGACACTCTTTGTCATTGACGATGCCGTGTATGAAGCAGCCTTAAATGCGGCCAAAGCCTCGGTCGAGCAGGCCGTGGCCTCAGAGCAAATCGCTCTTACCGACTACAAGCGTTATGAAGCGCTTTTAAAAGCCAACGCCACCAGTCGCAAGCTTTTTGACGACGCCAAAAGCGCTCTGAAAGTCGCTCGGGCGCAACTAAAACAAGCACGGGCGAAAAAAGACGATGCTCAAGTCGCTTTCGACCGCACCCGCGTCAAGGCTCCGAGTGATGGCGTTGCCGGTCGGTGCGAACTTAATATCGGGGCACTTATTAGTGCCAATTCGACACGACTGACAACGTTGACGCAACCGGACAATCTGCGCGTCAAATTTGAACTTTCCGAGCGCGACCTCGCAGGAAATCCCGTTACGACCGAAAGCCCCGTGCGTCTTTTTGATTCCTCTCGGCGCGAGATTGCCGCCAAGCTCGATTACGTTTCCCGGCAAATCAACACGGCCACATCAACGCGAACGATACGGGGCGTGGTGGCTCCGGGTTCGGGGCTTGTGCCCGGCGAGCTCGTTTCCGTCCAACTCGGTCTAAAAAAACTGACGGGCGTGTACCGCATTCCGCAAAAATGCGTCCAACAGATGCCCGACGGAACGTACCGCGTGTTTACGGAGCAAGAAGGACGCGTTCGATCCGTGCCGGTTACGGTCGGCACCTGGAAAGAGACCGATTGGATTATCCTTTCCGGTCTTAAAACAGGCGACAAAATCCTGATTGACCAAATCCAACGTCTTCGGGACGGACTGCCGGTTTCCGTCAACGTCGTACCCCATGACGCTACGCCGTAAGAAGGGACACCATGCTCAGCCAGTTTTGCATTCGTCGTCCCATCTTCGCATCGGTTCTGTCGATTCTTATTGTGCTCGGCGGCATCCTTTGCTACCTGGTGTTGCCCGTCTCACAGTATCCGAACATCGCACCGCCCGCCGTGACGGTCTCGACATCCTGGGAAGGCGCGAGCGCCTCGGTTTTAGCCCGTACGGTCGCAGCCCCCATCGAAGATCAACTCTCGGGCATTCAGGGACTTCTTTACTACAACACGAGTATTCGATCGAACGGCAACGTCCGTATCTCGTGCATTTTTGATGTCGGCACCAATCCCAACGACGCCGTTTTGGAAATCAACAACCGAGTTCGAACCGTTGAAAAACGTCTTCCCAAAAAGATTCAACAAGACGGCATCAGCGTTCGTAAGCACGATGAAGAAACGCTTTTGATTGTGGCGTACACGTCGCCCGACGGCTCGATGAGCCGCGTGGACATGGCCGATTACGCTCTTTTAAATGTCGTCGATCAGTTGCGACGCCTTCCCGGAATCGGCGATGTCAGCGTGTTCGGTAACGCACAAGGCGCCATGCGCATTTGGCTTGACCCGCAACGCATGGGCAAATTCGGGATTACGCCTGAGGACATCGACGCGGCCGTTAACGACAAAAACTACGAGCGCGGGGCCGGGCGTATTGGTGTTGCCCCGACCACAGAGGAGCAACAACTTTTTTACACCACACGCACCAAAGGACAGCTTTTAACGCCCGAGGAATTCGGCTCGGTGATTCTGCGCGTGGATTCGGAAAACCGCATTGTCCGCTTGCGTGATGTTGCCACCGTCGAGCTCGGAAACCGCAGCTACGAGATGGTCAACATCTTTAACGGAAAACCCTCGATTACGCTCGCTGTCTTTTTGCAAACCGGCGCTAATGCCGTGGCTGCAGCCAAAGCCGCGAAAGAAGAGCTGGCGCGTCTGGCGCACTTTTATCCGAAAAACAAAATCACCCACACGATTACCGACGATACGACCGTCTTTGTCAATGCCTCGCTCCGTGAAGTCTTCATCACGCTTTTGGAAGCGGGCCTACTGGTGCTCCTTGTTATTTATCTCTTTTTACAAAACTGGCGCGCCACACTCATTCCGATGCTCTCGGTTCCGGTCTCCCTGATCGGTACGATGGCCGGTCTCTGGTTCTTTAACTTTTCCCTTAATACGCTCACGCTTTTTGCGATGACGCTAGTTATCGGCATTGTCGTTGACGATGCGATTGTCGTTTTGGAAAACGTTTCCCGTCTGATGAGCGAAGGTTTGAGTCCGCACGAGGCTGCGAAAAAAGCCATGAAGGAAGTCTCAAGCGCCCTTGTGGCCATCATCCTTGTGCTCTCAGCCGTCTTTGTACCCGTGGCATTTTTAGGCGGTATGGCAGGCGAACTTTACCGTCAGTTCTCGGTCACCGTTGCCGTTGCCGTGTGTCTGTCGGGTTTTGTTGCCTTGACCCTTACACCGGCCCTGTGCGCGATTCTCCTGAAAGGGCAAAAACCCTCACGCAATCGCCTTTTCGATACAGTCAATTGCCTACTGAAAAAAACGGGCTCCCTGTACCTGCGTGGGATTACCTTCTTTTTGGACCACACGAAGACGGCAGCTCTTGTCTTTGTCGGGGTCTGCGCTTCGGTTTATTTCCTCTTTATTTCCACACCGACGACCTTTGTGCCTGTTGAAGATCAGGGCATTTTGCGCATGTCTTTTACGCTTCCTTCGAGTGCCTCGTTTAATCGAACGGAAAAAGAAGTCGAGAAGATGCGTCTTTTAATCGAGCAAAAGCTCGAGGGCGTGGAAAGCGTGTTGGCGATGGTCGGAAACGACCAGCAAGGGAACGACATCCGTGCCTCGGCCGCAACGTTTATTTTGAAACTGAAGGACTGGAATGAGCGTGAGAAAACGGCCTTCGAACTACGCCGTGAACTGCAAAAACTCGGCGATACGTCCACCGAAGCCATTGCCGTTGCCTCGCAGCCCAATCCGATTCGGGGACTCGGACGCTCGAGCGGTTTTTCGGGCTACATTCAGGCGCGAGGAACCGACGATCCCGTGTTACTGCATGCCGTTGCCGATGACTTTACCGCCGAGCTCAAAAAACGCCCGGAACTTACAGGCCTTCGCCATATGATGCGTTCGGGAGCCCCGGTAATCGAAGTTAATGTCGATGAAGAAAAAGCCATGCGTCTTAACGTGACGACCGCTTCGATTTTCTCGACCTTGCAAAGCTTTTTCTCCGGCAACTACGTCAATGACTTTACGCGAAACGGCAAGATTCGGCGCGTCATCATGCAAGCCGAACCGCGTTTTCGTATGAGTCCGGAAGACCTGACGCATTGCTGGGTTCGTAGTAGTGACGGAAACATGATTCCGATGGCCTCTCTGATTACAACTAAGCGTGTCTCGGGAGCCGAAAGCCTGACGCGTAACGACGGGTATTTGGCCGCCATGTTCTCGGGCTCGGCCGTCGAAGGCGTCAGTTCCGGCGATGCCGTGCGTCTTGTCGAAGACATGGCTGACAAATATCTTCCCGAAGGGTACGGGATTTCTTGGGTCGGACAAGCCTGGCATGAAAAACGCATCGGCAGCTCTTCGATGCAAGCGTTTAGTTTCGGTCTGGTGATTGTCTTTTTGCTCTTAGCGGCACTTTATGAACGCTGGTCGCTTCCGATTGCCGTCATCATGTCGGTACCGTTTGCCGTTTTAGGGGCACTCACGGCGCTGCAAATCCGAGCAACGCCCAACGACATATATTTTCAAATCGGCTTACTCGTTTTAATCGGCCTGTCGGCGAAAAATGCGATTTTGATTGTCGAATTTGCCAGTGAAAAAATGCACGAAGGACTATCGGCACGAGAGGCGGCTCTTGCCGGAGCGCGTCTTCGTATGAGGCCGATCCTCATGACATCGATGGCCTTTATTCTCGGGGTTTTACCCTTGGTATTTAGTACCGGTGCCGGCGCCATGGCACGCCGTTCGATGGGAACGGGCGTGTGCGGCGGCATGCTGGCGGCTACCTTTGTTGCTACGTTCTTCGTCCCTGTCTTTTTCACGTGGTTTGCCCGCATGAAAAAAGCGCCGGTCTCCGAGTAGTCGATACGGATTTCCGAAGGCCCGAACGGCCTTCGGAAATTTTCCCCTCCTGCAACACCCCACAGGGCTTTGCTTGCCCTAAAATAGGAGCGTTACATCGATTTAATCGGAGGGCGCGTAATGTACAAAAGCTTTCTGGTACCGACTGACGGTTCCAACCTCTCTTTAGCCGCGGTCAAGGGCGCTGCATCCTTTGCCAAACAACTCGGGGCAAAAATCACGCTTCTGACCGTCATTGAGCCGTACAACTACACCGCCGTCAATGAATACCGTCCGGAATCCATCGATGACTACGACGAGCGCATGCTCGCGCTTGCCGAAGGGCGACTTGCGGAGGCGCAGGCCATCGTTGAGGATGCCGGGGTTCCCGTTCAAACGCTGGCGATTAAGAATTTCTCGCCGGCCGAAGCGATTATTTCCACGGCCGAGTCCAAAGGGTGCGATTGCATCTTTATGGCAAGCCACGGACGCAAAGGTCTGGCGGCCCTGATTCTCGGCAGCGAAACGCAACGGGTTCTGGCCTATTCCAAATTGCCGGTTATCGTTTACCGTTAATGCGTTTTTCGGCCCGGTAACGGGCCGATTGTCTTTTTAGGAGAAACAATGTCTGAGCTTGACTCAATCAATGCCGAGATGGACGCGGCGAATCTGTATTCGGAAGAGATTCTCACCGACCGTAAGATGGGAAACATCCGTATTCTCACTCCCGTTCTTGCTGACGGCAGTGCAGATCCTTCCCGTAAGCCCATTTTCTCGGGTGAGATTCAAATCATGACCCAGATGGGACCGTTGCCGATTAACTTTGATATCGAAGCCGACACGGTTCAAGAGGCCGTCAAAAAATATGGGGAAGCGGCGAAAGCCGGTGTTCAAAAGACCATCGACAAGATTCAGGAATTGCGCCGCGAAGCCGCAACGAAGATTGTCACGCCGGGCACCCCGGGATTCGGTGTTCCGCCCGATGCCGGCAGTTCCCCCATCCAGATGCCCTAAAAAGCAGCATCGCTTTTAATGCCTTCGAAGTCCTCCGATTTCGAAGGCTATGTTTTTGCGGCCTCCTTATGACTTGATTTCAGCTCGGCAAGCGCACCGTGCTCGTTTACAATACCTTCCGTCTGATTTTCATCTTTTTTTTTCGAGTCTGCCATGCCTGAACTTTCTACGTTGCGCGCCATCAGTCCCTTGGACGGTCGCTATGCCAAACAATGTGACGAACTGCGGGAAATTTTCTCCGAATACGCTTTCATGCGAGCCCGTGTCAAGGTCGAAGTCGAGTGGCTTATCGCCCTTTCTCAAACCGGACTTCCCGGAATCCTCCCGATTAGCGGTGAACATGCGCAATTTCTGCGTTCGCTTTACACAGATTTCACCTTGCAAAACTGCGAGCAAATCAAAGAGATTGAAGCGACCACCAATCACGACGTCAAAGCCGTCGAATACTGGATGAAGGCACAGGTTGCGCACGATACGGCGCTAACCGCCGAAAGCGAATTCGTGCACTTTGCCTGCACAAGCGAAGATATCAATAACACGAGCTACGCGATGATGCTTTCTGACGGTCGCAAAGCCCTTGTCGGAAAACTCCGCGCGATTCACGCGATTTTGCAAGACTACGCGCATCGCTGGGCCGACGTTCCCATGCTCTCTCGCACCCACGGGCAGCCCGCCTCTCCGACCACAATCGGAAAGGAATTTGCTGTTTTTGCCGTGCGACTGAATCGCATCATCGAATCGATTGAAAACGTCCGACTTCTGGCGAAAATGAACGGCGCCGTCGGCAATTTCAATGCCCATTTGGCCGCTTATCCGGATTTTGACTGGGAAGCGTTTGCCAAGATCGTTGTTCAAGACAAACTCGGAGCAACCTTTAACACCCACACAACCCAAATCGAATCGCACGACTACATGGCCGAGCTTTTCGATGAAATCTGTCGCGCCAACACGGTCCTACTGGATTTGGCGCGCGATGTCTGGGCGTACATCTCTCTGGGATACTTCAAACAAAAGCTCAAGGCCGGTGAAGTCGGCTCCTCAACAATGCCCCACAAGGTCAACCCCATCGACTTTGAAAATGCCGAAGGCAATTTCGGCATTGCCGATGCGCTTTTCCGTCACTTTTCCGAAAAGCTTCCGATTTCCCGTTGGCAGCGCGATTTGAGTGATTCGACCGTGCAACGCAACCTCGGTGTGGCGTTCGGATACAGCTTTACCGGGTACGCCTCTTTAGTCAAGGGCCTTGAGAAGCTCGAACTCAATGAAGCCAAAGTGGCCGAAGATTTGGATGCAGCTTGGGAAGTGCTGGCCGAAGCGATTCAAACCGTCATGCGTCGCTATGCAGTGGAAAAACCCTACGAGAAACTTAAGGCCTTAACGCGCGGCAAGGGACACATATCCCCTGAAGTGCTGCGCGAATTTATCGAGACGCTACAGATCCCGCAAGAGGCCAAAGAGCGTCTACTTGTGATGACCCCGGCAAGTTATATCGGCAAGGCAGTCGAACTTGCCAAGCGTGCCTAACTGACTTTTGCCGGAGGAATCCTTTCCTCCGGCTTTCCGTTTTATTCCAGGTGCCCCGTGTCCAACCGATTCTTACTTAGCTCCGTTCTTGTCAGTTCCCTACTCCTCTGTGCCTGCCAAAATGCCGTCACGCGGCAATACGGCATGGACTACGACGCGACGATTTCACGCGCCGGCAACCTCGTGCATTACTTCGGGCTACAAGGCGTGCCGTCCGACACGGTAACGCCTTCCGATTTTTCCGGTAAAGCAGGGACAAGCACCGTTTTGCAGCGCCGTTGGATTGAAGGAGGTCCTTCTATCCGTCGTGCTCAGCCGGAAAAAGCCTCCGATCGCAAGGACACGTATTCGTCCGCAGGACTCATTGAGGCCATGACGGACAATCTGACGAATTCTTCGGAGGAAAACCAATTCTTCGGCTTTGTCGACGAAATGCATGCCGAGACCAACGGACAGGCGCAAAAGAAGGTCGTTTCTCTTTTAACGCGCTCCTTTTTTAATAGCCTGAGAAAAACCGACAGCCAATCAATCTATCACCTCGATTTAATCCGCAGAACCGCCGCTAAGGATGCCACAGTGCACTCTATGGCCGTTTTTCTGGAAAACGAAGCGCTCGGCTGTCGCTATAACCCGGAGGCTACCGGTCCCGCTCCGATCGGAACGTGCGGAATGATTGTGATTTCAAGGTCCCCGGATGATACAAAACCGGCTGTGATTCCCTTTGCTATCGGGGGCTTGAAAGAAAAGGTCGAGTCCAAACGCCCCGAAGAAATGCTCACGAGTTTTTTAGATCGTGAAGACCGACTCGGCTATCGAATCGGTGCACACCCGTATGCTCCGAGCCAGAACGCAAGCGGTATGCCGTTTTTCCGCTGGAACGGCAGTGCGTGGATCAAAACCGATGAGTTTGACGGGCTGGCTGAAAAAGCGTTTGAAGACTTAACCAAGACACTCCCGGCGTTAAGTTTTGTGTATCACAAGAGCGTTACCTTGGCTAACGGACAAAAGACGTTACCTTACTTAATTGAAGGGTCACAGTTCGATTTCTTCTTTAAGCCGCCTCAAGAAAGCCGCTAAAGGCACAAAAAATCCCGCATCGGATTTCTCCTTTGCGGGATTTTTTTAGCGAGGTAACAGGTTAGTCTTTCTTATCCAAGAAAACCAACTTGCCGTCCTTTAACTCGACCTGAACCGTGTCACCCGGAGCGTACTTGCCTTCAAGGAGCGCTCTTGCCATCGGATTTTCCAACAAATCCTGCACGGCACGCTTTAACGGACGAGCGCCGTACACGGGATCGAAGCCTGCCGCTGCGACAAAGTCCAAAGCCGCATCGCTTAACTTCAAGCCGACACCCTGGGCCGCCAAGCGCTTACCGAGAGACGCAATTTGCAAGGAAGCAATCTTGCGAATCGAGGTCTTGTTCAAATTGTTGAACACGACGATTTCATCAATACGGTTGATGAACTCCGGACGGAAGTGCGCTTTGACTTGCGCCATCGCTGCTTCCTTCACCTGCTCATGCGGAGCATTCGCCAAGCGCTGTATTTCATCGCTTCCGAGGTTACTCGTCATGATGATGACCGTGTTCTTAAAGTCCACCGTCCGACCTTGTCCGTCGGTCATACGACCGTCGTCCAAAACCTGCAAGAGGACGTTAAAGACATCGGGATGCGCTTTTTCCACCTCATCGAGCAAGATGACGCTATAGGGCTTACGACGCACGGCCTCGGTCAGGTAGCCCCCTTCTTCATAGCCGACATATCCCGGAGGAGCACCGATTAAACGAGCCACCGAGTGCTTTTCCATAAATTCGCTCATATCGATACGAATCAGAGCCGATTCCGTATCAAAGAGGAATTCACACAAAGCCTTCGTCAACTCCGTCTTACCGACACCGGTCGGACCTAAAAAGAGGAACGACCCGTACGGACGGTTCGGATCGGAAAGCCCCGCACGACTCCGAAGCACTGTCTGCGCCACAGCTTCAACGGCCGCATCCTGTCCGATAACGCGTTTTTTGAGCGCATCGGCCATACCCAACAGTTTGGCCTTTTCGCCCTGCATCATCTTGGAGACAGGAATCCCTGTCGCACGGCTCACAACCTCGGCGATTTCCTCGGCGCCCACACTCGTGCGCAGGAGCTTCGGATGCGTTGCCGCTTGCTTTTCGCCTTTTTCCGCTTTCTTGAGTTTTTCTTCCAACTTCGGAAGAACACCGTACTGCAATTCGGCCAGGCGTTCGAACTTACCTTCACGACGGCACGCTTCCATCTCGATTTTCGTGCGATCGATTTCGTCACGCACGGACTTCGAACCGATGGCTTGCGCCTTTTCCGCCTTCCACACTTCTTCCAAATCCGAGTACTCACGCGACAGTTTCGCGATTTCGTCTTCAATGGCCGCTAAGCGCTTGTGGCTTGCGTCATCGGTCTCTTTTTTCATCGCTTCGCGTTCGATTTTCAGTTGAATCAAACGACGATCGAGCTTATCGAGAGCCTCGGGCTTGGAGTCAATTTCCATCTTGACGCGGCTTGCCGCCTCATCAATAAGGTCAATGGCCTTATCGGGAAGGAAGCGATCGGTGATGTAGCGCTGCGAAAGTTCGGCAGCCGCCACAATCGCCGGGTCGGTAATTTCAACGCCGTGATGCGCTTCGTACTTTTCCTGTAGGCCGCGCAAAATGGCAATCGTATCCTCCAGACTCGGTTCGTCCACTAAGACCTTCTGGAAACGACGCTCTAAGGCCGCATCCTTTTCGATGTACTTACGGTACTCGTCCAAAGTCGTCGCACCGATGACATGCAACTCACCGCGCGAAAGCGCAGGCTTAAGCATGTTGCCGGCATCCATCGACCCTTCGGTCTTTCCGGCGCCCACAACCGTGTGCAACTCATCGATAAAGAGAATGATTTTGCCTTCGGCCGCCGTCACTTCCTTGAGTAACTTCTTAAGGCGTTCCTCAAATTCGCCGCGGTACTTGGCGCCGGCGATAAGACCTGCCATATCCAAGGACAAAATCACCTTGTGTTTGAGGCTATCGGGAACTTCACCGTTGACAATACGCTGGGCAAGCCCCTCGACCACGGCCGTCTTACCGACACCGGGTTCACCGATAAGCACCGGGTTATTTTTCGTGCGGCGCTGCAAAATCTGCATCGTGCGACGAATTTCATCATCGCGTCCGATTACAGGATCGATTTTTCCGAGGCGAGCACGTTCGGTTAAATCCACCGTGTAACGCTTGATGGCATCGCGACCGGACTCCCCTTCGACATCTTCGACCTTTTCGCCGCCGCGAATCGCGTCAATGGCAGCCGAAAGAGCACCGCGCGTCACACCGAAACGGCTCAAAAGCTTAGAAACTTCGAGCGAACCATCCGTTAACGCCAGCAAAAAGACTTCCGACGAGATAAACGAATCGGAGCGTTTTGTCGCTTCCTTTTCTGCCAAGTTAAAGGCACGAACCGTGTCGCGACTGACTTGAATATCCCCGCCTGTTCCCGTCACTTTCGGGAATTTGGCAATCGCATCGGTCACGGCCTCGCGAATTTGCTTGGCATTGGCGCCGGCCCGTTCAAAAAGACCGTTAGCCACCCCTTCCTCGTCGTCCATAATGGCTGCAAGGATGTGTTCCGGTTCGATATATTGGTTGTCATTGGACAAAGCAAGCGATTGTGCTTCGGCAAGTGCCTGCTGAAACTTTGTCGTTAATTTGTCTTGTCTCATACGAATCTCCTCGAAAGAAGCAAGGAACCGGGATAACTCCTCGGAATTTGCAACTTTCCATGACCCCTATATGGGGATTTTTTAGGAGATTTCAAGACGGCCGCGTTCGGTGAAAGGCGGCAAGAAAAACGCCGTCTTCACCGACAAGGCAAAAACGGCGTTTAGTGAAAATTCTTTTAAATCAGTCTTTAAGGTAGTACTCTACCGTCGTGACAACACGGATGTTTTTCACCTCGGGCGTAAAGTTGTCGCGGTTGGAGATGGAGAACTGTCCCTGGTTGGCCCGGCGAATCTTTCCGAGCGTGCTACCGGAATCTTCGGCAAATTTCAGTGCCGAAGCCCGAGCGTTTTTCGTTGCCTGTTCGATCATCGCGGGCTTGACGGAGTTAAGACCCGTAAATTCGAACGTCGTCTGCCAACTGTAGTCATTGGCAAGGGCCACGCCTTCTTGCAGCAGCTCGCTTTGCCGCTTCATTAGGTCAAGAACCAAGTCGACCTTGTCGGTCGAAACCGTCACGGTTTGGACCATGTTGTAGCGAAACGCCTTGGGTTGATTGCTGTAGTTATCGGCCTGCGCATCCGTGACGGTCGGAGCCGCTACGGAGATTTCGGCATCCGAAAGCCCGGCTTTCTTTAAAAAGGCCACCACCTGGTTTTGCCGTACGCGAATTTTGCCGTAAACCGCCTGTAGGTCGTTTCCGAGTTCCCGATACCCCACGGGCCACGTCACTCGGTCGGCTTTCACAACTTGTTCCGCCAATCCCTTGACCGTCACAACACGATCACGGCTTACGAGATCTTCGATTCCCGAACCGATTTGATTGCCGAGCAATGCCGCACCGGCCGCAATACCGACAGCCAAAATAAGACTTGAGACAATAGGTTTACATTCCATAAAATCCTCCGCAAAGAGTCTTGCAACAGCCACCGAGCTGTCCTACGAAAATTTTACGGCGCAAAGCCTCCGATGATGTCCCTATTTACCGACTTTTACGGATATTGATTCCAAACATATCCAAAATTTGCTCCTGCATGGGTGTCGCATCTCGATAAAAGCGACGTCCGTCTACCGTTTCTACTTGCTGAAGCGAATCAATTTCCCAAAGCACAGCATGTGCAGGTTGTCCCCAGGATAGTTTTTCCTGATTCTGGTTAATTACCCAACGCAGATAACTTCGCAAAATCTAGGCGACAAACTGAACAAACACGCGAACATAGAGATTATGCGGTGTATAAACGTCGAGTCGATAACGGTCCTCATCATTTTGCAAATCACTGAAGAAGTTCTCGGTTGTGTACCGCAACTCGCAGGCAATCATTGCTTTGGTAGGATCTTTAAATTGAGAACTCAAGATTGCAAAATATCCGTTGTCTTCATCAAGAAGGCTAACGGCCCTCTCAATCTTGACCGAATCCCTTCCGTTACCAGTTCGGCTCGCGGCACTATTTTTTGCATGGCAGAAAAAGGAATCCCCGTCATCCATATTCTGAACATTAAGCGACTCTCGGACAAGTACCACGTCGCTACGTATATCGGTCAAGACAATCTGGATCTCGCATTCTCGAATGCTCAAGAATCTCACCTGATTATTACAGCACTTGTCCTTCTTGTCTGGGTCGGACTGTGCCTAGCGACTCTTATTCCCCGAGCGCATCTTCCGTTCTCGCGCCGATAAGCAGTTGTTTCATGCGGGCACTCGACGCATGCACATGGTTCATCATTGCGGCGGAGGCAAGAATTGCATCTTTTCGACTAATTGCTTGGAGAATGACGGCATGTTCGTTGTCCTTCGGACGATATGTCATACGCGACTTCTGCAGTAATCCACTACAACAATCAATTCCCTGCAAAATGGTTTTCTGCATTTCTTTGAATGCCTGGCAGTAAAACGGATTGTGTGTTGCTTCGGCAATGGTACAGTGGAATTCAAAGTCATTTGTCAAATGATCCAAATAACGAGACGCCGTCCGTTTACAGTTCGCTCGATACGTATTTTCAATCGTTCTTTTATCCAACTCCGTTGCTGCCATCGCAGCTTTCGCCGCAATAGCTGCCTCCAGTCCCGCACGATAATCAAAGGCCAATAGCAAGTCCGAAACCTCACGGACATGAACAAGTGTATAAACGCTTGCCGAATCGACTCGGACCAGATAACTTCCTGATCCTTTTTTAGATACGACATACCCATCATCACGTAGATGCGACAAAGCTCCCCGAACAATCGGTCGTGAAACACGAAACTCCTGAGCCAGTTTGAGTTCTCCGGGGAGCCTCGATCCCGGGCTGTACTTACCTGTCTGGAATTGATTTGACTTCCTCCTCGCCCTGAAGGACGAGGATTTCCTACTGAGTCACGGGGCAAGCCTCGTGATCTCTTCGATGGGTTCCTGCTGCTGACCCGAGCCCGTCTCAAAGAGGC
>UQUS01000022.1 GCA_900544335.1 uncultured Sutterella sp.
GGACGAAGCTCGTTAGCCTGTGGGGTGCCTGAGAAGAATGCTCAGGCTCAAGTGAATCCGGGTCGGTCCAAAAGACCGACGCCGAATCAGCAGCAGGAATCCACCGAAGTGATCAGCGGCGCAAGCTGCTGACACAGTAGAGAATCTCCGTCGTTCACGGCGGAGAGAACGTCAAGCTATACCCTAAGCCACGCTAGACCAGGCGTCAATGTCCTTCTTTATGGTGCGCCAGGTACTGGGAAGACGCAACTGACGCGAGCCTTAGGTCAAGTGCTTTCTACCCCTGTTTTTGAAATTGTGAATCACTCGGTAAAAGAAGTGAGAAACTCAAGGGATTCTGTCGATCGCTTACACGCTTGGGAAATTGCCAATTCCTTTGTCGATGAAAAAAGCCCCGCGCTTTTCGTTCTCGATGAATCCGAAGACATTTTCCTATCTGGCCTTAGTTTTTATAACGGCTCTCCGATTCGAGAAAACAAGGCTGAGATCAATCACCTCTTGGAATCAAACATTCACCCGACACTGTGGCTCACGAATTCACTGCGCAGGATGGATAGTGCGATGTTGCGGCGCTTTGACCTTGTGATTGAAGTGACGCAGCCGACAGTTGAGCAGCGCCTTGTCATTATCGATAAGTGCGTGGGAGAACTTTTGTCTGATGATATGAAAGGGCGCTTGGCGAGAACAGAAAACCTTTCTCCAGGCGTGATTTCTCGGACGGTCTCTGTTTTAAAGGCTCTAGAAAAGCCCACACAAGAAGAGCGTGATAAGAAGATGCTCACACTTATTAATTCCGTTCTTGAAGTGCAAAACGCCGGAATTGTGGCTCCCAAATTAGCGCCCGTTGACACGGTTTATGACACAACATTCGTGCACACGGACGTGGATTTAGCCGCGTTAGCCCGTGGGATGAATACCCACGGTTCTGCTCGTCTTTGTCTTTATGGGCCGCCAGGGACCGGGAAAACCGCCTACGCCCAATGGTTAGCGAAATACCTAAAAAAGCCCCTTATTCAAAAGAAGTCCTCTGACATTCTTTCGATGTGGGTAGGAGGAAACGAGGCCAATATCGCGAAGGCCTTTGAGCAAGCGAAGCGAGAGAACGCCATCCTTTTAATCGATGAGGCAGATAGTTTTTTACAAAATCGCGCTAAGAGCGCTCGCAGCTGGGAAACCACGCAAGTCAATGAGATGCTTACGCAAATGGAAAGCTTTGAGGGAATCTTCATTGCGACAACGAATTTAGTAGAAACGCTCGATGCGGCTAGCTTACGGCGCTTCGATTTGAAGGCGAAATTCGATCACTTAAGTGAGAGTCAGGCTTTAGCGCTTTATGCTCGGTGGGTAAAGGAATTGAATTTACCAGCTGACGCTCAAAGCGAAGAGGGTATTCGTGCGCTTACGATGCTAACTCCCGGAGACTTTGCTTCTGTCGTTCGCCAATCTAAGTTCAATCCGATTTCTTCGGCAGAGGATTTTGCTAAACGCTTAGCTGCTGAGTGTGAACTCAAAAGTGCGTTCTCGGGAAAGAAAAAGGCAATCGGGTTTTATTAATATTCCTCAATTAAGACGATAAATCGTCCTTAAAATTCTCGGTAATAGGTAAAGGAAGTTGCAGGTGCCCATCCCGAAGAGGGACAGGCATTGTTGCAAGAGAAGTCACTGGGGAGAGTCTATGGATACCGACGCATGCAAAATTTGGAGCGTTGCCGAATTTTTTGGTTCTTATGGCAAGACACTTCAAAAACCAGAATATCAGCGCGATTACGAATGGGAACCAAATCACGTTGAAACTCTGCTAAATGATCTTCTAGAGTTCAAGCGAGAAGAGGCAACTCGTTATCGCTTAGGTTGCATCATTCTTTACGATAACAAGGAATCTCATGATGTTATTGATGGGCAACAGCGATTGATTACTTTGAAGTTGATACGTGAGGTTCTAAGTTCCGGTGAGGGTAAGGTTGACAAAGATATACGGGAATTTTATTCCCCCGAAAAGGTTAAAGAAAATAGGAAGTCTATTGAGAACTGGTTTAATACTCATAGTGTGGATGAAAAAAATTGGATTCGCCAGTTAGTTTCTGACGATAAGTTCGATAAAGCGATCGAAATCGTTGTAATTGTTGTCGGAGAACTTGATGAGGCCTTCCAGTTGTTTGATACTCAAAATACTCGCGGAAAACCATTAGAAGTTCCTGACTATCTTAAGGCATACCATATTAATTGCATGACATCAGATGAGCGAAAGAAAGCGTCGTCTTACGATTTGTTTGATATTTGGAAAGTCGAGGATGATACGAAAAAGATAAAAGCAACCCTCGAGAACCTCTTCAAGATTGAAGAATGGTCTTGCTGTAGGATTGGTGTGGAGTTGGAAACAAAGTATATGAGTCATTTTTATGGTTTTAAAGAGGCCAAATACGAATATCAAAAACACATTTTTTCGCAAAAGGATTTCTATGAAATTGGACGTTCCTTTAAGGCGGGAGAAGATTTCTTTTGGTTGATTATGGACTTCCGGAACCTAGAGAATGAAATCGTAAAAGAATTCATTGTAGATGAAACAAAATATCCAAAATTAAAATATCCAGAATTGCCAAAATATCCAAAGTTTTTGGAAGATTTCATAAGGAAAGAAAACGAAGAGAAAAAATGTAAAGATGATATAGGTGTCGTTGCGAGCATGTATTACTGCGAAGTTCTCTTTCTAAGAACCGCAATACTTTATAGCAGCCGATTTGGCTACGACAGTTTGCTGGAAAACAATAAAAAAAATGCAAAGATTCTTCTAGCGTGGTCATCATTTCTTCGTTATTACTACGACAGACTTTTTTTTCCAGCGATTGAAAATTTAGCTATCGGTCAATGGGTACGATCAAGGGATCCAATGTTCATGCGTATGTCTCACGCAACAGAGACAGATTTTTTGGCAGAGATGGTTAATGATGTCTTTGAATTTGGCATATCAAAAGACATCGAGAGGCCCGAAGGTGAAAAAGGAAGATACAAAAAAGAAGGATACGAAAGGCTCAAGAAAGCTTTAGCTAGCCTTGCTGGAATCAACGACGAAGAAAAGAGTAACGAGAGTTCTGACACTTAAAACAACGGGTAGCCGCATGACTGATGAGATTAAAGAACTTCATATATGGCCTGAAAAAGGAGAAAATTGGTTATTCAATGATCAATATCTAATTCCGCTTTATCAGCGTCCTTATGCATGGAAATTCGAAAAAGAGATTTCTACGCTTCTTGACGATATCAAAGGAATTGGTAGCAATCATTGCGAGCATTATCGGTTAGGCGTTCTTTGTGTGATTGCCAAGGGAGAGCAAGGAAAGAAAGAATATGAAGTTGTCGACGGACAACAGCGACTGACGACACTTTATCTTCTACTTAAAGCTTTATTTGAATCTAAAGCTTTATTTGAATCTGATTTGAATTTATCGAAGGAAGATAAGGAAGTTTTTGAAGGCGCTAAAGAAAATCTAATCTTTGAAAATCGGGAAATCAGTACTGACACGTTAAAGAACCCTATAAAAGACGATTCGGCTAAGGATGTCGATTCAGGTATTCGCGCTGGATTTGAAGGAATACTCAAATGGATTGAAGAGCGCAAAGAAGAGGAAAGGAAAAGCTTTATTGAGTGTCTCAAGAAAGTCTATGTTTATCGAGTTCTTCTCCCAGAAAAAACAGATCCTTGTAAATATTTCGTTCGGATGAATGCCAGGGGCAAACAACTTGAACCAGTTGACGTCATAAAAGCTAGATTGATGATTCCTTTGAAGGGAAAAGAAGAGGATTTAGAGTTTTTTAAGTACATATGGGATGCCTGTTCTAGGATGGATAGGTATATCCAAAAAACGATAGACAAAGAATCTTGTGATGAGATTTTCAAAGAGTGGAAAGACAAAGATTGGAAAGACGGTTTCCTTTGGACTGTCGAGCAAAAGAAAAAGTTAGAAAAGGTCCCAAAGAGAGACGTAAATAGTTCGAATGATGACGCAAATAGGAAAAGCATCATAAATTTCCCAACTTTTTTGATGCATGTTCTAAAACTCTGCGAATTGAATAAGAACAAGAACAAAGAAGTGGTAGCTGCTACGGACGACAAGAGGCTTATAAGGTACTTTGAAGACAACTGGAGTTGTGCTTTTGAACATGTATTCAAAGATAGGACTGGGCCGGAAGTTAGAGAATTTCTTTATACATTGTTTTATGCACGATATCTCTTTGATGGTTGTATTGTCAGGGCAGAACAAGAGGGTGAAACAGGATGGGCGATTCAACATCTAGAGGAGAAAGAGGAGAAAGGGAAAAAAAGTCTTGAACTTGTAGATTCTTTTGAACTTCCGGATGAAGAAGGACTGGAAGAATACGAGAAGACGAGTAAGAAGATCAAAATGCTGCAATCTTGCCTTCGCGTGACTTACACATCACCAGCATCGATGCCATGGATTACAGAACTTCTGAAAAAGCTTTGGGACTTGAGCTACGTAGTATTTCGCAGTAAGAGCCCAAACTACTATGGGGTAGAGGTTCTCGATTTCTTAGAAGGATATTCTTGTAAAAGAGTTGCGGAAGAACTTAAAGGCAAGTACGAGGATGTTAACATGGGTACTGCAACACCAAGGATTTTGTTTAACTTTCTTGATTATCTTTTATGGCGAGATTGTAAGCGGTGGGTTGATTGCCTTCCAGAAGATGACACTGTAAAAAAGACTGTAAATAAGGGAGTGTACAATTTCAAATTTTCATACTTAAGTTCTGTTGAGCATTGGTATCCGCAAAATCCTGCGCAAAATCCTGAGAATGGTAATTCTTGGGAAAAAGACCAGTTTGGAAATCTGTTTTTGATTGGCGGAGGGGAGAATTCGAGTCTTTCAAATGATTCTTTTGTGGAAAAGAAAGCCAAGATTGGGGAGTGGGTAAAGAATGGGAGCAATATAAGCTTGAAAGGCCTCCATATGTATGCTAAGACTTTAGACGAAAAAGATTGGAAGGATACTGGTTGCGAAAACCTTGGCAAAGAACATTACCACGAAAGGCTAATGAACGAAATTAAAGCTTGGAATCTAGGGCGCGACCCTTCTAAACTTTCTTAAAGCGTCAGCCATTGACGCACCCCTCTCTATCTTTGCATGAAGAGGTAATCAACGAGATTCGGGATTCCTAAGAAAACTTTCTTCGGTTAGTAAATCCCTTTTTTCGCATGATTACTTCTTATTTCATCAACCTAAGAAGATAGGAGGTAAAAATGCGAAAAGTCCTCATTAGTGCTGGCGACCTTGAAAAGGGCGATTAAGTCGTAATTCCACCGAAGACAAAGACACTCATTGGTGAATTTCAGCCCAATCGTAGCGGCAGTCTCACGGGAACACTCATTAGTGGCGCAAGCGGTCGCTCTGTGACACTTCGACCCAATAAGGAAGTTAGTGTCGGATCAAAAACGACGCACCTAGTTGTTTCCACATGCCACTGCCTAGAAGCCTTGTACGCTGAGGTTGCTTAGCACTCACATAATGTAAGTATCAATCAAGGATTAGCAGGGGAGAAATTTCCTCTGCTATCCTCGCCTTTAAGTTTCAAAACTCTTTTCTTTTGCGTGCCTTTTTAGGGAACGACGACTTCCTAAAATGGACTTAAGGACACTTCTTGATGCAGTTTGACTGTCTTTCTGATATTCACTTGGAATCGTTTCTTAAGGTTGGAACCCAGAAATTTATGTCCTATTGGGAAAAGGTCCTTTCCTCACAAGCCTCCGATGTGCTTCTTATCGCAGGAGACGTGATGCCGCTTTATGGCTTTGAAAGAATGCTCACACCCTGGCTCGTAAAGGAATTCACGAAACGCTATTCGTGCATTGTTGCTGTTCTTGGTAACCATGACTATTACTCAGAAGAAATAGCCTTTGACGAAGTTCTTGATACGGTAAGGTCTCGTTTCCCTGCGATTCATTTCTTGGAAAACGAAACGTATGACTTTGGAGAATTTCAGGTTTTTGGTGCCACCTGGTGGACAAATATTTCCGAGAGAAACGCTTCGGTAATTAAAGACTATATGCCTGACTACCAAGCTATCCTTGGATCCGATGGCGTGCCCTTTACGCCGCAATTGACGTCTTTGCTTCATAGGGCGAGTTTAGAGGCGCTCGACGTGAAACTCACAAAGCCCACTGTCGTTCTTACGCATCACGCCCCAAGCTTTCTCTCGAATTCGTGGCCGGTATCGGCTGTAACCGAAGCCTTTTGTTCGGCTGATGACGAATTCATCAAAACGCATGGCGCAATTGCTGCCTGGGTCCACGGTCACGTGCACAATCCTTTTAATTACAAAATCGGTAGCACCCCTATTTATTGCAATCCGCACGGCTATATTGGAGAAGAAAGGGAACTTGATAATCCCTTAAAAATCCTCTCCTTTAGCGTTTAGGGGTTTGAAATATAACAAAAAACCGAGGAAATCTTCCTCGGTCTTCATATCGTTTCATGTTGTCTGCTACTTGTTTCAGCAAGTTTCATTGGCGGAAGGGGAGAGATTCGAACTCTCGGTACCCGATTGGATACGCCGCCTTTCCAGGGCGGTACATTAAACCACTCTGCCACCCTTCCGTTACAGGGCCCCGTTTGACAAAGGAAGTTCAGGTTCTTTCGCTTCCTTCGTTTCGGGCTTTCGCCCGACGCGAGAAAGCGGATTATAAACAAACCGCTAGAGTTTTGTCACGAGAATTTGATCAATTCGATTGGCCTCGACATTGACCACTTCAAAGCGATATCCGCCCCAGTCGACTTTGTCCGTGCGTTTGGGAATCTTGCGAAGCATGTACATCATGAAGCCGGCCATGGTTTCATAACTCGTGCTTTCGGGCATCTTTTGAAGATCGAGTTCTGCCATCATGTCGACAATGGGTGTTGCCCCGTCCACGAGCCAACTTGTGGCATCGCGCTTGACGATCTGCTGCTCATCGGGGATGGCCACTAAGTCGCCCATCACCGAACTCATCACGTCGCTTAACGTAATGACGCCGACAACGAGGGCGTATTCGTTTAAGACAACGGCAAAGTCCGAGCGCGTGCGTTGGAAGAGTTCCAAAACTTCCGAAAGCGACAGGGTGTCGGGAATCACTTGTACGGGCTTTAAAAGCGCCTTGTCGGTAAACGAGATGGCTTTGTCTTCAAGGAGGTAGCGAAGTAGGGATGCGCTTTCCACATACCCGATGACGTGGTCCAAGTTCTTGTCGCAAACAAGGAAGTGATTTAAGGGCGATTCGGAGACGACTTTTAGAATCGTTTCTTTCGTCGAATCGAGCGTGAAGTACACGACCGATTCCCGTGCGGTCATTGCGGCGGGCACGAGGCGGTTTTCAAGACTAAACACATTCTGAATAACGGCTTGCTCTTCCGGAGCAATGACGCCTTCTTCGGCGCCGGCCACAACGCTTGCCATGATGTCCTCACTCGTGATTCTGTCATCGCGTTCGATATTAAGTCCGAACAGTCGAATCACAACGAGCGAAGCATTTTCCAAGACCCAAACAAAGGGGCTTAACACAACGAGTAAAAAGCGCATCGGCGCCTGGCAAACGAGAATGATTTTTTCCGGGTGCGCAAACGAAAGGCGCTTGGGGATGAGGTCCGAGAAGACAACAAGAGCAAATGTGACCAAAATAAATGAGGTGCACGAGCCGATCATGTCGGCGGTTTCGGGCGTCAGACCGAGACTTTTGAGCGGCCAGGCAATATACGGAGAGAATAAGTCTTCACCGATAAAGCCACTGATAATCGCGCACATGTTGATGCCGATTTGGACGACGGTGACAAAGTGCCCGGGGTGTTCTTTAAATTGCAAAACGGTGCGTGCGCGTTTGTCGCCGTGTTCGGCAAGAACCTGAAGGCGCACTTTTGTGGAGGCGGCAAGTGAAATTTCCGACATGGAAAGAAAGCCGCTGATAAGAATAATGACGATTAAAAGAAGAACTTGTGACGTAATACTCATAGGCAAAACATTAGTCGCTGTAATTGACCCTTGATTTTAGCACAAGAATCGGAAAAAGTCTATAAAAAACAGACATTAGCAGAAATATCTAGAGGGTTTTCCGAGGGCAAAAAAGACCGTTTTCAAGACTTATGGCGTTTTCGGAACTCAAAAGGGGGTTTTCGGCTTAAAAGCACGAGAGAAGACCCGCACGTTAGGGCTTCTTGCCCCCTCGTTTTATACCTAAGAAATTTCCTTTGTTCCTATTGAAAGATTTTAATTTTTTATGGTTTTCTTTGCCGATTTCTATGTGTCAAGTCGCGTAAATACGCAGGTGTAAACGAGTCGATTTAAGATAAAATTCTCTGATTATTACGACGAGGGTGCGCATGCTAAATCTCGGCATTGACTTGGGTTCGACGACAGTGAAATTTGTCCTACTCAATCAAGAGGGCAAATTGCTTTCGCGTCGTTACACGCGCCATCGGAGTAATGTGCTCGGAACCCTGATTGACATTCTCGAGCCGATTGCCGACACTCCCGGGTCCCTTCGCGTGATTTTCTCCGGTTCCGGCGCTTTGGGGCTTGCTAAAGCGCTCGGCGTCGGCTTTATTCAGGAAGTCGTTTCCGATCGACTCTATTTAAAGTCCGTTGCCCCCGAAACGGACGTTGCTATCGAACTCGGCGGTGAAGATGCCAAACTTCTCTATTTGACGGACGGCATTGAGCTGAGGATGAATGAGGCGTGTGCGGGCGGCACCGGGGCTTTTATCGATCAGATGGCCGTGCTCCTTAACACCGATGCGGCCGGTATGAATGACTTGGCTGCGCGCGCTACGGCAAGCTACCCGATTGCCTCGCGGTGCGGGGTTTTTGCCAAAACCGATTTGGTCTCGCTTCTAAATTCCGGCGTACCCCGTGAGGACATCGCCCGCTCGGTTTTCGATGCCGTGGCCGAGCAAACGTTAAGCGGTCTGGCGTGCGGGCGACCGGTCGCAGGTCACGTGGCTTTCCTCGGCGGTCCTTTGGCCTTTCTTTCCGAGCAGCGTGAGGCTTTCAAGCGGCGTCTAACGGTCCCGGGAACTCAGTTTTCCGAGTTAACCGATACGCAGTACGCTGTGGCAACCGGGGCGGCCCGAGAAGCGGCCGGGCGTCAAACGGTTGATTTTCCGACACTTGCGGCCTTTATCGAGCAACTTAAAACCAATCCGGTTAAGCAATCGGTTCCGACACTCGCTCCGCTTTTTGCCGATCAGGCGCAAAAAGAGGCCTTTAAAGCGCGGCACGCCAAAGATACGGTTGCTGTGTGCGATATCGGTGAGGCTTCCGGTCCCCTTTACCTCGGTGTTGACTTAGGTAGCACCACCGTCAAAGGTGTTGTCATCGATGCCAAAGGACGTCTTGTCTTTCAATGGTACGAAAATAACGAAGGCCACCCCTTGGAGCGTCTTTTCACGCAAATGCGCGCCCTTTTGGCAGCCCTTCCCGAAAACGCCTACATTAAAAGCGCCTGTACGACCGGGTACGGGGCGGACCTGGCGCAAGCGGCGCTTGCCGCGCCGTTTACCGAAGTAGAAACGCTCGCGCACGAAAGAGCGGCGGCGGCCTTTAACCCGTCTGTCTCCTATGTCATTGACATCGGCGGACAGGATATGAAGTGCATGGCCGTAAGCGACGGTCGTATCACATCGGTCAAACTGAACGAAGCGTGTTCTTCGGGGTGCGGGTCGTTCTTGCAGACCTTTGCCGGGCAGTTAAAGTTGACACTCCCTGAATTTGTCGCCGCTGCCGAGCGCTCGCGTCACCCGTGCGACCTCGGAACGCGCTGCACGGTTTTCATGACCTCGATGGTGCGCCAGGCCCAAAGGGCCGGATCGGCCCTTGAAGATATCGCGGCCGGTCTATGCCGCTCCGTCGTACGCAATGCGCTTTACAAAGTCCTACGCATGCATAGTCCCGAGGAGCTCGGGGAGAATGTGGTCGTGCAGGGCGGAACGTTTTTAAACGATGCGGTCCTGCGCTCCTTTGAAGAGGAAACGGGTCTAAATGTCACGCGTCCTTCAATCGCCGGTCTCATGGGTGCCTACGGAGCTGCCCTGGTTGCCCGGGAGCGCAGCGCGCAAACCGATGAGACGATGCCGCTCGCAGCGAAAAATTTAACGTGTCAAGGCATCATTCGCCGGGCATTTCGCTGTCGCGGGTGCTCGAACCACTGCGCCCTGGAACTTAATCGCTTTCCGAACGGCGCCAAGTACGTCTCGGGCAATCGGTGCGACTTTGCCGTTCACTCGCTCGGTGGACGTAAGAAACTGACGCAAGGGTATGTCACCCGCAAACTCGATCTTCTCTTTAACCGTCTGGTTTTGCAGGTAAGCGAAGCCAAGCGGGGAACGATCGGCATCGCACGCGTTTTAAATATTTACGAGCACTATCCGTATTGGAATGCGCTATTTACGGCGCTCGGTTTTGCGGTTGTTTTGTCCGATGCGACGGACAAAGGGACGCTTGCCGCGGCCACGGGAACGATTCCTTCGCAAAGTTTGTGTTTTCCGGCAAAACTTGCGCACGGACACGTCGTACGCCTTGCCGAGCAGGGCGTTAAAACCGTGTGGCTCCCGTGCATTCCGCGCGAAGGTGAGGCGTTCCCCGAGGCCTGTGAGCGCTATGCTTGTCCGATTGTGGCAGGCTACCCCGAGGCGCTACGCCTGAATATGGAGGGAGCCTTTCCCGACGTGCGCCTTTTGACGCCGTTTTTGGATTTAACAATCGACGCGACCGTCGAGCGCGCCGTCTGTGAGGCTTTCCCGCGCATCGGCTCTTCGGAAATCAAACAAGCGATTGCGCTGGCGAGAGCAGCTCAAGAGCGCTACGAGGCAGATCTAGCGGCACTCGGGCAATCCATCCTTCGGGAAAATGCCCTTACAAAACGTCCCTTGGTGATTTTGGCCGGTCACCCGTACCACATGGACCCGGTGATCTCCAACGGCATTCCGGCCCTCATAGAATCGATGGGAGCGGACATCGTCACGGAAGATGCCGTCAGTTCCCTGGTCGGAACTCCTCCCGTGACCGATGTCGTGAACCAGTGGACCTTCCACAGTCGCCTGTATCGGGCTGCACGGCTTGCAGCCGAACGTAAAAACACGGAACTTGTGCAACTTGTCAGTTTCGGGTGCGGCCTTGATGCCATTACCTCCGAAGAGGTTTCCCGCATTCTCGAGCGCTCCGGCAAGCTTTACACACAACTTAAAATCGATGAAGGCGACACTTTGGGTTCGGCGCGCATTCGTATTCGTTCTCTTTTGGCTGCGCTCGGGGAGAGAAATCGGCATGCGGTCAGTTCGGCCCGCCGTATTGCCGAAAAGCCGATTCACTTCGTGCGCTCGAGTGCTTTAAAGAAAAACGAACATGAGGCCACTCGAAAGGGAGGCCCTCACACGCTCTTTGCTCCGCAAATGGCGCCGATTCATTTCCCGATATTGGCCGCAACCCTCAAAAGCCTCGGTTGGAACGTCAAGCTCCTTGATGAGACAAACGAGCAGGCTCTGGAACTCGGGTTAAAACACGTCAATAACGATGCGTGCTATCCGGCACTTGTTGTTATCGGGCAGCTTTTAAACGCCGTTCTTTACGACCCGGACTTTAATAAAGACCGCGATGCGGTACTTCTTGCGCAAACCTGCGGCCCGTGTCGCGCGAGCAACTACACGACGCTCATGCGCTGGGCATTGGAAGATGTCGGATGCGGAAATGTTCCTGTTGTTTCGCTTTCTGCCGGTCAGATCGGTACCGAGTCACTCAACCTCGGGTTTCTCGGCGTACGCCGTTTGATGACGGCCGTCATCTGCGGTGACTTTTTGCAGCGCCTGACGTTTTACGGACGCGCTTACGAAGTTAAACCCGGAAGCTGCGAGGAGTTCCTGGCCCTGTGGCAAAAGCGGTTTTCCGAGAAATTGCCTTCCGGGGGCCGTGCCTTGAGGGCGGCACTGCTTGAAGCGCGTCGCGACTTTGAAGCCATTGAGCTATCCGTTGTGATCAAGCCTCGTGTCGGTATCGTCGGCGAGATTCTTTTAAAGTATCACCCGCGGGCCAATCGTCAAATCGTCAATCGGATTCTTGCCGAAGGGGCTGTCCCGGTTTTGGGCGACTTGGCGATGTTCTTTCACTATTGTCTTACCGACTACATTTGGAGAGCCAAGCAAATGGGAGGGCCGTTTGCCAAGGGTCTGATGTGTACGGCTCTTTTAAGGTACTTTGAAAGCTATCGAGCGATTTTCCGCGAGGCATTTTGCGGGCTTGATGTCGGCGCAGTCAGTACGACGCAAGAACTCGTCGATACGATGAATCATCTCGTGAGCCTCGGGCAGCAAGCCGGCGAAGGATGGCTTTTAACTGCCGAGATGACCGAATTTATCAAGAACGGCATCCCCAATGTCCTTTGCTTGCAGCCTTTCGGGTGTCTGCCGAACCACGTCACCGGGAAAGGCGTTATCCGTAAGCTCCGTGAGCTTTATGCCGATGCGAATTTGTGCGCGATCGACTTTGAACCGGGAACCTCGGAAACCAATGTCGATAACCGCTTAAAGCTCTTTTTGGCGCAAGCCTTTGAAAACGTCGCTGCTCATCACGCCTGACCGGTCTTTTTCTTGCAATCGGTATCGATAAGGGATTTTTCTTTTCCCGCTCTTATCTTTTCGGAGTGATAGCTCCGTGGCCTCGCTTTGTTTCCTCACGGCGCGCTCGGCTTTTGGCTTGTAAGAGGGGTCCGGGCACCCCCTGAGATTGCGGCGCAAAGGGATTGACGGTAAGGCGTGTCTTTTCGTTGATTCCGAACGAAGGATTTTGCGCATCGCCGCGTATTTCCGGATTTATCACTGTGACGGCATCGTATCGTTTTAGGTTAAAAAAGCCGAGATTTTGTGCGGACTTATCGCCCGTCTTCGCACTGATCGGAATGCGCCGTAACCCGTCACAGAGTAGGTAACGAATACGCCCCGCCTTATTGAGCATGGCATCGGAGACAACGCGGTAATGCGGCGTGCCTCCCTCGCTCTTAGTATGTGCATTGCACATGTTTTGCAATGCAAAGAAGGTCATTTTCACGGAAAGACGTGTCAGGCCGGCCTCGCGGGCGATCTTTAACACATCGCTCGGAAAGCGTGTGAAAACTTCGGCGTGACACGTCGCGCCTGTCGTGTTGCTTTGAAAAATCGGACAGCGATGTGTTTTTTCAACTTCATTCGGGCAGGGAGCAAGAACGGACATCCCGCCCTCAAGTAAGCGCAAGGCAAGGTCAATGGTGTTGCGACTGACGTCTTTTAGTGCCGGCTCGCAGAGTAAAAGAATGCCTTGTTCAGTCAAGTGTTCTTTCAGTGTCGTTAAAAGACGAAGGCGTTTTTCCTGACCGTTTGCCTCATTTTTCCAAAGTTCGTTTAGCGTGTGACTTATAAGAATCACATCGAAAGACTCGTCAAGGATCAAAGAGTCGTTTTCCAGGTTCCGACACTTTATCTTGACCGTAACGTCGGATCGATCGGCGGAAAAAATCTTACGGGCGCAGGTAAGGGCCTTCTCGCTGGCATCGACGCATGTGAGAGTAAGCGACTTCTTTCGCATTCCCGATCGATCAAGGACGTCGATAAAGGCCATCGCAGCCGGGGCCGGTCCGCATCCGACGTCGAGAATGCGAAGCGAGGACTTTTGATGGATGTCCGTGCGAGAAAGAAAACTCGTAACGGCAAACGTAATCTGCGCATACGTGATGCGGTAGTAATAAAGCAGGTAAGCCCCGAGGGACGCATCCTCATTCATGTATCCGGAGCCCGCTAGGGTACGCTTTCCCGTCAGTCCGCGCTGCAGCGACAACAAAGCGGCAGCCAAGCGTTTGATTTCTTCAGGGCGTAGCGGGCGTGAATCGCTGTTTTTTCTCCAGCAACGCAAAAGGGTCGGGGTGTGGTCCATGGGTCTAGGGCTATTTTCGAGTTTCCGCAATTTTAACGTGCTCGTCTGTACTGACGAAATTCTTTCTAAGTTGCCCTGATAGGGGCGTATTAATTGTTTTTACCCATTGAGTTTGACGTTCTCACCGCCGTAAACGAAGGAGATTTTCGACTGCGGGCGGCCTGCGCCGCAGATCACTTCGGTCGATTCCTGCTGCCGATTCGGTGCCGCCTTTTGAAGTCGCCCCGAATTCACTTGACCCTTCTTCTCAGACTCCCCGCAGGCTAACGAGCTTTGCCCGCGCTCTTTGATGTTGATCGCACCCGCTGCGTCCGCGTTTTCCCGATGAGCGCAGGAGAGGCATTTGAACAATGCCGGCACCTTGCGAACCGAAAGTACGGAGCAAAGCATCGCATAGCTCAGAGGGAAGGGAGGATCGGCAATTTGACGCTCTTTGTTTGATGCAAGCCCCCGGTTGTACACCCGGCGAAGCGGCTCATCTTATGAGGCCGGGCTCCGTCGGGAGTGAAACTTGAAGGAGCCCCATTTTCGCATTAACACGGGGGCGTTATATGAAGTCTGCCTCCGATTTGCGCGGCTTATATCTTGTCCCTGAGGGACGGGGCCTTACGCCGCGATTGGGTAAGGACCATTTCGCAATGCCGGCAGTCAAACGAGGCAATATAGGTAAAGCCTTTGGGGTCGAGAAGCTCCAAGGGCTCAGGCTTTAGATGCCCGGCATTTCCTTTTTTAAAGGCCTCTTTCTTTTCTTTGCTGCCCTTGACGGACTTCGGGCATAGCCCCAAGTCGTGTCGCAGGCAATATCGGCAACGCATGAGCTCGCGCTCGTGTGTGTTTTCGCCTGTAAGTTCAAGGGCTTTTTCTGTAATCATCAGTCCGTGTTCGAGCCAAAAGTCACGCGCGAGGCTGTTGGCGACATTGGCACGATAATCCGAGGAAAACCCCGTGGCATCGGCTTTTTTTCGTTCGGGAAGCGTGCGCGGTCGGCGCTTGGAAATTGTCTCTTGGAGTGCCTCGCAAGCCCGACGACGCAAAGCGTTTAAGAGGGAAGCGGGGATAAATAAGTCCTTGTTTCCCGTCAGAATCAGGTCCGAGACGGCAAAGACCGTATCGCCCGTTTTCGATAGTGCTTTTTTCACGGCCTCGGGCGTACGCGAAGGGTCTTTTGCTGCATCAAGAGCGGCACCTTCTGTTACCGAGACCGCGTAGGGGCCGGTCCGTAACGTGAGCGTCAGTGCCGTGCTGCTTATATTTAAAGATGCAGAGACGGCAATGTGTCGCTCGATACACGGACCCTCCAACGTTTTGAGAAACACGCGATCGGCATTTCGGAAAAGAGGAGCTCCTGTTGTCAGATCCGAGATTTTTCCGATGGCCTCGAAGGGGTAAATCCGAATCAAGCGCCCGGCGGCCTCCGTCCGGTTTACACGTAGTCCCGTAAAGTCCCCTTTTTGCGTAACGTACGCAAGGCCGTCTCCGTTATGTAGGTCGATTCCTTTTTTCGAGGCAATCAGAAGGGCGCGCCGTACAAAGTCTTTCTTTGCAACCGTACCGATTGCCTCGCCCGTACTTTTCGGGGTGTGCATTTGTGCGAGCCTTTCGGGACGCCCGTGTACGAAGGCTTCGCACGAGCCGCGATGAAAGGTTTTTTCCGGGTTCGGCGTAAACGAAAACGTCGTCTTTCCGAGCGAAGCGCTTTGGCAGGTGTTTTCCTCGATGAGGCAATCGAGCGCTTTTCGGTAGTACGCCGTGATGTTTTTCACGTAGGAGGCATCTTTCAGACGCCCTTCGATCTTAAAACTGCGGACACCGGCCTCGATAAGTTCACGTATGTTCCCGCACTGGTCGTTGTCTTTTAAGCTTAAGGCGTAGCAATGACTCTTGATGACGTCGCCCTTGTAGTCTTTGACCGTATAGGGCAGACGACAAAGTTGCGCACACGCCCCGCGATTGGCCGAACGGCCGCGCGTTGCCGCCGATAGGTAACACTGCCCCGAGTAACACACACACAGGGCCCCGTGAACGAAAAATTCCAGTGTCGCATTCGGGGCCGCTGCACGGCACGCCCGGATTTGCTCCAAGGTCAGTTCCCGCGCCAAAACCACCTGCGAAAAGCCGACATCGGCAAGAAACCGCACTTTTTCGGGCGTTCGGATGTCGCACTGTGTTGAAGCATGAAGCTCAATCGGAGGTAAATCCATCTTTAAAAAAGCCATGTCCTGGACGATTAACGCATCGACACCGGCTTCATAGGCGGTTAAGGCGGCTTTTCGGGCAGCTTCCAATTCGTCTTCGAAAAGAATCGTATTGAGAGTTAAGTACGTTTTAGCTCCGTACCGATGCGAGTAGGCGGCAACAGCCTCGATATCGGACCAGGCATTCCCCGCCGCTTCCCGCGCACCGAAGGCCGGTCCCCCGATGTAAACGGCATCGGCCCCGGCATTGAGAGCTTGTAAGGCGACTTCCTTATTTTTGGCCGGACTTAGGAGTTCGAGAATCGGAATGTCGGACATAGGGAATCAATCGTAGTTCGGGTTTGGGCGTTTCGAAGGAACTTTTTTATAAAAAACGGGCGAATCCTTTCACGACTCACCCTGGAGTAAGCATGGCACAAAAGAAAAAAATCGTCAATTAACAAGGGCGTTTCAAGTTTTTTCGGATAAGTAAACAAATGTTACAAGTTAGTGTAATATACCTATGTCGCTTCGGTTTCGGAGCGATATGAGTTCAGTTGGGCAAACTTAAAACCATAGGGGGGAAATATGTCCTTTACTGCTTGGATCGCCTTGGCTGTAATCTTCATTACAGTTTGGGCGCTCGTTAAACAATTCGAAACGCGACTCGTCCTGATTGCGGCCGGCCTTTTCTTGTGCGTGATCAGTCTCGCACCGATGACCGGTCTCAATCAGTTCGCAAAGTCCATGACGAATAATGCACTCATCATGGCAATTTGCGGATCGATGGGCTTTGCGTATACAGCGAGCTACATGGGTTGCGACCGCTCGCTCGTTCACTATCTGGCTTCGCCCGTTCGCGGTTTGGGCATTTTCCTGATTCCGGTTTGCACGATTATCACGTTCTTCGTGAATATCGCGCTTCCGTCGGCTGCCGGCTGCGCGGCGGCTGTCGGTTCCACGCTCATCCCCGTGATGCTTCGCGCCGGTATCAGGCCTGCTGCTGCGGCGGCTGCCGTCTTGGCCGGTACGATTGGTTCGTATCTGTCGCCGGGCACCTCCCACAACCCGTTCGTTGCCAAGATGGCCGGCATGGATGTGATGGATTTTATCGGCACGCACGCCACGTATTCGGTTATGTGCGGTGCGATTCTTGTTGTCGGCACTTTGATTGTCTGCTGGATTTTGGGCGACAACAAGGGTGACGTCAATGCCAAGATTGACGAATCCAAGCTGCAAAAAGACGACGACTTCAAGCCGAACGTCTTAAAGGCCGTTGTGATGATTGTTCCGATCGCCATTCTGGTTTCAGGTAGCGTTTGGTTCCCCTCCATTAAGATGGGTGTTGCGCAAGCCATGCTTATCGGTGCGATTTGCTGCTTGCTCACCGGTCGTTGCGATCTGCAGAGATTCTCTAAGGAATTCTTCAACGGTATGGGCAAGGGCTACGCCAACGTGATGGGTATCATCATTGCCGCGGGTGTGTTCGCTGCCGGTCTGCGCGCCGCCGGTTTGATCGACGTGTGCGTCGATGCGCTTAAGGAATCGAACGAATACGCTCGTTGGGGCGGTTCTCTCGGTCCGTGGATTATGGGTGTGATTACCGGTTCCGGTGACGCTGCGACGTTAGCCTTTAACGAAGCCGTGACTCCGCATGCCGAATCCTTCGGTATGACGATTCCGAGCTTGGGCGGTCTCGCGTTCTTAACGGGTGCCCTCGGTCGTACGATGTCCCCGCTTGCCGGCGTGACGATTTTGGTCTCCGGTATCGCGATGGTCAACCCGCTCGAAGTCGTCAAACGCACGGCGATTCCGTGCTTTATCGCCGTTATCGCCTGCGCGATCTTGATGGTCTGATCGCTTAAACAAAAACGCGTTCGAGATTCGGGCGCGTTTGAGTTCAAAAGAACCGCATTCCTTGTTTCGGGGGATGCGGTTTTTGCGTGGGTAAAAAAGCGACCGTGGGATTCGGTCGCTTCCGGAAAAAGAAAAAGGAAACCTATTTTTTCATTACGGCATCGACGGCGCCGATGACAGACCCCCGAAAGCCGGTTTTTTCTAAAGCCGCAACGCCGACAATCGTCGTGCCGCCCGGAGAGCAAACCGCGTCTTTCATAGCGTCCGGGTGCGTGCCGGTCACTAGGTGTAGTCGCGCAGTTCCGACAAGCGTCTGGGCGGCAAGCTTTAAAGCGGTGTCTCTTGCAATTCCGTGTAAAACCGCGCCGTCGGCCATCGCTTCGATAAACATCGCCACATAGGCAGGGCCGCACCCGGAAATGACGCCGGCCGCTTTCATTTTCGCCGAATCTGTCTGAAGTACAAGGCCTAAAAGAGTCAGTAAATCCGTGACCAGGGCTTCATGGTCTTTTGTCAGACTGTGACGCGCTTCGCACAAAAGGACTCCTTCGTTCACACGAACCGGTGTGTTAGGTAAAAGCGAAAGGTGTTCGGTTCCGCAAGGCAAAAGCGCTTCATAGTCGTCAAACAGGATGTTAACGGCAACCGAAAGAACAATCTTACGGGAAAGAACGTCTTTTATCGGTTCGATAACGGCCTTCACGAGATTAGGTTTTACGGCCAGAACGATGACGTCGGCCCAGGAAGCGGCCTCCTCATTTGTTTTAAAAGCCCTGACTCCGAAGGCTACGGCCTTTTCAGACAAAGGTTCGAAGTGTTTGGCACTGGCACCGATCTGTTCGGGACGAATTTTCCCGGAGTGAATCAGACCCTGTGCCATGGCCGAAGCCATGTTTCCGAAGCCGATAAAAGCGATTTTGACGTTCTCACGCGTAATCATGGTGGTTCCTTAAAAAGAAATCGGAGTCGCAAAGTCAAGTATAAGCAAGGCGCTTACATTAGGAAGCGGTAAGTAGGTGCCTTGCCGCCTTAGCATCGTTTGAAATCGCATTTTTAAGCTCCTCAAGCGAAGAAAACTTCTTTTCATCACGAAGTTTTTGAATAAACGTCACTTCGACGATTTTTCCGTATGCATCGCCTGACCAATCAAAGACATGGACTTCAAGTAGATAGCGCGCATCGCGTGTGACCGTCGGTTTGACTCCGAGGCTAGCGACACCGGGAAAGACGGAATTTTGATTATTCAGGCCGCGAATGCGAACGGCATATACGCCGCGAAGGGCCGGCTTTGAGGTCGATCCGGGGGGCAATAAGTCGATATTGAGCGTCGGGAACCCGAGGGAACGTCCGAGTTTAGCGCCGTGTATGACGCGACCGGTGATGCGGTAGGGATGCCCGAGTAGGGAAGTGACTTCCTGTAAAAAGCCTGATGAAAGGGCTTGCCGCACGCGCGAGCTGGAAACCGTGGTCCCGAGGCGGGAAATCAGGGCTTCGGCATGAACGGTAAAGCCGAGGGTCCGTCCTAAGTCCTTAAGGGTCTTGGCATTTCCCGCCGCCTTTGCGCCGAATGTAAAGTTTTTTCCGACGTAGATAACCCGAGCATTTAGTCCTTCTGCGAGAATGCGTCGGGCAAATTCCTCGGGGCTAAGTGCACTGAGGGATCGGTTAAAGGGAAGCACGTAAATACGTTCAATGCCGCAGGCAAGGATGTCACGATACCGATCGCGTAGCGTCGAAATCCGGTAGACGGGACGGTCGGCGAAAAACTCTTTCGGGTGGGGCTCGAATGTGAGAACGGCGGCAAGAAGGTGTTGCTTTGCAGCCGTTTGCGCAACGGTGCGTAAAAGGGCCTGATGACCGAGGTGGACGCCGTCAAAGTTCCCGACGGCAAGAACGCAGGGAACGATCTTATCGGGCTTGGGTAAGCCTCGAACGACTTGTACGAAATCCGAGTGGGTCATGGGGCGTAATGATAAAAGTGATTGAGACGGAAATGCTAAAAAAACCGAGTGAAACCGACAATCTTTGAAAGGAGATGGCTCTTTGAGAGTGTCCGGGACAAAACGAAAAGGAAAACGACGCCCCTTTTCTTTTCAGAGTAGAGCGACAGGATTTTTCTTTCAAGCGCCCCTTATTGTTCCGTAGTCGCGACAAGGGGCCTCGTTTCTTGAAGCATCGCTGCCGTTCTCGAATCACTTTTCCTTGTCCGTTTACGGGGCCGTATAGGCATTTGTCCTAAGGAGAGCGTCTTATTTTCGCGATACAATCAATTGAAATCGAGCACGGCTATCCGTGCTCGAAATGGTTTTATCGTGACGAAAGAATTCCTATGCCGAAACAATTCATTTACCGTGCGACAACGCTTGCTCTGATGGCTTTTTCTACTCCGATTTTGGCAACAACGTTTGCATGGACAAGCGCCGGTGACATTCTTACCTTTGATATTCATGCGCAAAACGAAAACCTCAACAATGCGGCCTGTTCGGCTGTCTACGAGGGACTCGTACGTTGGAATTCGGAAATGAAAATCGAACCGGCCCTAGCCACGTCCTGGAAGCGTGTACCCGAAGGATTTCTCTTTGAGATTCGCAAAAACGTTCGCTTCCACGAAGGACAGACTCTGACGGCCGATGATGTGGTCTTTTCGATTCAGCGCGCCCTGAGTTCTCGTAGCCAATTTAAAAACAGCACGACGGGAATTGTCGGCGTGACAAAGACCGGTCCCTACGAGGTTCTCGTTAAAACCGTTAACGGGTCGCCGGTCATTATCAATCAGATGGCCGATTTGCGAATCATGAATCGGCAATGGGCTCAAAACCACGCTGCGCTTGAGCCGCAGGACTATATCAATAAAAAAGAAGCCTATGCGGCGCGTCATGCCAACGGCACGGGCCCGTTTATGCTTCAAAGCCGTGAAGTCGACGTGAAAACCGTTTTTAAGGCCTTTGACGGGTGGTGGGATCAAGCCAAGCGCCGCGGTAACGTTACTGAGGTCGTTTACATGCCGATTCAGTCGGCCGCTACACGTACGGCCGCTCTTCTTTCCGGCCAAGTGCAGTTTGTCTTGGATCCTGCAACGCAAGATCTCGGACGCTTAAAAGCCTCGCCGGATGTGAAAGTGCTCGAGGGACCTGAAAATCGAACGCTCATGATTTCCCTTGACCAGATGCGCGACGTGAGTCCTTATGTGACCGACAAGGACGGAAAACCCTTAAAGGCCAATCCCTTTAAAGACGTGCGTGTGCGACAAGCGTTAAGTTACGGCGTCAATCGGACGGGTCTCGTGCGGGCGGTGATGCGAGGCTCGGCTGTTGCCACGGGCTCGATTGTCATGCGCAAAATCGCCGGTTGGGATAAAGACGCTGCAGCCGTCCCCGAATACAACCCCGCCAAGTCCAAGGCGCTTTTAAGTGAGGCCGGGTATCCCTCGGGATTTGCTTTTACACTCGATTGCCCGAACAACCGCTGGATTAACGATGAGGCCGTCTGTAAGGCCCTTGCATCGATGTGGGCCAAAATCGGTCTTACGGTTCGCGTCAATTCCATGCCGCGCTCGCAGTATTTCCCGAAGGTTCTTTCCTTTGATACGTCGGCGGGCATGGTCGGTTGGGGCATTTCGACGTTCGATGCTTTGTACGGCTTGCAATCGCTCTCGCAAACTTTTGATGCGAAAACCGGTAACGGCATCAGCAACATCGGCCGGATTTCCAATGCCAAGATGGATGCACTTATCGGTGCCGTGAAGGGAGAAGAAAACCCGGACAAGCGCACGGACCTTATGCGTGAGGCCCTGCGACTTGAACGCGACCAGATGCTTCACATTCCGCTTTACGAGCAGATGATTCCGTGGGCGATGCGCAAAAATGTCACGGTCATTCATAGGCCCGATAATCGCCTGATGCTCGATGCGGTCACGGTCAAATAAACGCATGACTCGGCTTTGCGGCTTTGCGAGTAAAGCCGAGTCGATACACTCGGCATGAGGATCGATTATTTAGTAATCGTCGCTTTGCGCTGTTAGTCGCTTTAGAGAATACGACTTATTTATGATCGGTTTTGTTTTACGACGCGCTTTTGCGGGTGTGCTGGTCATGCTCGCCGTTGCGGCCGTCTCGTTCGTGCTCTTTCAATTTGTGGGAGACCCTGTTTCGCAGATGCTCCCGATTGATGCCTCGCCGGAAGATCGCCGGATTCTTGCGGCCTCCTTAGGACTCAATGAGCCCGGATACGTGCAGTTTTGGCATTTTCTTTGCAATGCCGTACACGGGGATTTCGGGATGTCTCTAAGGCAAGCCGCGCCTGTTTCCGCCTTGATTGTCGAAAGACTTCCGGCAACAATCGAATTGGCGACGGTTGCCGTCTTTTTTGCTACGGTCATCGGAATTCCGGCCGGAGCCTATGCGGCAATTTACCGCACGGGGCGAGTTGCCCGAACTCTGATGGGATTGTCGCTATTGGGGATTTCGCTTCCGACGTTTTTTATCGGCATTTTGCTGATTTTGGTCTTTAGCGTCTGGCTCGGTATTTTTCCTGCGTTCGGGCGCGGTGAGGTGGTCAAAATCGGTTTTTGGACCACGGGGCTACTGACAAAAGACGGGCTGATGCACTTGGTACTTCCCGCAACGACGCTTGCAATCTTCCAGGTTGCTTTGGTCATTCGTCTCGTGCGCGCTCAAATGCTCGAAGTCCTTCGCAGTGACTTTATTCGTTTTTGTATGGCGCGCGGCCTTTCGTTTCGGTCCGTTTACCTCAGGCATGCGCTCAAAAATACGTTACTCCCCGTCATTACGATTACGGGGCTGCAGCTCGGGGGGCTTATCGCCTTTTCCATCGTGACGGAAACGGTCTTTCAGTGGCCGGGCATGGGGTTGCTTTTTTTGCAGTCGGTGCAGTTTGCCGATATTCCGGTGTTAACGGCCTATCTATGCCTGATTGCCCTGATTTTCGTACTGATTAATTTTTGTGTCGACGTGCTTTATATGGTCGTCGACCCGCGACTAAAAACCCAAGGAGGTCAATAAATGCAGTCCGATGTTAAAGCGCTATCAGATGCCGTACATGCCGTCATCGGGCCGGTCAGGGATTTTCGGCACGCCTTACATGCGCATCCGGAAATCGGCCTGAAAGAATTTAAGACGAGTGAGGCGGTCTCTCAAAAGCTTCGCGATGCCGGGTGCGACTCTGTGACAGAAGGCGTCGGCGGGACCGGCGTCGTGGCTCTCATTTACGGCAAAAGACCGGGAAAGCACACCGTTGCCTTTCGCGCCGACATGGATGCGCTTCCGATGACCGAAGCCACCGGGTGTCCCTGGACAAGTCGCACTGCCGGTTTGATGCACGGATGCGGACACGACGGACATACGGCCTGGGCCGTGGCGGTTGCATCGGCTCTTTGCGCCACGCGGGACTTTGCCGGAACGGCGATGATTATCATACAGCCCGGGGAAGAGGGATGGGCCGGGGCACGCAAGATGATCGAAGACGGGCTTTTTACGCGCTGGAACGTCGATGAGGTGTATGCCGGGCACTGTGCGCCGGAACTTATGGCCGGGCAATTCGGTCTGACGCCGGGGCTCATGACCTCGGCCGCCGCTCTTTTTCACATCGATGTGACGGGCGTGGGCTGTCACGGCGCAAGACCCCAACTGGGGCGCGATCCTGTTGTGGCAGCTTCAGAACTGGTTCTTGCCCTTCAGACGGTTGTTTCGCGTTCGATTGACCCGATGCACCCGGCTGCCCTTACGGTCGCAAGCATTCACGGGGGCAATGAAAACGGCGTGTCGGTCATTCCCGATTCGGTTCGAGTCTCCGGCACGACGCGATGCCTTTTTCCCGCCGATTGCGACACCATCGAAGGGCGCATGAACTCGATTTGCCAAGGCGTGTCGACAACGACAGGCTGCGCCGTGAAACTGACATACGTACGCATGTACCCGCCGCTTAAAAACGCCGAGCTGCAACGTCAGGCTGCCGGAGCCGTTCTTCGCGAACTTGTCGGAGAAGAAAATGTAGATATGAATAACCCGGCGAGTATGGGAGCCGAGGACTTTAGTTTTATGTGCAATGAAAAGCCCGGTGTTTACATTCGGGTCGGCGTGCGCGATGCCGATCACACGGCGAATCTTCACAATCCGCATTACGACTTTAACGACGCGGTTTTAGAAAAAACCGCCGTGGCGTTTTCTCTTTTAATCAAGCGGCGCTTAGATGCTCTTGAAGGATGCTCTCAGTGACTTCTTTTGCTTTTAAGACCTCCGAAAAAGGGCTTTTCGCGCGCCTTGCCGCAAGGGTTGATGCCTCCGATGTGCTTTTTGCTTTTTTTCATACACCGTCGGCGATACTCTCGTCGCTCGTGTTCGCCCTTTTGGTCTTGCTCGCGCTCGCGGCCCCTGTTCTGGCTCCGTTAAACCCCTTTGACCTAGCCCGAATCGATGTGCTCGATGCGCACCTGCCGCCGGTATTTTGCGACGGAGGGGATGCGCGGTTTTTCTTCGGCACGGACGATCAGGGACGCGATTTACTCTCGACGATGCTCTACGGCTTACGGATTTCTCTTTCAATCAGCCTTATTTCCGTCGCGCTTTCCATTGTCATCGGTGTCGGAGTGGGCCTTACCTCGGGCTTTGTCGGCGGGGCTCTTGATGCCTTCTTAATGCGTCTTTGCGATGTGATGCTCTCGTTTCCGGCGATTTTGACGGCGCTTCTGATTGACGGCGTTTGTCGGGCGATTTTCCCGAGTACTTTTCATGAGTCGCTCGCGTTTTTCGTGTTGGTTTTCGCTATTACGCTTTCCGGGTGGGTGCCGTATGCCCGCACGGTCCGCGGCTTAACGCTTGTGGAAAAGGGAAAGGAATATGTGCTTGCCTCGGAATTGACGGGCCTGACGAAAGTTTCGATTATGATTCGGCACATTCTTCCGAATGTGTTGGAACCCGTGTACGTTCTTGCTGCCGTTAACGTGGCCACGGCCGTGATGACCGAGGCAACACTTTCCTTTTTAGGGGTCGGCGTTCCCCCGACAACGCCGTCTTTGGGAACTTTAATTCGCATCGGAAACGATTATCTCTTTTCCGGTGAATGGTGGATTTGCATCTTCCCGGGGCTTGTTCTCGTGGCTCTCGTGCTTTCCGTGAACCTGATGGGCGATTGGCTACGCGATGCCATGAACCCGAAACTACACTGATCGGAGTTCGGAAAATGCCGAAAGACCATTTGGAACCGGTTTTGCGTGTTGAGCACCTTAAAGTTGAGATTCCGACGCGCCGAGGCCCCTTGAAGCCTCTTGATGACATCACGTTCACGATTGACGCAGGTCAGATTCTCGGCATGGTCGGCGAATCGGGCGCCGGAAAATCCATGACGGGAAGTGCTGTGATCGGTCTGATTCCTTCGCACGGAGCCATTACGAGCGGAGCCGTTTTCCTTTCGGGACGCCGCATTGATTGCCTTCCCGAAAAAGAACGTCACGCACTGCGCGGCTCGCAGATCGGAATGATTTTTCAAGATCCTTTAACAAGTCTTGATCCCTTGATGACCGTCGGAGACCAGATTGCCGAAACGGTTTTAGCCCATAGGCCCACCTTGACGCAAGCCCAAGCGAAAGAGAAAGCGATTCGCCTCATGCAAGAGACGGGCATTGCCGCCGCTGCCGAGCGATTTTCTCACTGGCCGCATCAATTCTCGGGAGGGCAACGCCAACGGCTTGTCATTGCCCTTGCGCTTGCCGGAGACCCCGAACTGCTGATTGCCGATGAGCCGACAACGGCCTTAGATGTGTCCATTCAGGCACAGATTATTGATTTGATTAAACACCTTGCCCTCAAACGCGGAGTTGCCGTGCTCCTGATCACGCACGACATGGGGGTGGTTGCCCGGACGGCCGACCGCGTTGCCGTCATGTATGCCGGTCAGATTGTCGAAATCGGACGCGTCAAAGATGTGTTCTTGCGCCCGCAACACCCGTACACTCTCGGGTTGATGGAATCGATTCCCGACATTCACGCGCAAAGCCGGTGGCTTGAGCAAATCGACGGGGCCATGCCGAGCTTAAATGCCGTTCCGACCGGATGTGCTTTCCACCCGAGGTGCCGTGCAGCCGAGGGAAAATGCTTCACAGAGCGTCCGCCCTTAATGCCGATGGGTACGTGTCTTGCACGTTGCTGGAAAGCCTCGATTACGGGAGGCCCCGTGCCTGAGAGGCTTGTCACATTTAGGCCCCGTACTTTGAAAAGAGAAGAAACCGGAGGCCGAGTGTGAATCCGAAAACATCGATGCCCGGGAAGGGCCCTGTCCTTGAGGTACGGCATCTGACGAAAACCTTTCAGATGCCGAGTTCGTTTTTCGAGCGCCTTCTCGGGCACCCGAGGCGCGTCCTGACAGCCGTCAGCGACGTCAGTTTTACGATTGACCCGGGGCAGACGTTTTCGCTTGTCGGCGAATCCGGTTGCGGAAAATCCACATTAGCGCGCACGGTCGCAGGTTTGTATCGTCCCGACAAGGGCTCGATTCGCCTTTTCGGAATGGATAGCCGAACAAAAGACAAGGTCGAGCAGGCTATCCTACGACGCCGTGTGAACATGATTTTCCAAGACCCGTACGCAAGTTTAAATCCTCGTCGGAGCATTTACGATGCCGTCTCCGAACCGCTACGCGTGCAGCATCCGGAAATGACGGAAAAAGACATTTGCGAACGTGTTGTCAAGACCGTGGAACTCGTGCGACTCTCGCGGGATGTACTTGACAAGTACCCCCATCAGTTCTCAGGCGGGCAGCGACAAAGAATTTGCATTGCTCGGGCGTTAACCGGACGTCCGGATTTTCTAATCTGCGACGAGCCCACAAGTGCGCTGGATGTATCCGTTCAGGCTCAGGTCCTTAATTTAATGCGTGAACTTCAGGAACAAATCGGAATCACCTATTTGCTGATTTCGCACAATTTGGCGGTCGTGCATCACATGAGCGATACGGTTGGAGTGATGTATTTAGGACGCCTTGTGGAAAAAGCAAGCAAAGAAGATCTTTTCTCCGAACCCCTGCATCCGTATACCCGCATGCTCATTGCTGCGATTCCGACGGTCAAAACCGACGGGAGACAATCGGGCTCGCATGTTTTAGGTGAGGTTCCGAGCCCGATTAATCCGCCTTCCGGGTGTCCCTTTCACCCGAGGTGCCCGATGGCTTGCGGGAAGTGTCGACACGAGCGGCCCGTTGAGCGGACTTTTGACGGAAAGAACGGACCGCGGACCGTGGCCTGCCACCGGGCTTTGCCCTGAGTCACTCCGTCGTTCTTTTGATTGTCGGAAATCAAAGGTCGGAGCTGTTCGCTCGAGCATTATTGACGGTCTCCCTGCCGTAAATGAGGCAGATTCTTGTCTGCAAGCAGCTTGCGCCGCTGATGACTTCGGTGGGTTCGTGTTGTTGATTTGTTGACGGCTTTTTAGTCCGAGCCGAATTCACTTGAGCCTTCTTCTCAGACTTAACGAGCTTTACCCGCGCTCTTTGCTGTTTATCGCAGCCGCTGCGTCCGCATTTGCCCCATGAGCGCAGGAGACGCATTTGAACAATGCCGGTCTCTTGCGATTGTCTTTTGAAACCCGAAAAGGGATTTGCATTGTGATACGCAAGGCAAGTCGGAAGAAACCCGGCAAGCGAAGGCGTACGGCCTACAGCCCCCTACAACACGAAAACGTTTTCCGAATCCGGAGCCCGGGTATTTTGATAGACCGGAATGCGATCTGACGAATTTTCACCTGCCGTGTACAGGTACGGCGCCACCCAGGGCGTTATTTTGAGCATCTCGGGAGCAATGGTCGTGCGGAAAAACTCACAGGCATGGCGGGCGAGGTGACCGGCCAGTTCCGAATGCGTGTTCTTGCGGGTCACGACGTAAACCTCACGAGAGGCCACGGGAGTGGGCATGGGACGAACATCGACCTGCTTTGCCAGGTTCGGGTTTTGCAAGAGCGTTGTCGGACGCGTTAGGGCCCAGCCGGCGCCGTTTGCTACATAGTCAAGTAAGAGTGCGTTGATATCGATTTCAAAGCGATAGACAAAATTCAGACCGAGTTTGCTAAAGAACTTTTCCTGAAGTTTTCCGCCCGAGTTCCGGTTGTTGTACTGCACGATCGGCAGCCCCGAGTACTGCAAGCGCTCCCAGGTTAAGTTCTCCGGTAGCGACGTTCCCTTGGGAAGAATGATGATTGAGGGTTCCCGGAAGATAAAGTAGCGATCTAAGTCGTTTCGATTGGTAAACGGGTCGGGGACAATGGCCGCGTCGATGATTTCGTGATCGAGAAGTTGTAAAAGGTACGAGCTGACTCCCGTCATAACCGACACGGTCGAGTAACGCTTTCGGATTTTTTCAATGACGGACCAACTCATAGTGCGAGCAATCGATTCGACAAAGCCCACGCGCAGGGGAGACAAAAGCGCGTTATTGACGCGAAGTAGTCCGAGTTGCTCGTCAAAGCGCGTAAGCTCTTCGGCCAGGAAGTGATACAAAGCCGCGCCGGCGGTTGTAGCATGTATGGGGCGGACCGAGTGGTCAATCAAGGAGACTTTTAAAACCTCTTCCATCTCGGCAATGGTGCGCGAGACGACGCTCTGGCTGATTTTCAGACGCTCAGCCGTTTTCGTGAAACTCTTGGTTTCACATAAGAGACAAAAAATCTTAACTCGCGCCTGAAAGAGTTCAAGCGAGATGTTGGCTTTGCTAATCGGTTTGGCCATCGGTTTCTCCCTAATCAGACGGAGCATACCGAAAAAAGCCCCCGAATACTATTTTAGGTAGGCGGCAATGCCGGTAAACATCATGTGACTGGAAAGCGCTGCAAGAATCAGGCCCGTTAACTTGGAGAGCATCGAAATACCGCTTCGGCCGATTAAGCGCTTAATTTCCGCCGATAGGTACAGGAGCACGCCGACGGCAAGGGAAGCCGCCATAATCGCCAAAGCCGTCAAAAGGCGCGCTGTGAGCGATGTGGTTTCCGTGCTCATGACGACAAGAGCACCGACCGAGCCCGGGCCGAGTGTGACGGGAATGGCAAGCGGGACAACAGCCAAATCCATAATCGAGCGTTTGGCCGCCGGTAGTTCCAGTTTGCCGTTTACAAGCGATACGCCCGATAAAAAGAGGAGGGCACCCGCCCCGATCCGAAACGCGTCGACCGTGATGCCGAGCGTCGTGAAAATCGTCATTCCGGCAAAAAAGAGAATGAGGCTGATGATGACGACGGCAATCGTGATGCGCACGGCGAGTGCATGACGCACCTCGACCGTTTCGTTTTCCGTCATTGCGAGAAACACAGCGATGATGAAAAACGGAGTCAGAATGAAGAAGAACTTTACAAAGACTGCAAAGAATTCGGAAAAAGGCATAGCGCAGGCTTAAGGTAAAAATCATTCCGAGAACCGCGTGATGGGGGAGATTGTAGCGGTTCCCGGAAAATAGCCGTTAATTACTTTTTAAAAGAAGACGGCTCGAATGCCGAAGGCCAGGACAACGTTGGCAAATGTCGCGACGAACCCCGGCAGGAGATACGAGTGGTTAATCACGAGTTTTCCGATTTTCGTTGTGCCGGTTTCGTCGAATGCGACACCGGCAAGCAAAACGCCCGTCGAAGGAATCACGAAGTATCCGCAGACAGCCGGGTACATGCACACCAGTGTCAGAGGGTCAATGCCGAGCGATAGCCCGAGGGGCATTAAGGCCGCCACCGTCGCTCCCTGCGAGTGCGTTAAGGCCGACACGAAGAAAAGGGCAAAAGCAAAGAGCCAGGGGGCACCTTGCACGACGGCCGCAACCGTTGTCTTGATATACGGTAGGTTGTTGGCAATCCACGTATCGCTCATCCACGCCAGACCGAAGACCGTCACGACACCCATCATGCCGGCGCGAAACACCGATGTCCGAATGACCTCATCGGGTTTGGCCTTGCAGAAAATCACCATCAGGGCCGAGACGACTAGCATAATGAGTTCGATCATATGTGTCATCGAGACCTGAGAGGCCTTGCCCGCGGCGTTTGTCACATGCGGACGCAGTTCCGGGAATGTGCCGACGAAAACGACCGTCACGGCAGCTAAGAGGAAGAGTACCACGGAGAACTTAGCTTGTTTGGTATCACCGCCTTCGGTTCCCATGGCTTTGGCTTTGGTCTGTTCGGCAAAAAGACCGGCATTGACCTTAGCTAAGTACTCGGGGTCTTCCGAGAGTTCCTTACCCCTTTTGCAAACGGCCGCTGCGCCGATCATGAGACCGAGCAAAACAGCCGGGGCGACAATCGCGAGAATCGTCATCACAGAAACGCCCGAAGAGCCCAGAAGGGCTACCATCGCAACGGTGGCTGCCGAAATCGGGGAGGCCGGAACGGCGTGTTGCGAGGCAATGACGGAAATGGAAATCGGTCGTTCAGGACGAACGCCCGCTTCACGCGCAACTTCCGCGATAACGGGTAAAATCGAATATAAGACGTTGCCGGTACCTGCCATGAAGGTAAAGACAAAGGCAATGATCGGAGCAACGAAGGTAACGGCCTTGGGGTTGGCACGCAAAAGTTTTTCGGCAATGCGCACGAGAAAGGCCATGCCGCCCGAGCTTTGCAGTGTTGAAGCCGCAAGCACCACGCTCATCATGATGAGCATGACTGCAATCGGGGGATTGGCCGGCGCAAGCCCGAAAATCAAAATCAGGGCCATCAAGCCGACGCCGCCGCACATACCGAAGAAGACGCCGCCGTAACGGGCACCCAAAATCATCGCGAAGATGACGATTAAGAATTCATAAAAAAACATCTGTACTGACTCCTTATCTCGGAATTTCGTTCGAAAGGGACCCGATTGTAAAGGAATCCCTTTCGATGCAACCTGCTACTCGGCGTTAAGCGCCGATTGCTTCGTTCACGGCCTTCTCAAGTAGGGCCGAGGCTGCCTCAAGCTGCTGGCGGCGTTCCTTTAGGACCGCTTCGTCGGCCTTAATCCCTTCTTCAATGAGGTCAAGTTGACGCGTCACTTCTGTCGGATGCGTTCCGCCGATGACTTTCTTTTCCATGACAACGCGCTTGGGATCTAAGGCTTCGGCAATCATCGCATCGGACAGTTTCGTCTCAAACCCGAAAAGCGACTGGGTGGCGGCATTGACGGCAGCCCGATCGATATCGGCACTTGTCTTTTTCGCATCGCACATCGCACCGACGACGTGTGCAATGATTTCGTGCGCTTCGCGGAACGAAATGCCGTCGTGACGCACAAGGTAGTTCGCAAGTTCCGTGACGGTGCAGAAGTTTTTACGGGCGTTTTCGAGCATGCGCTCTTTGTTGACCGAAAGTGTTTTAATCGTCACGGTCAAAAGCGCAAAGTCCGATTCCATTTCCGACAAAGCCGTGTAGAAGTAACGCGGCGTTTCCACGCTCGTATCGCGGCAGTGCGAGAAAATGACGTTCTTCATCGCGTTGTAAACGGATGTCGCAAAGCCTTCCATGTGAGCGGCCTTAGCTTTGACGTGTTCGAACGTGAAGGGGTTTTTCTTTTGCGGCATAATCGACGAGCACACGGCGCAGCTATCGTCGACTTCGATGTAGCCGTACTCGGGGGTTGCCCAGTTGTAAAAGTCAAGCGCCGTCCGGCTCATCGTCATGGCAGTTTGCGACAGAGTTGTCACAATCTCAAGGAGGTAGTCGCGGCTTGCTACACAGTCCAGACTATTTTGCACCGGGGCATCAAACCCTAAGAGTTCGGCTGTGTAATTGCGGTCAATCGGGAATGAGGTCGAACCCATGGAGCCGCCGCCGAGCGGGCACAGGTTAAGAGCCTTCCAAGCACGCGCGTAGCGGTCGTAGTCACGCGAGAAGGCCGCCAAAACCCCTGAAAGATAGTGGGCAAATGTAATGGGTTCGGAAGGCTGCATGTGTGTGTAGCCGCTCATGACGGTTTCCAGGTTCTTGCGTGCCAAAGCCAAGTAGGCACGACGCAATTCCAAGAACATCTCGGAAAGCTTTAAATACACTTTACGCGTATCGAAGCGAATCTCGGTGGCAAACAGGTCGTTACGGGACCTTGCCGTGTGCTGCTGTCCGCCCACTTCAAGACCGGTTAACTTAATGAGGTATCGCTCCAAGTTAAAGTACAGGTCTTCGACATTGGGATTGATTTCGAAGGTCGGATGGTCTTTTTCGCTTTCAATCTGGCGGGTAGCGATGAGAAGTTTCTTAGCCACGTCCTCTTTGATGATGCCGGTTTTTGCGAGCATCAGAATGTGGGCTTTGTTGATATCAAGAATCGTGTTGTACGAACGCTTTAAATCGCCTTCGATAGCCGGACGAATCAAATACTTGACAACTTCAGCGGCCGGAGCTTTCTTAATCTTGCCGCGTTGGACTGTTTCAGACATATTCAAAATCCTTTTCCCCATACGGGGAGTCTTATGAGTGGGAGACGAGCGATATTTTCCTAGGGAAAACATCGTATGAATAATTTCATGTCCCCTGAGACTTTGAGTTATGCGTTTTAGCGATTATGCGTAAAAGGGATAACACAATTTCTTAGCACGAATACCGAGTCAAAGCGCGGTTTCTTGTATACTGTATACAGCGTATCGCCTTTCGGAGACTCCTTTAAAAATCCTATCTTTCATTTGAAACGGCACGTTTTTTCCCTCGGTAGGATGTCTTCCGATGCGGGGAAGAGAGTGCAATTTTTTCTTGAAATATAAGACCAATTCCTCAAGGGCTTTTAGCCGATACTGCTTTGAGTTTTCCTGCTTTTTGCCTATTTTCTCTAACACCGACAGCACGATTGTCGGGATTTTTCAAAGGAGACGCCATGAAATCCGTTCGGCACTCAATCGGTCAAGTGGGCGCCTTGGTTACAGCCGTCCTTTCATCTCTGACAGCGATATCTCACGCAAATCCTTCGCTTGAAAGCAGCTCCTTTTTTCGAAACGGTCAAACCGATCAAACCAACGCTTTTGATAGTCCAAATCCATCCGTTCGATGGGATAGCCGCTTAAACGCCCCGATACTCATATCACCGACACCAGAGGCAACGGCAACGCTACGAATGATTGTGGCAGAAGTGACAAAAGAGCC
>UQUS01000023.1 GCA_900544335.1 uncultured Sutterella sp.
GTACGGGGCCATGGCCGCCGCAGGCTTACAAACGCCGAAAAGCGGAAAAAGTACCATCGGCAGAAGCGATGTGACGGCAATCGGTGCGGTTTCAAAGCACCACCAGATCGCCATCCAAACGAGAACTCCGAGACAGGCACGACCTGCCTGAGAAAATTCGGCAACCGAGCCGTCTGCCGTCACGTAACTCGACGGCATCGCTAGAAAAATAATGAGACAAAGCAAGGGACCCGCAACTAAGGACCCGTAGCGCATAAGCGCCTGCTTGCCTGACATTGCGTCAGACATATATGCTCCTTATAAAATTGAAAAAGCATGCCTTGCGCAGATAAATCCGGAAGGGGGGCGGATTGGCTGCGCAAGACATTTACTTAAGTGAGAAACTAACCGAACAACATGTGCGGAATCGTCAGAGTAATAGACGGGAATGCGACGACAACGGCTAGGGCGGCTAAAAGAACGAAAACCAGAGGAATCACTTCCGGAATGATTTTCGTAAACGTCACGTTGGAAACGCGGGCTGCAACATATAGCGTTGCTGCAACGGGCGGCGTCATCATGCCGACAGCTAAGTTGGCGACCATGACGGTACCGAAGTAAATCGGATCAATGCCGTATTGCATTGCAACCGGATACATCAAGGGAGCGAGTAGCAACACGCAGGCCGAACCGTTTTCTACCATGCCGGCAAAGAAAAGAATCACATTGCAAATTAGCATGAAAGCGATGGGAGAGGAGACGTACCCTAATGCAACGGCCGTCAGAAGTTCCGGGACCTGTTCGCGCGTTAGCATGTAACTTAAGCATGAAACGCCTCCGATGATGAACATAATCGTGGCGGTTGTGATGGAGCTGGTGAGGAAAATCTTAAATAAATCCTTAACCTTTAACGTGCGAAGGACGAAAAGCGCAATCACAAGAGCGTAGACGACGGAGACGCCGGCGGCTTCCGTCGGCGTAAAGAGACCGGTGTAAATCCCGCCCAAGATGATAATCGGGATTAAAAGAGCCCAGATGGCTTCCTTAAACGCTTGGGCAATTCGGGTGAATGAAAATCCGGTTGTTTTTCCGCCGTAACCGCGTTTTCTGCAGATGTAGATTTCATAAGCAATGAGAAATGCGGCAAAGACAACGCCCGGACCGATACCAGCAACGAGCATGGCGCCGATAGATGTATTGGTGACTACTCCGTAGACCACCATAAGAATAGAGGGCGGAATGAGAACACCTAAAGGACCGGAAGCCGTGACAATCGCGGCTGTAAACTCCTTGTCGTAGCCTTCTTTTTCCATCTCGGGGGCAACGACTGCGCCGATTGCTGCGGCCGTCGCCGGTCCGGATCCTGAAACCGCTCCGAAAAAGAGGCAGGCCGTCGTCGTCACCATGGCCATGGATCCGCGCAAGTGACCAATGATGGAGTTGGCTAATGCTACTAACGATTTAGAGACTTTACCGGCAAAAAGCAGGTCGCCGGATAAAACGAACATCGGAATAGCAAGAAGTTCGTACGAACTCATGCCAGACCAAAATCGCGGAGCAATGATTTGAAAGAAGAACGTCTCACCTGTCAGGAAAAAGTACACAAGAACCGTCATCGCCAAAACGATGGCAATCGGCACTCCGATGGCACACAGGGCAAAGAAAAGTGCGATTAAAAAGATACCCATAATTACTTCTCCTTATACTCAATCGGTGCTTTAAGGTGACCGAGTGTGCTTTCTATCGTGAAAAGGATCATCAGGATTGTTGCAACGGGAATGCAAAGGTAAAACCACCCCATGCCAATTTCGGGGATTGCTTCTGTTCCTACGTCAAAATTGGATAAACACCAGGGGATACTCACGTACAGGAGTACCAGGAAGAAAATCATGCAAATCGCATCGGTTGCAAGATTGCAAAACCAGGCTGTTTTCCCTTTGACAGCGACCTCAATGACATCGACAAAGATGTGATTGTGTTCGCGAAGTGCTTTGGCGCTTCCGAACATCGATAGCCACACGAAGGTGTATTTGGCATATTCTTCGGTCCACGGAAGCGGAATCTGTAAAAAAAATCGATTAAAAATCTGAAGTGCGATTGTAAAACACAAAAACGCGCACGATGCGACCACGATGATGTCAACATATTTCATCATACGATCGTTCAGATGAACTAACGATGCGTACATCGTCCCTCCTTTGAATTCTTCTAAATTCTCATTTTTGTTCTAAAAACACATCCCGGAAGGGGTATATTCCGGGATGTGTACCGGCCTGTATTACTTAAAGGCACGGACTCGATCCATGATTTTCTTCCACTTGGGGAACTTTTCCTGAACCGGACTCAAAACCGCCGACCATTCATCCAAATTGCATTGAGAAAACTCCACGCCGTGCTTGTCACGAAGTTCGACGATACCGTCCTTTTCAGCTTTGGCCATAAGATCACGTTGGTAAAGCGCTGACTCATAGGCGGCGTCCTTAAGAATCTTGATTTGATCTTTCTTAAGACGTTGCATGGTCATCTTGCTGATTGAAAGGGGTTCGACAAGGAAGCTGAAGTTATTGAGCGCAATGAACTTGGCCACTTCGTAATGCTTACTGTTTAAAACATTACTGATGGACTGCGTCTGTGCATCAATCATGCCCATTTGAAGTGCCGTGTAAACCTCGCTAAATGCCGTTGTTGTTACAACGGCGTTCAGTGCGCTGACGGCTTGTACGTAACTCGGACCGGGCTGAACGCGAACTTTCATGCCCTTCATGTCGCTCGGATGGACGACTTTCCGTGTGGAATTGATGTAGATGGTTCCGACCGAGTGGTAAGCCAGAACGGAAATACCCTTGCGTTCCAGACCCTCGTTAAGTTCGTCAGCAAGCCAACTGTCCAGGCACCCGTAAAGGTGATTCCAATCGCGGAAAAGATACGGCAGTCCCAGTACGCTCACTTCCGAGTTGTATTTTTCAAGCACCATCGTGTTGGTCAGCGCAAGGTCAACTGTACCCATGCTCATCCCTTCGGCTAGTTGCGCCATTTTGCCTAAGGTTCCGTTCGGATAAATCTGAATCTGAATGGAACCTTTGGATTTTTCCGATACGAGCTCGGCAAATTTAACTGCCCCCATGTGGTACGGATGCGATTCGGGCATTTCGTGTCCGAGACGCAGTTTCATCGAGGCGGCTGCAGCACTTGTAAAGGGCAAGATCGCTAAAGACATCCCCAACACAGCTCCGCATAAAGCGGAGAGCATCTTTCTCTTTGAAATTTGCATGATGTGATTCTCCATTTTTTTTATGGGGAGTTTAGACGCGGTATTTATTGATAAAGTCCCAATTCAGGGGAATCCCGAGTCCGATTCCGTCAGGAACCTCCACAAAACCGTCTGCAATCTTCAACGGATTTTTCATAATCTGACGCCAGAGAGGATCGCGTTTGGGGTTGGCAAAGATTTCCACCGGGGCAGCGTTCTCGCAGCAGGCCAATGTTGTAATCGATCCCTGTGGTTCTTCGTGGTGCCCCATTTTGACACCGTGCTTTTGTGCAAATTCGGCGACACGCATCCAGCTTGTGATACCTCCTACAAGTGTCATGTCGGTATTGAGTTGATCGACTGCTCCGTAGCGGACAAGATCCATGCTACGGAACTCACTGATATCGCCTTGGCCTGCAACAATCGGAATCTTCGAATCCTTGCGAACCTCAGCCAACCCAGAAAGGCAATCGAACCAACGGACGGGTTCTTCGAGCCAGGCAAGTCCTAAATCACCGGCTTTGGCACAAAAATCTTTAGCCTGAGCGACGGTCCACCCTTGGTTGACGTCCACGGCAAGCTTAAAATTACGTCCGGCAGCATTCCAAGCTGCTTGAATGCGCTCGACGTCTTTTTCATAGACGGCGCGACCGACTTTCATTTTAAGTCCGCCGACCCCGTAGACCTCATGGAGTTCACGTGCTTCATCAGCCGTGCCCTGCGGATCATTTGGATGATAGTAGCCACCGATGGAAATGACCGGCATCTTCATGCGTTTTGCCCCGCCCAAGAGTTCGAAAACAGGACACTTTTTGATCTTTCCGAGTCCGTCCCACAGAGCCATATCCACTAAAGACAGAGCCTGCTGCTGAATTCCATGACGGCCCATGTCCAAGTCAACAAGGGCGCGGTAACCCAAGTCAATCTTAAATTCCATCAATTCGTCGTGAATGCGTGCGATGTCTTCACGGCAGTCGATATCTTTGCCGATTAAAAACTGTTGGAACTCACCGTTGATGAGACGAACGACGGCATCTTGTTCCATGTCCTCGTCACCGCCATATGTTTCGGCACGGATGCCGTTTTCAAATTCGACCAGACACACAATGGTGTAGCGGTTTTTAACTTGATAGGTCCCGGCTCGGAAGATTTCTTGGAGGGTGTAGTGGATCGGGATGGCTTTTACGGATTTAATTATCATGGAGTGTCTCCTTGATTGGTTGGATGGGTGCTGTAGGCACAATTTAAAACGCGATAATCATACGCTCCAAAATTGTCGACAATCGACAGTCGATAGTATGTTGTATGACAAAAATCAAATGCGGACAAATTTTCAGCGTGCCATGTTGAAAAGAGGAGTTTTTCTTTGATATTCGGTATATATTTCTACGTTCCGCCGATTTATTATCATGCTATGACAAAGACACAATCCGAACTTATTCGCCCTTTGTTAATCCTTGAACAGGTCATTGAACGTCTGACGGACGAAATCATCAAGGGAAAGATTCAGACGGGGAGTCAACTCGTTGAAATCGATCTTCAAAAGCGTTTCGGTATCAGTCGTACGCCTTTAAGAGAAGCCTTCCGCGAGCTTGAGCGCTTAGGCTTTGTAACAATCATTCCCAGGCGGGGGGCCTTTGTCAAAAGGCTGACCCGGCAGGAAGTGATTGACATCTATGAGATGCGCTCTGTTCTTGAAGGTCTTGCCGCACGGCTTGCCTTTAAGGAAAAAAAGGAAGCGTTTGATGAGCTTTCCGAATGCATGAAGCGCATGCAGGAGGCTTACGAAAAAAAGAATCAGACGATGTTTCTTAAAGCACACGACGATTTTCACAACGTTTGGATTCTCAGAAGCAATAATCCCTCTCTTATAGATGAATGCCTCAAACTGCGTGGTTTGACGAGCTGGCATCGCATGTTTTTCAAATTCGATACCGTCAGTTTCTCCAGTGCCATCGAAGTTCATTCAAAGATACTTGCCGGTTTTCAATCCGATCAATCCAGTGCCGAGACGGTTGAGAAAATCGTCCGTGATAACGTTCGCTCCGCCATTGACAGACTCAAGGTATAAAAAGCTTGTGCAGAACCGGACACGAAGGAGAAGGTTTTCTCTCTCTGTTCTTTGACGCGCGAGAAGATGCGGGCGAGTCTCTCCCGTTTTAAGCGAAGAAGGAGCCATCAAATCGCAACCGGATTGTTTTCAAGTTTTCAGGCCGTTACATCAATCGACAGGTCCGTATAGGAGAAACCCGATTAGAAAGGGGAAACGCCCCGGGCTCCGTGTTCCGAAATCGTCAGATGGCGAACCGATCTCGCAGTTTTCGCAACATTAATAGAACTTCTCTGCAAGCAAATTGGAAACGCCTTTTTTTGTTCACACAATTGCCCCCGTTTACATCTTTGCCTCGGAGAAGTCCATGTACCTTGACTCTGTTAAAGACCGTTTCCCGCAAGTTCAAAAGCGTCTTATTGACTTAGCGCGGATTCCATCCGTAACCCCTCCGTCGGATACAAAAACCATTGCCGAGTACGTTGCGGCTACCCTTTCGGATATTCCCGGTGTTGCCGTCAGTGTCCTCTCCGAGGTAAATCCCATTGTCAATGTCCTCGCTTCGGTTGAAGGCGCAAAAGGTGCGGGGCATACGCTTTTATTAAACGGACACTTGGATACCTTTGAAGTTGTCACGCCCGAGAACTGGAAACATGCTCCCTTCGCAGGTGAGGTTGAAAATCGTCGTATCTTCGGGGTCGGCGTCTCGGATATGAAAGCCGGGTGTGCCTCATTACTTGAAACATTTATTCTGATGGCCGAGCATCGCGACGAATGGGCCGGAAAACTCATTCTTACGCTCGTGGGGGGCGAAGAGTGCGGCGGCAAACACGGAACCGAATTTCTCCTCAGAACGATTCCGGAATTGTCTCGAGCCGATGCGTGTTTAATCGGCGACGTCGGAACAACGCGCGTCGTGCGATTCGGCGAAAAGGGTCGTTATCGCTTCAAACTTATGGCGCACGGCATTCCCGGACACGGCGCACACATGCACAAGACGAAAAACGCCATTGATATGCTCATTGACGCCATCGTTGATTACAAAGCTCGCGTGAAGGCGATTCCCGTCAACTGTCCGGAAGACGTTTTAACGGCCATTCGCAATGCCGGCCCTGTCTCCGAATCCGTGGTCGGAGCCGGGGAGACGGAGACACTTTTGACCGTGACGAGCAATATCGGAATTTTCCGCGCCGGAACAGCGCCGAACCTCGTGCCCGGGTATGCGGAAGTCGTGATTGACTCGCGGTTTCCCGTCGGTGTGAAAAGCGATGATGTTAAAGCCGTTCTCGATGACTTGTGCAAGGCGCGTCCCGGTATCTCGTACGAGACGATGATGATCTGCGAAGCTTTATGTTCCGATCCGAATCATCCGCTGTTAAAGACGCTTGTTTTAAACGCCCGAAGAGCATTTAACGCGCCCTGCGTTGCCACGGTTCGGCTCGGCGGAACCGACGCCAAACATGTCAGGCGTTACGGCGTTCCTTCTTTCAGCTGCGGTTGCGAAGGGGGTTTTATGGGGGCCCCGGATGAATTCGTGGACTTTGATGAATTGGACCGTGTTTTCGAAACACATGCGCGAAGTGTTTTCGAGTACATGCAATCGTAGGCGAAGGTCACTTTCATGAAAAGAATGTCGGTGCTGATTGCGTCGGCGCTTGTTTTGAGCATTCTCCTGATGCGTGCTCCCGTGACATGCGTCGGGCCTGTGGCCGAATCTCTTCGAGAGACGCTTTCCGTATCGTATGCAACGTACGGGGTTGTTTCAGCGCTTCCCGTGTTGATGTTCGGCTTAGCCGGCTTTGCGGCACCGCTTCTTTTCTCCAAACTTTCGACACGCATTTCTTTGGGGTGTGTTTTAAGCCTCTTGTCGGTGGGCCTGGCGCTTCGTCTGATCGAATCGTTGCCGTCGTTACTTGTCGGTACCCTTTTTATCGGGGCCGGCATCGCTGTTCTCAATACCGTTATACCGGTTGTTTTACGACATTATTTTCCCGGAAATGTTTCCAAAGCCCTCGGAATTTACACAGCGGCCACCGGTTGCTCGAGTTTTGTCGGGGCTTTGGTTGCCGTCCCCCTTTTAAATGCAACGGGAACGTATGCCGCAGCTCTCGGTATATGGGTTGTTTTTGCGGTGCCGGCCGCGATGGCTTGGTTTTGCGCTGACCGAACACGGTTACCTGACTTGAGAGCGTCAAAAAAGAGTTCCTTTTCGTTTCATGCATTTCCCGATTGGTTTTCAAAAGTTCCCGTCGTTTTCACGATGAGTCTTCAGTCTTTGGTTGTCTATGCGCTCATTGCGTGGCTACCGACGCTTCTGATGAGTCGGGGAATGGATCCTGCGGCGGCCGGTTGTGCTCTTTCCGTTCTTTTAATCGGTGCGGGGCTTGCAAGTCTTTTGATTGCGCCGATGATTCGTCTCTTCGGTACAGAGGGGCGGCTCTCTTTTGTCCTCACGGTCCTCTCGATTGTTCCGCTTCTCTTTTTATTTCTTCCGGGATTTTGGCCCTTTCTTGCCTGTGCGCTTTTATCCGTGCCGCACGGTGCGCGTTTTTCCCTTGCGCTCATTTTGATTTCAAAATCGTCCGTTTCTCTTTCCCAAATGCTTGCCTTATCCTCGATCTCTCAGGGATTCGGTTACATCCTCGGGGCCCTCGGGCCTTTACTTTGTGCAAGTCTTTATCGAGGAGACGGGAATTGGACGGGTGTCCTTATTTTCCTTTCGGCTTCGTGCGTTCTTTGGGGAATTGCAGCAATCACCGGCTTTGCCAAAGCCGGAAAACAGTAACGGACCCCTGGGTTTAAAAACTTAGATCGGGGTGATAGATTTCCGTTTTCTCTGCCGCTGCAGGAAAGCGTATTCGGGCCCAGGCAAGAATCGTGTTCTGCGTATAATCGGCCAGCGTTTGTGAAAGATTTCTAAAAAGCGCACGCGGAAAGTCTTTCTTTGCTACGAGCATTAAACGTCGCTTAAAAGCCGGTTCGGGCATTGAGAAAAAGGCCAGTTTGTCAAGCAGAACATTGTCAATCAAAGTCCGATTTTGAAAAAGAGAGGAAACGGGGATCAGACTCCAGCCTCGAGATCGGGCAATGAGCCCCAATTTCGTGCCGATATTGTCGACCTCGATGCGACTGTGAAAGGTTATCCCGTTGGTTGTCAGAAAGCTCACGAGGGATTTTCCCGAACGACTTCGCTTATAAGAAAAAATATACGGAAGACCGCAAAACGACAGATTGTTCCAATTCGGGGAAGGAGGGAGGGATTTTGCCAAGGATTTGGGAACGACAACAAGGGCCGGCTCACGCAAGAAGGTCATGCGCATCACGTGATTGATGTCGGTCGGAAGCTCGGAGGTGACAACCGCATCGATTTCACCGTCTTCAAAGAGACCGCTGAGGCGATCGGTTGTCCCCGTGACGTTTAAAACGGCATCAAAATCGGATGCCGTCTCATGAAGGATTTCTGCCGAAGCTTGCGTGTAGCTCTCAATAAAGCCGATGCGTAAACTTTTGGCCCGGGAAGATCCGGCCTTGAGGTCATCAACGGCGTTGTGCAGTTCGTGTCGAATCTCCTGCAAGGCTGAATAAAAATGTCTCGCTTCGGGCGTTAAGGTAAAGGGGCGTTTCCCGGCGACAATTAAATCGGTTTTCAGTGTTGCTTCCAGTTTTCGAATCTGTCGCGAAGCCGACGAAAGCGAGACGCCGAAGGCCTCGGCTGTTTTCGCAAGATTACGGTGCTGCGCAAAATGCAAGAAAACCTTGAGACTATCTGAGAAAAGATTGTCAGATAAATCGGACATGTTGTTCTCCTTGCAAAGGGCAGACGTAAGTTTCACGAAAAAATGCGCATTTCAGGAAAAACATCTTGAGATTTTCTCACATGATGCAACGCATTGCTATAAGGAAACGCCCTTTATATTTTTATCGGAAAGCCGAGTGCAATTCCAATCTTTATCGTCTTCGGCCCAAATCTTGCAAAGCGCATCTTGCTTGATATGGGAGCAATTTTTATCAACGTTCAGGTCTGCGACAAACGTGTTGCCGGCTTCATCGGCCCAAAGGGGCTTATCACTTCATCGGCCGGGCGACTTGTACGTCAAGTTCGGGTACTTTTCGTTTTGTGTTGACCTTAGCCATAATTTCGACGAGATCATCGCGGCGGACATGTGACCAGTTTTCATCGTCATTTAATCTGGCGCCGATCGTATCGCCCGCTAAATCCGTAAATTCGTACGTCTCGCAGCGAAGGTGCTTGGTGAAGCGCCCCTTAAGATAAACGAGATCCTCATGGCGCGACAAGGCTTTAATTTGAGCGATTGTCACAAGGCGCGAGCGATCGATGGGCGCGGTCAATATCGAGGGATTCATGGTCCTTGTGCAGTGAGAAAACCCCACGGGACCCGTGGCCGAAACAACGGCCGGAGTGATAAGACCGATGAGGGCGGCGATAACAAGGGGTCGGCGTTGTGTTGTCATAGTCAGGCTCCTTGGTTGAATCGTCCGTCAAAGTGCTTCGGATTCTGCAGTCAAGTGTGCTTGAGTTGGCCTTTTGAGTCAAGAGGGAACGGGATTTTTTCGAGGGTAACAGTGAAACGGCATCGGCAATGGTCTTTGAGGCATGTGCTTTTTTAGCGTTAAGGTAGGTGTGAGGGCGGAGGGTAGGCGCCTTGCATACCTTCAATGAAGAGGCTGGTGGTGTTAAAGACTTTACCGGTGACAATTGTCAATCGCTTTGAGATCCCGACCCCGTTGTCGCCATCGACAGGCTCTTTTCCTTCGTTTGAGCGTCCGAACCCTTGTGTTGCTCTCGGTAAAAAACTTTCGTTTCTACGCTCGAATGCGATGCCTTTGAACCCGCTCGCTTTTAAAAGCGAAGAGTCGGTTAATTTAATTGATTGAAGTTTTACGCTATGGATGATTCGATTAAGAGCGCTGTTTTCCCTGCAGGACAACGAGAACCAAAATCGAAGCCATAATCAGAGCAATCCCGATGGCTGTTTTTGTGCTGCACGCCTCCCCTAATGCAAAGATTCCGAGGAGGGCAGCTCCCATCGGCTCTGCAAGCGTCAATGTTGAGGCAATTGCCGGCGGCGTGGTTTTCAGGCCTTTAACCAAAAGAGAAAATGCACAAGCGGCCGTAATAACGCCTAGTCCTGTTGTGACGGCTAATCCCTTGGCCGTCAGAACCCATGAGACCGGATAAAAGAAAAAGAAGGGGAGTAATCCGAGTCCGACAAGGAACATGACGACCATCATGCTTTCTTCTGCCGTGTGGTGCTCCGTTAAAGACTTTGCGATGGTCAGTTCGACGGCATAACAGATGCCGGCAAACACCGATAACGCAAGACCGAACGGATCTAAGGGAGCGCCTTCCACCGAGTTCATCAGAATAAGTCCGATGACGGCAAGCAGTGTTGCCGGGTACCAGGCTCGGGGTGGGGCTTTCTTTTCCAAAATCGTACTCATAATGCCCGAGGCAATCGGTGTCACACCGATGGAAACAACCGTCCCGACGGCAACTCCCACAAAAAGAAGACTGTTAAAAAAAGTGATTTGATAGGCCCAAAGTGCGAGAGAATAAACAAAAAGGGTTTTGACGGGCCAGTTGCGCAAATTCAGTTTCTTTCCCGCAAGGAGGCTAAATAAAAAAAGTGCAACTGCCCCGATGAGCATTCTCATGCCGGCGACCACATAGGGCGTTGCTTGATCGGGGGCAACGGCTTGTAAAAAGCCGCTTGTGGAAAAACATAAAGACCCTGCCAGAACAAGTAAGGGTCCTTTAAGCGATGTCTGAGACATAGTAACTCTTTAGAAAACCCCGGAAAACTCGATACAAATCAAGTTTTCCGGGGCGAGGGGAAAAGCTTAGCTACACGTGACGTAGTGTCTTGTATTTTTTAAAGAGTGCTTCCATTTTGTCCGGATCTGTCATGGCCGTGACATCAAAGAGCTCCTCGACAGCCTCATCGGGCAAAAGGCCGCTACGCTTGGCCGCTTCTTTACAGGTGATGTTTTCATCGATGGCCAAGTGTGCAATCTTGGTTCCGACTTCGTACCCGAAAAGCGTACTGACCATCGTCGCAAGCGATGTGCTCATTTCGGTCATCTCGCGGCAGTGCTCGCGGTTGGCGGTAATGCCGTCAATGCATTTGGCAGCAAAGATTCTCATCGAGCGAGCAAGAAGGTCACAAGACTCGATAAAGCTCTTGACGGGAATCCCTGAGGACGTCCCGAGCTCAAGCCATCCGGAAAGAATTCCTGCAACAAGTCCCGTGTGATTCGCACTGACACGGTCTGTTGTCAGAAACACCATTTCGGGAATGACGGGATTGACCTTACCGGGCATAATCGAACTTCCCGGTGCAACGGCCGGGAGATTGATTTCCCCGAAACCGGCTCTCGGACCGGAAGCCAAAAGTCGAATGTCGCGTGCCATCTTCCAAACAAGGGTTGCGAGGGCCTGTACGTGCGCATGGGCAATGACAAGACCGTCGGTTGCCATCATGCCGTCAAAAAGGTCTTCTTCGGTTTCAATGGGTCTGCCGCACACGTCACTTAAGTGCTGTGCAATGACTTGCCGAAAGCCCGGTAGACAACTCATACCCGTACCGACCGCCGTTCCTCCCAAGCACGATTTATTCCAGTGTTCACGTTCAAGCTTCAGACGCTTAACAAGACGTCCGGTTGCATGAGCAAAAGCCCCGAATTCTTGGCCGAGTGTGAGCGGCACAGCATCTTGCAGGCACGTTCTTCCCATCTTGATGACATCGGCAAATTCCGTTGACTTCTTTTGTAAAGAAGCTTGTAGGATTTTGCTCGCGTCAATGACTTTTCCGAGCTCCTCGTAGATAACCATCTCTTTGGCCGTCGGCACAAGGTCGTTCGTCGACTGGCACATATTGACATGCGTATTGGGGTGAATGGGACCGGTTTTACTGCCCGTCATGAGTTCGTTGGCTCGGTGCGCAACGACTTCGTTAACAATCATGTTGGTCGGAGTCCCCGAGCCGCGATAAATGTTTACGACAAACTGACCTTTCATCTTGCCGTCGGCAACTTCTCGAGCGGCTAATTCGATATATTTAGCCTTTTCCGGATCTAAGGCGCCGATTTGGACATTGGCTCGGGCACAGGCAATTTTGCATAAGGCTACCGAACGAATGTAGCTCGGGTAGTCATCGAGCGTTAAGGGTCCCACATCAAACGCCCGGCGATTTCTCTCCGAGACGATTCCGTAGTAGGCGCTCTCGGGAATCTCGAGTTCTCCGAGTCCGTCGTGTTCAACTCGCATTTGTGTCATTTCGAATTCTCCCGTCGATTAACCGATGGCGCGTAAAGCGCCGTATTTAGAGAGCATGGCAACCGTGTCTTTACGATGCGCAAGCTTTGTGACGTCGAAAATTTCTTCGGCCACTTCAGGGCTAACAAGACCCTCGCGCAGTGCCGCTTCCTTGCAAGTAATCTTTTCCTTGTAGGCAATCTGTGCAATACGTGTTCCTGTCGGATAGCCAAAAAGGGCACTGGCGATTGTCGCGTTCGAAGTCGACATCTCAGCGTTTTTGCGCGCTTTTTCCCGGTTAATCGTCAAATCTTTTAAGCACAGGTCGGTAAAGAGCCTAAAGCCCTTTTCAATGAGCTCCAACGATTCCATGGCGCCCATAAACGAGGCACATGTGCTCGAACACAAATCCAGTTCCGATTCGTTAATCGTCAGTGTCGCTACGGCATCGTGACTCATGACCTGTTGCATAATCTGCAAAAGAAGTTCGGGCATATACGGGTTGAGTTTTCCCGGCATGATCGAGCTTCCCGGCGCAATAGACGGGAGAATGAATTCTCCGATACCGGTCCTCGGACCTGAAGAAAAAATATACAGGTCGTTGCCGATTTTGCCGCCTGCGCAGGCAATGGCTTTTATGACGCTCATGAGGACCATCAGGCCGTCGTTATTCGCCGAGCCGTCAAAAAGGGCGCTATCTTCGATAACTTCTCCGTCCATTTTTGCTTGGTGCATCGAAAAACCTACGACGCGTGAAAGGTTTTCATAGATGGCTTCGTTGTATCCGGGCATCTGGCCGATTCCGGTTCCGAGCACCGTGGCGCCTAGGATGGCTTCTTGGTACTCCGGCTGCAGTTTTTCCAGTCGGACGCGATTTCTTTTCATCATTGCGTGATAACCGCCGAAGACCTGACCGAAGGTCATCGGGACGGCATCTTGCATGCAGGTACGTCCAAGGCGCACGTCGTCTTTAAATTCAAGTGCTTTTTTTGCTAATGCTTCTTCTAAGTACCGAACGGATTTGAGGGCCTTTCCGATCATACGATAAAGGACAATTGCCTCTGCCGTCGGATATGTGTCGTTGGAAGATTGACACATATTGACGTGGGTATTGGGGTGGACGGCCTCATACCCTTTGTGTCCGGTCAGTATTTCATTGGCGCGATTGGCAATGACTTCGTTGACGTTCATGTTTACGCCCGTGCCGTGCGAACGCCAGACGTTGACAGGGAATTGCCCTGCCATTTTTCCGGCGATAATCTCGTCGCACGCCTCTTCGATTGCCGCGGCTTTCTTTTTATCCAAGGCACCGATTTGCGCATTGGTTATCGCGCAGGCTTTTTTCACTTCTGCCACGGCGCGAATAACCTCAGGTAGGTCGTTAAAGGTTCGGTCGGTCACATCGTAGTTGGCCGCACATCGAACGGTCTGAATACCGTAGTAGGCATCATCGGGTACCGGTAGGTCTCCGAGTAAATCGTGTTCCATTCGCATAAGGTTTTCTCCGTCAGTCAAATGGGGTTAAAAAACAAAAGAGGCAATCACAAAGCCGATCACGATGGAGCTTATGCACGTGACAAAGCCCGGTCGTTGATAGCTGTGATTGAGAACGTATTTGCCGATATGAGTTGTTCCGGAGCGGTCAAATGTCAAAGCGCTGATGGCCGATCCTGTTGCCGGGAAGAAAAACAGGCCGTTAACGGCGGGTGCCATGGCAACCAAGGAAGAAACAGGAAGCCCTAAAGAGGCGCCGATCGGCATTAAGGAACTGGTTGTCGCACCTTGACTTAAAAGCAGGGCACTCATCCCGAAAAGCACGACACCGAAAAGCCACGGATAAGCTTGGACGGTACCGCCGAGGTTGGCAATGAATTCAGCCTTGTGGGCTAAAAAGAACGTATCGGTCATCCAAGCAATGCCGAAAATTGCAATCACGCCTGTCATCCCGGCAGTAAAGACGCCGGATTTTGCAATTTTGCCCGGAGCAATGTTGCATGTCAGTACCATCAGGAACGATGCGGCGAAGGCAATCATTTCAATCGCATTGGGAATGGAAAGGCGTACGAGCTTGCCGTTTACATTCCAGGAAGGCATCAGGCCCTTAAAACTTCCGAGAAGCACAATCAGAGCTACGGCAATGCCGAAGATTGTGACCGAGAGTTTGGCTTCTCGTGTCGGAACATAGGCAGGACGGTTTTCTTGGGCCGTGAGTTCCCCGGATTTCAGCCGTCTCTGAAATTCCGGGTCATCGGCAAGTTCCGCTCCGCGCTTGTAGACACTCACGGCGCCTAACATGCAACCGATGAAAATAGCAGGAATCGCAACAGCCATAATCTGACCGAGCGTGACACCGTGTACGGCAAGAACGCCTAAAAGGGCGGCTGTGGAGGCCGAGACGGGCGAGGCCGAAATACCGTGTTGACTGGCGACCATGGCAATGGACATCGGACGCTCGACGCGAATGCCCGCTTCTAAGGCCACTTCGGAAATGACCGGATACACGGCCATTGCGACGTAACTGGTTCCCGTAAACATCGTAAAGACGAAGGTCACGATTGGAGCCATGACGGTAATCCGATTCGGATTGTTGCGCAGTATTTTTTCGGCAATGGAAACGAGCAAATCCAGACCGCCTGCACATTGCAACGTGGCGGCCATCGACGAGACTGCCAGAATAATCAGAAGAACGTTAATGGGGGGTGAACTCGGACGTAAGCCGAAGACAAACACCAAAAGGATCAGTCCAACGCCGCCTGCAAAACCCATGGCGACCCCGTTTTTTCTCGCACCGATCATGATACAAGCGAGAATAATTAAACCTTCAAGCCAAATCATTTAAGTCTCCGCTAAGGGGTTGGGGAATATTTCGAGACTCCGAAGGAATCCTGAAAACCAGACCGACTGTAAAATCGAGTAAGGTAATACCCTCAGGGTTCTTTTATCTTCGGAATACTCTTTATGCTTTGTGGGAATAGGCCATCCCGATGGGGCGGAAACTACGGAATAATGCAAAAAGGGAATTTGTATACACGAGACGGAGATAAAACGATGGGGTGCCATGCGATGCAATCGGAGCTTTTCGATGCCGATGCGATTCTTTTTATTTTGATTTGTGAATTGCAAAGTTTTTCCAAAGCCGCCTCTGCCATCGGTCAGACGCAGTCTTCGGTTTCTCGTCGAATCGATGCTTTGGAAAGAAGGCTCGGCTTGACGCTTTTGAATCGTTCCGTGCGCCCGATTGCCCCGACGCCCGAAGGGCGGGTTCTTTATCACGAGATAAAGCGCCACGCCAATGCCTTGGAAGACACCGTCGGTCGAATACGATTAAGGAATGCCTTAAACCCCGTGATTCGCGTAGGGTGCGTTGAAAGTCTTTCTCTCAATCTTATCCCGAAACTCATCGAAAAACTCCTTCCTGTCACGTCGCGCCTTTTGCAGATTACGGCTACCTCCAATACTCTTGTCAGTCACTTGCTTGAGCACAAACTCGATATGATTGTTTCAAGTGACTTATTTCCGGGGATCCAGGGGCTCAATCGCAGGCTCCTATTTCGGGAGCCGTCGGTACTGCTACTACCCGAGGCAATGGCTAAGAGCAAAACGGGTCCGTGGACGTGGGCCGATCTTCAGTTTTGCGGGAAACCCTGTATCTATTACTATCACGAAAGCGGGGGCGGACGATTGAATGAAACGTATCTTTCCTCGCAATCTCTCTCGCTTCCTAACAAACTTGAAGTTGACTCGAACACAATGATGGTCACACTCATTGCGGACAACCTCGGCTGGACGATTACGCGCCCATCGACGATTTTGCAGACACGAGCGATTGCAAAAGGAGTTACGGCCGTTCCGATGCCTGAGCCTGTGCTTTGCCGTGATTTGGTTCTGATTACCGACAAGTCCGAAGACAAGAATTTGACCGAGATGTGTTATCAGGCCGTGCGTTCTGTTTTACGCGATGAGGTGCTCCCCGGGCTCATTGCTGTGGCTCCGTGGCTTAAAGACGGGATCCGCCTGTACGAGGATCCGAACGAAAGCAAAAATTCACCAAATTCGGTATGATGCGAGTTCTCGGTTTCCCCGACGGGAAACCGCTTGGTTGGAGAAGTGGCCGAGTGGCTGAAGGCACGCCCCTGCTAAGGGCGCAGATCAACATATACTGGTCTCGAGGGTTCGAATCCCTCCTTCTCCGCCAGCAAGTCTCTTATTTCCCCTTTGCGGTTTCTTCGATTCCATCAACGATTTGGCTAAAAAAATCTGCATCCCAGAGTGCGAGTTGTTCCACGGATTTTCCTTCTATAAAGGCCAGGACATCCTTTTTTGCCGATTCGTAATCAATTCTTGAGAAATGCAGTGAGTGTTCGTAAACGCTTGGAAGTGGATTTTGTCTGCAACCGGGGAGATAAGCGCTACAACATCCAATCGGCCTTTGCTATCCCCGATTCCGAGAAGATGGAGCAGGAGCAAAAACCGCTGATTCACATTCGGGATTCCTTCAAAAAAATCATTGTTGTCAAAGATCGAATCAAGCGTTGGTATAACGAAAACGGCGTTCTTATTATGGGGCTTGAGGACTTCCTCTTGATGCCCAACAGTTTGGACCTTTAACGCTGCCCTGATGCCACACGTGAGGTCGGCAATCAAGGGGCTTTAGGACCAAGGTAAGAACCGGCGACGGTCTTACTTAAAGCAAAGGCGCCATATAGTAGGGAAGAAAAACGATACCGTTTTCGTCTTTTATCTCCCCGTGATGCAGGACAATCGCATCGCCGATGCGCTTGCCGTAAATCTCCTTGAGGCGAAGCAGAGACTTTAGGTTGCAAGAGTCGGCGGATTTCACTTCGATGGGAACAAATTTTTTCCCGGATTGAATCAGAAAATCTATATCCATGAGTGTCTTGCGAGTGGATGGGTTGCGCTGCGTGTAAAAGAAGAGCCGGTGCCCCGAGGCTTTCAGCGACTGTGCGACAATGTTTTCAATGAGCATCCCTTCATTGACGCCGAGTCTGTCATTTAAAACCGATAGATACAGGTCGTTTTCCAGAAACGGACGGTCGGAAAAAGCCAGAGATACCAACAGCCCCGTATCTGCCATATAGCATTTAAAACGCGGGTCGGAAATGCTCAAATTGAGGGCGGCACTCGGCTCGTCGACTTTACTAGCGATATTGACAATCATCGCTTCGTCAAGCCAGCGAATCGGACCGCGATATTCACGCATTCGAGCTTGGTCGTTAATGTGTGCAAGCACGTAGCACTTATCATGTTGCGAGAGTTCGGCCGGAATGCGATTGAAAAAATCAGTGACATATTCGGAGCGCTCTTCGTTTTGCTCGGCCATGTCGTTTTTGTAGAGCGAGAGGATTTGCTGTTTAACAAAGTCGGCTGCCGCAAAATCTTTCTTCGGCACGAAGGCCGAAACGACCTGCGGCATTCCGCCGATGAGCATGTATTCTCGAAAGACTTTCATCACCGTCTGGTGTAGACCGCCCATGGGTTTGCGGGTCGTGAAATGCTCTTTGAGAACCGGATAGGTCATCGTGTCGCCCTGAGCCCACAAAAACTCCTCGAAATCGAGCGGGAGCACGTCAAGAGCGTATTCCTCGGACGGAATCAGAATCTCCGGGCTTTTTTTCGTAATACCCGCAAGTGACCCGGTTTCCAGATAATCGTATCGCCCGTCTTCCAAAAGTGTTTTGAGGGCTTGGCGCGCCTGCGGGAAAAGTTGAATCTCGTCAAGAATAATCAGGGACTTACGCTCAAAAAGTCGTGTGCGGTATTGCAGTTGCAACTGCACGAAGAACGTATCTAAGTCGCGTAGCCCATTGATAAAAAGATCCTTAATCGAGGCGTCGGCGTTATCGAAACGCACGAGGATGTACGAAGCGTAGGCTTCGCGTCCTAATTTTTCGGCGAGCGTGGTTTTACCGACACGTCGTGCTCCCTTTAAAAAGAGGGCATAGTTCGGAGCGTAGTGCTCCTTCCAACGAAGCATGGCTCGGAAAATCTTTCGTTCGAACATCGCGGTCCTTATCGTATACCCGGAAAAAAGCGACACTCACAATTGCGCGCGCCTTTTTTGTTGATTTTTCACGTTTGCGCCGCTATTTTACCTACGATTTTCCACGAATGCGCACGTATTTTTTAGTTATTTTTCCACGATTGCGCAGTTTTTAAGAGCCTTTGTCCATTTAGATCGTCGTTTTCTGAGGCTTTTTTTTCGGCGTGACGTGCGGCCTCTTTCGCAAATTCGGACTTTCGGGGGGCAATGAGTTGAAACCAAACAAAAAAGCCGAAAGACACACGCCGGTTGCATTTCCGGCGAGCTCTTTGCGGCTTTCGTGCGAGCCAGGGTTCGTTTAAAAAGAACAAAAGTGGCGGAAAGGGACTGACTTAAAAAACTAAACCTTGGCGAGAATCGCTTCAATGTCCGCCAGGTTATCGACAAAGTACACGCCTTTTCTTTGATCCTCAACGGCAAAGCCCACGTCAATCATGTGGTCCAAATACTGATGAATCAAATCGTAGTAGCCGTTTAGGTTATAAAAGATACACGGAGCACTAAGGTGCTTTAAGGCAATTGCCGAGAGGACATCGGCAAATTCTTCCATCGTGCCGAAGCCCCCGGGAAACACAATGAACGCATCGCCGCGAGCAATGAGTTCCTTTTTGCGTTCGGCCATGTCTTTTGTGACAATCAGTTGCGTCAACCCTTCGTGCTGCACGGCGCTTTCAATAAAAAACTGCGGTTCGATGCCGATTACTTCGCCCCCGGCTTTCAAAGCCGTGTCGGCAAGAATTCCCATGAGACCTTCTTTCGATCCGCCGTACACGAGCGTGTGGCCGGAACGTCCGATCCAATCGGCAAGCTCGGTGATGCGCTCCTGATAGACGGAGTTTTTGCCGAATTTCGCGCCGAGAAATACTGTAATGTGCATGATTGACTCTAAATGAAAGGGTTATCGCTCCATTGTAGCGAAGTCAACGGGAAGGGTCGGTCTTTTTCCGAGTGCAGATTACGGGAATTCTCCCTTAAGATACGCCTTCTGATATTGGGTATACGGATTGATGATTCGGAAGATGATGGGTAAAAAGTTCTTCCTTTCGGCGGCGCTCCCGGCGGCCGTCCTTGTGGCTTGGGCTCTTTCAAGCGCCTTGGGGCTTGTAAATCCCTTGTTGTTGCCGTCGCCTTCTGACGTGCTCCGAGCTGCCTACGGCATGCTTTGCGACGGCTCGCTTTTTACGCACGCTGCGGCAAGTTTCTTACGCGTCATTGCCGGGTACACCGTCAGTGCGTCTTTGGCGCTTTTTATGTCCTGGATGTGCGCGCGCCATGCGCTACTTGAAGAGGCGCTTCACTACCCCCTGGAATTTATCCGCATCGTGCCGCCCTTGTCGCTCGTGCCGCTTTTGATTTTGTGGCTCGGAATCGGGGAGGCTCCGAAGTTAGCCATCGTCATGCTCGCCAGTTTCTTTTCTGTGTACCTGACGAGTTTTTCTGCTTTCCGGCACGTCGATCCCAAGTTCTTGGAACTTGCCAGGATTTTAAAACTCACACCCGAAGAAACGTTCCGACACATCATCTTGCCCCAGACGCTTCCGTCGGTGATGACCTGTATGCGCCTCGGGTTCGGTTTTGCCTGGCGGGCCCTGATCGGAGCAGAACTTATTGCCGCGGCCTCGGGCCTCGGGTGGCTTATACAAGACGCTGCCGAACTCGGGCGCACGGACGTTATGCTCGTCGGCATCTTTTCGATTGCAATTCTCGGCATTTTGGCCGACACGGCCTTTGTGGCACTTGCGTCAAAGATTTCGCCTTGGGGCGGTGAACTTCAGGCAAAGGCAATGACATGGCTCAAGTAACTCCGCTTATCGTTGTTAAGGGACTCACCAAATCCTTCGGGATAGGAGAGGGGCGTGTTACCCCCGTTCGAGATTTGAACTTAACGCTTAATGCCGGAGAGGTCCTTGCCGTTCTCGGGCAAAGCGGTTGCGGGAAGACAACGCTTTTAAGGCTTTTAGCCGGCCTTGAAGTGCCCGATGCCGGGACCATTGCATTTGCCCCGGAGACCTCCTTCGGAATTGTCTTTCAGGAACCGCGCCTTTTACCTTGGAAGAGCGTACGCGAGAATGTGGCACTCGCGCTTCAGCATGAAGAGAATACCCGGAAGGTCGATGAAGCTGTTACCGAAGTCCTGGCGCTTACGCGCATGCTCGAGTCGCAAAACGCGCATCCGACGGATCTTTCGGGCGGGATGGCCCAGCGCGTGGCCTTGGCGCGTGCCTTGGCGCCAAAACCCGAACTCCTTCTTCTTGATGAACCGTTCGGGGCGTTAGATGCCTTAACGCGGCGCCTGATGCAGCGTGAACTTACACGCATTCTTTCGGTCACGCACTCCGGGGTCCTTCTTGTGACGCACGACGTTTCCGAGGCTCTCATGCTTGCCGACCGTATTGTTCTCTTGGAGGGCGGAACGATTTGTCAAACGTGGACCCTGACAAGTCCCCGTCCCCGGCACGAGACATCCGAGGAAATCGTGGCACTACGCTCGGCGATTTTCTCGCGCATTCTCGGTGAAAGTTTTTCTTAAAAAATTGACTCGCTTTTTAAGGAGTACGTATGAAACAAAACCTCTTTTGCGGTGCGATGCTTTTTTCGGCCGTTTTGTCGATGACGTCTTTGACGGCACTGGCTACGGACCTAAATATCTGTTACGTCAAGTCCCCGTTTAATCTACAAAACATCGTGATGAAAGAGAACCGCATGCTCGAAAAGGAGTTTGCCGGGTCCGATGTGAAAGTCATCTGGCACGAGATCAATTCCGGGGCCAAACAGGCGCAGGCGTTGGCTGCCGGAGCTCTGGATGTCTCGGCTGTGATGAATACGGCCTCGCTTTTACTTGCCGCCGGCGTCGGTAATGACCTAGTCGTTGCCACGGGGGCCGCGCACCCGAGTCGCGTCTTTGCGCTTGTCGGGAAAAAAGGGCAAAACTACTCGGTCAAAGACCTTAAAGGCAAAACTGTCGCCGGTCCCCGCGGCACCGTCTTACACCAGATGCTCGTCGCTGCTCTTAAAAAAGAAGGGATGACGATGAAAGACATTGAGTTTGTGAGCATGGATCCTCCGAAAGCGTACGCAGCACTTGTCGGCAACTCGGTCGATGCGGCGCTTTTAGCTGCCGGGCTCGTGGTTAAGGCTAATGACGCCGGCATGAAAACCATCACGACAGCCGAAGGGCTTGTTAAACCCAATTTGGTGATGGTTGCTCGCCGTGCATATGCCCAAGAACACCCCGATGTGGTTAAGCGCGTCGTTGCCGTCCACCGCAAGGCGCATGCGTGGATCAACGAGAACAAAGAGAAAGCCTTGGAAATGGGCGCTAAGGCCCAGGGTGTAAGCCCGATTGTGGCGCAAAAGCTTTTTGACTGGTCCTCGTTTTACGATGTTCTTACCGAGGACGATATTGTCGGAATGGAAGAAGACAAGCGTTTTTTGATTGAAAACGGCCTTATGCGCACGAAGATTCGGGTGGACGTGCGAAGCCTCGTGATGCCCGAGGCGATGCGTTAGTCCGAGGTGCTGTCGCGTATCTGTCGCAAGGCGCGGTGCATGTCGGCATCGCGCTTTGAGTATTCACAGCCGCACCAGGTTTGGTTGTAAAAGCCGTAGGTTTTAAGAAGAATGCCACGCCGCTCCTGAAGCCCGTCCTTGCGCCAATTCTTGTCCCAATAGCGTACGCCTTCTTCGTCAGCAGCTTTTAGTCCCGCGGCATTGACTTGCTCTAGTGACTTCCAACGGCTTGAGGCCAGCGTTGTGGTAAAGACAGGGATGCTGAGTTCCACGCACTTCCGCGCGGCTTCTTTAAGACGGAGGTAAAAACACACGTCGCACCGGTGTCCGCGCTCCGGTTCGTTTTCAAGCCCTTTTGTCGCTTCAAGCCAATCTTCATGATCGTAATCGCCGTCGATAAAAGCGACGCCGAGCCTTTGGCAATGTCGCACGAGTTCGGCCTTGCGTTTTTCGTATTCGGCTAAGGGCGCGATGTTCGGGTTGTAAAAGAAAACAGTCGGCGTCATGGCGTTTTTTAAAAGCCACTCCAAAACCGCAGCCGAGCAGGGTGCGCAACAGGCGTGTAAGAGAATAGGTTGCATGCGTTGACAATCCGTAAGAGCTTTGATTGTAATCTGCCCGACATAGATCTCGGAACTGTGCCGAAAGGTAGATTGCGGAAAATACGAGATTTCGCTAGCACAAGTTTTTCAAAAATTAGCGGTTTCGCCCCACTGAAGAAATCCCCTAAGTTGCACATCGGCAACACGAAAAAAGCATTTAATATCAAGGCTTGCCCCCCCCCCGGACGGAGGGACAATCCCTTTGGCTTCTCTCGGAAAGGGTCTTGAAAGTTGCAATAAGTTTTTGAAGGAAACGCCGCTTTTAAAAGTCCGTTTTTAAAGAACGACCTTCCGAGAAGATAAGCTTTGCGGCGCATCTGTCCGCAATGAAATCAGTCTTGATTTGCGAGGGGGAAATTCCATGAATAAGACATTTAAGGTTGTCTATAACCGCGCCCGTTCGGGGATGACGGCTGTAAGCGAAATGGCCCGTTCGATGCAAGGGAAGGGGGCGAAAACTGTGATTGCCGTCGGGTTGGCCGGCTTGGTGGCATCCGGAATCGCTTGCGCAGAGGATGCAAAACTCGTTGTAAAAGTCAATGGGGCGCAACTCGAAGGGGAACTCTCTTATAGTGATTGGCTTTCCAAAATCCAAGATGCCAGTACCTATCAATTTGAACTGAATAATCCCTATCCGGATATGGGAGCGAATAAGAAGATAGTCAATCTTGTTGGTGCGACAAACGCCGATGTCACACTCTCTGGGCGGAAGAGCCTTACAATTTATCAGAAATCTGCAAACGGGTCTGATTCGACTTTGTTGGCTAGTGGTGGAAAAACATTGAAAATTGATGAGGTCAAGAATCTTGTCATTGATGCACTTACCAATACCCTAATCCACGCTTTCGGCGGAAACGTTGCCATTGTCGGAGCGGATGAAGTGACGATGACTTCCCCGGGAAATGTTGTTATGACGCAAACAAAGGGGAAAGCCTCTATCTCAGCAAACGGAAATGTCTATTTGCACTCTACCGGATCGCCTGCAGTGTTTGCCGGTAATTTCGGGAATAATGAGGGCGCCTCTGCAGTGGACATTCAGTCTCAAGGACTTCTCACAGTTGTCAGTGACACATCGGGTGCTGTTGTCGCAAGTTCGGTCGGAAGTTGGGGAGAGAATCAGTACAACGGGAAAGGACATGCAACGGTTAAATTAACCGGAACGGAGGGCGTGGTTCTTTTGGGGAAAGATCGAGGCTTAGGGATTTCCCGAACAAATGTTAGTGTCAATGAAGATTTGACCACGGTAGAAGTTACCTCTGAAAAAAGCATTCAAATCGGAACTAAGGAAAAATCCGAAAACTCGGCCGCTGTCAGCATTGCAACAATCGTAAACAGTGAAGCGGCGCCCGGAGCTACGGCTCATATTTGCGCTCCTCAAATTGCTCTAAACGATAACGTCCTACTCGGATATGTAAAGGAGATTGATGCCGCGAATCGTATGTCGGTGTTTGATGCGGGTGATGTTGACCACGCCGATAAAAGAAAGTTGACCTTAGAAGGCACAACAACGATTAACGGAGAGGTCAAGGCGGCCAGCGGCACTCTCGTTCTCATCGGAGAGACGGTTTTTAACAAGGATGCCGCCATCGGAAAACTCGAGGGGGCCGATGGCAAAAAGACGAAACTGACGCTCGGCAATGCCGATGCCACAGTTCACGTCACAAACAACGCCATTGCCGGGGAGAATCTCACACTCAGTACGACGAGCGAGGTAAATGACGCACTCGGCGGCGATGTCAATGCGCTTCTTGAAAAATTCGAAGGGCAGGCCGTAATCGAAGGTGCAGCGGTTGTTCTCCCCGAGGGCTTTTCTGCCGGAGAAACCACAGCCGTTGTGGGGGCAAACGGCAAGGCTCGAAACGTGTCCTCGCACGTCAATTCCGTCATGTCCAATACGCTTGATGTTTCGATGGTTTCGTCTCTGGCAATCAACCGCATCCTCATGAATGACGTAAGAAAGCGTTTGGGCGACATCCGCTCAGCATCGGGTACGCACGGCGCTTGGGTGCGCTATGACGGCGGAAAACTCAAGGGTTCCAATAGTCTTAAAAACAACTTTACGACAGTACAAGTCGGTATTGATACGATGCCTTCGGACAATGCCCCGCGTTTCGGCCTTGCGTTTGCCTACACCAAGTCCGATGCCGATATGAAGCGCGGCGATGCGGATATGGATTCGTATAGCCTTGCGCTTTACGGTACGAAGACCTTTGATAACGGTGTCTTTGTCGATGTGATCGGACGCGCTGCACTTTCGAAGGCCGATTACACGGTCGACGGGCGCCTTAAAGGGTCAGCTGATAATACGGCCCTAAGCCTTTCGGGCGAAATCGGTTGGCGCTACGACGTCACATCGATGTTCTTTGTCGAACCGCAGGCAGAAATCACGTACACCTACACCGATGCCGATACGTTAAAACTCGGAGGGGCGGCTTCTTACTCGTTTGATACGGTCGATAGCCTTCTCGGACGTGCCGGTTTTGCTGCCGGTCTGAATTGCCCGGACGGCTGGGGTAATGTCTATGTTCACGCTTCGGCCGTGCACGAGTTCTTAGGCGATGCCACGATTCGAAGCGGAGTGAATTCCTACAAGGTGAACGGGGAAGACACGTGGGTCGAGTACGGCCTTGGAGCTAACATCAACATCGGCAAGAATGCCTATGTCTATGGCGGCCTGGAGCGCACGTCGGGCGCAACGCTCGATGAAGAGTGGCGTGCGCACGTGGGATTTAGATATTCCTTCTAAAGCGTCGTTCGAGTCGCAGGTTTTGCTCAATTCGGGCTGAAAGAGGGTCACTCTTTCGGCCCGATTCAAAGAGACAACGGAGGGGTTTTTAATCGGAATGCACGATGCCTCTGAAAAAATTGTGCTTTTTCCATTGCACTCTCCCGCTGACTGTGCCAAAATCCCAACCCTAAATTTTTCATTGCTTCGGTCGTGGGACTGTCCGAAGTGATTTCATATAAACCAACCACAAAGGATTAGGTGTTTATCAATGCCCACCATTCGCGTTAAAGAAAACGAACCGTTTGAAGTCGCAATGCGCCGCTTTAAGCGCACCATCGAAAAGTCGGGTTTGCTCACCGAGCTTCGCGCCCGCGAGTTCTATGAGAAGCCCACTGCCGAGCGTAAGCGCAAGAAGGCCGCCGCAATTAAGCGTCACTACAAGCGTCTTCGCAGCATGATGTTACCGAAGAAGCTTTATTAATCTCGGTTCGCATTCAACGCAATGAGCGGCCTGCGCAGGTTTTCTGCGTCGGCCGTTTTCTTTCTTTTGAGGTAAAAAAATGACTCTGAAAGAGAAAATCGTAAGCGACATGAAAGTCGCTATGAAAGCGCACGACTCGGCGCGTTTGTCGTGCATTCGCCTGTTGCTCGCGGCTGTCAAGCAGCGTGAGGTCGATGAGCGTATTGCGCCGACCGATGATGTGGTTACGGCCGTAATCGGAAAACTTATTAAGCAGCGCCGCGACTCGGTTGCCCAATATAAAGCCGCCGGTCGCGAAGACTTAGCGGCCAAAGAAAGCGCGGAAATCGATGTGCTTTCGGCCTACATGCCCCAGATGATGACAGAAGAGGAAGTGCGTTCCGTTGTCACGAGTGTTGTCTCCGAGATGGGGGTTTCGGGCATGAGCGCCATGGGTAAAGTCATGGGCGCCGTCAAGGGAAAACTTGCCGGTAAGGCCGACATGAGTGTTGTGAGCTCCGTCGTTAAAAGCGTTTTAGCCGGTTAATCTGTCAGCAGGTCCCTTGTGATTCCCCAGAGTTTTATTCAGGAACTATTGAGCCGACTTGACATTGTCGAAGTCATCGGCAAACACGTCCCCTTAAAAAAGACGGGGAAAAATTACATTGCCTGCTGCCCGTTTCACAAGGAAAAAACGCCGTCTTTTACCGTCACCCCGAGTAAACAGATCTACAAGTGTTTCGGGTGCGGCGTGTTCGGAAACGCCATCGGCTTTACGATGGCCTACGAGGGACTGACGTACCCGGAAGCCGTACGAACCCTGGCCGGTCGCCTCGGGATGGCTGTTCCCGAGGATGCGACAGGGCGAGAAAAAAGCGCCCGCGCAAAGACGCTTTTTGACCACATGCAGGCGGCAGCTGACTTTTACCGCAAATCGCTTGAAACCGCCCCACGCGCCAAAGAGTATCTTAAAAATCGCGGCATTACGCCTGAGACGGCGGCGCGCTTTTGCCTGGGGTTTTCTCCCGATGCCTGGAATGCGTTAAAGGACGTTTTGGGGCCGACGCTTTATGACAGCCCGGAATTGGAAGATACGGCCGGGTGCGGTCTTGTAATTCGTAAAGACGCAAGGCACCGGTATGACCGTTTTCGCGGACGCGTGATGTTTCCGATTCGCAATCGCCGCGGACAGGTGATTAGTTTCGGAGCAAGAACGTTAAACGGTGACGAGCACCCCAAGTACCTAAACGGTCCGGAAACCCCGATTTACCACAAAGGAACGGAAATCTACGGCCTATATGAAGCGGCCGATGCCATTCGCGCCAAGCACCGCGCGATTATCGTCGAAGGCTACATGGATGTGATTTCGCTTTCGCAAGCCGGATTTACCGAGGCTGTGGCGGCTCTCGGAACATCGGTTACAAGCGAACACGTCAGGCGCCTACTTAAAATTACCGACACCGTCTACTTTTGCTTTGACGGCGATAGCGCCGGTCAGCACGCCTTAACGCGGGGCATGACGGCCTCTCTTTCTGTGATTGCCGATAACCAAGAGGTGCGCTTTATCGTGCTACCGGTAGAGCACGATCCCGATAGCCTTATTAAAGAAAAGGGAGCGGCTGCTTTCGAAGAGGCTTTAGGTAAAAGCCTTTCCTTAAGTGAGTTTTTTGTTAAAACGGTGTCCGAAGGCAAAGACCTTATGACGCCCGAAGGGCGAGGGCAGTTTCTCTCTCAAGCTAAACCCCTTGTCGCTTCCATGCGCTCGGCACCCTTCTTGCGTGCGCAACTTGTGAGTTTCTTGGCGATGAAAGCGCGCATGAGCCCCGATGCGGTTGAAGAGGCCTTCGGGATTGCCAAGCCTCGGCCCGTTGTTACGACACCCGAGGTCGCCAAGCCCCGTTGGCGTCGCGGAATTTCCCAGGTCAAGGCACCGATTACGCCTTTACCGGAAGCCGGCAATTTTGCTTCACGGATTCTCGCGAATTTCTTAAGTTTCCCGTCGCTTTGCTCGGAGTTTTCGACCTCTGTCGAGGACTCCTTTATCGGAAAGGACGATACGCTCTCGCGTCAGATTCTCGAGGTCTGGCGCACGGCTTTGGCCGGGGAAACGCCCATCGAAGAGCCGCAGGTTCTTTTAGCCATGCTTGAGGCCAGTGATAATTACCGCGCCTACAAAGAGATTTTTGCAAAAGAAATCGTTCTTATGACGCCGCTCACGAAAGCGCGTCTTGAGACCCACGCGGCCTTCGTGCGTCTTGAGAAAGAGAGGGTTTCCGAGAAAGTGCGCACACTGGCGGCAACCGAGCCCTTTGATGCGAAGGCTTATCGCAAATGGGCTGAACGCGAAAGGGAATTGACGGCGGAATTAAAAAAAATTGAGGCCGATTCGACCGCCGATATTGCCTGACGGTTTTCCTCGGCCTTCGTTTTCAATTGTTCAGGCCATCCACGGTGCTTTATCTTGGCAAAGCTTGCCGTCCGTTTGCGTGTATCCCTTAAGACTGTTTTGAGCGGATTGAATGCAGATAAACGTCATAGACGAATCCTTGGCCGCAACAAGGGCGCGGTGCACGGCAGGTCCGATTGCAAACCAGTCGCCGGCCGTGATTTCCCGTACGGAGCCGTCGATGTAAAGCGCTCCTTTGCCGGAAATAATTCCGTAAAGTTCTTCATTGTTTGTGTGGCAGTGAACGAACGGAGCGCCGGTTCCGGGGCTAAGGGTATTGAACGATGCTTCACATCCGGTAAGCCCGAGCTTGTCATGGAGCTCCGTGCGTGCGGCGTTTCTGTCGATATGCGTGATTTTAAAGTCTGTCATTTGTCTGACCTTTATGCATGATGTTGAAAACAGAGCAAGATCCGTATCTTGAAACAAGCCAAATTTTAGTTCGTATACGAACGAAATGAGTGAGTAAAACGGTAAAAGTTTGTAAATCGCGTTACTTTAGGTCGGATTTAAGATTTCGAGTCGCACGTTCGAGAGCGATTTGAAGTCCTCTGAGGTCCTCTTTTGAAAAGCCTCGAGTAAAACTTTCATTGAGCGAAAATGAAATCTTCTCAAAAATCGGCTTTAGTTCGCGCCCCCTTTTTGTCAGACAAACACATAGAGCTCGACCGTCGGCTTTGTTTTCGTGTTTGCAAACAAGTCCGAGTTTGGTAAGGCGCGTAACCATAACCGATACGGTTGACTTGCTTCGATGCGTTTTTTCGGACAGTTGCGCAATTCCCACGGACTCATGCTCAAAAAGCACGTGAAAAACATCGCCGTGGCAGGGCTCGATTTGAGGGTATCCGGCATCTGCAAGGGCTTGTTTTAGATATTCGTGCGAGGCGCGTGCAAGAGCACAAGTGCGTTCAATGAGATCGGTCATGGTAATGCGCTTTATTCAATTGCGAACGATTATAGGGTGTTGCGCTCCGCAAAAGATGACAACGCCAATTGTAGACCGCCATTCTTGAAAGATTTCGTTTCGGGCAATAAAATCGCCCCGACAAGCGAAATTTCACGCCTACGCCGGAGTAGGCAACGCTCAGGAGACAGGTCAGTCGGAAGCGGAAATTTCGCCAGGCAATGCGTGCGACCTTCATGCGGGACAAGCAACAGACGTTCGTTCCCGGCCTTTCAGGCACTTTTCTGTCGACGCCTTCGACCGTTTGAGCGCGGAATGCAATCGCCCCGCGCGCTTTAGCGTTTCCGGATGTTTTAAGGGCTTCGCCGTGTATTTGCGAAGTCTTATGGGGCTGCTTTAAGACGCAAGATGAAGGCTTTTGAACTTAAGGCAAGTCAGGATTATTCCTTCCCGATTAGAGACAACGTTTTATGACAGAAAAAAAGAAACCGTCGTTAGACGACATGCGCCATTGGCTCAAAAAGAACAAGCGAATCGATATTGACCATGAAGGCGGCTTTTCCGTTTCCGAAAATGCACAGGCGGCGGAAAAAGGCGAAGCGGTCGACCCCGATGAGGAAATTGTCGTTGACGATCAGGAAGATTTGGAAAAATTAGCCGATGAGATCGAAGGCGTCGAAGGTGAGGCAGGTGCTGCGCCCAAATCAGGCGGCTACAGTGCTCTTGTCAAACTCGGACGCCAACGCGGCTGGGTAACGATTGCGGAAATTAACGACTACCTCCCTGAAAACGCCGTACGCACCGAAGAAGCTCTTACGGAAATTACCGAACAACTCAATCGCATGAGCGTTCAGGTTTTCGAGACGGCGCCCACGCAAGACGACATCATCATTCCCGAGCCTATTCCCGATGACGAAGACATCAGTGAAGAAGATGCGGCGGCTCTTTTAACGCCCGAGGAAAGTGCCGGGCTTTCTAAGGATCCGCTTCGCGCCTACCTTCGCGGGGTCGGGGCTCATAAGCTCTTGACACGTGCCGGTGAAATTGCCGTTGCTAAATCCATTGAGCAATTTACCGCCAAGCTCCTTTCAGCCATCATTCAGCACCCGATGGCTGTCGAAGAACTCGTGCGCATGGCTGACGGTCTTAAAAGCGGCGAGATTCCGATCGATCAAGTAATCGACGGCTTTACGGACCTTGAGGCGTTAGCTCAGGTCGATGATGCCGAAGTCATTGAGAAAAACGAAGTTGCAACCGACATCGGCGCGGCGGCCATGACAACCGAGCAGCTCGAAGAGATGAAAGAGCGCGCCTTAAAACTCATTGACGAGTGCGCCGTTGAACTCAAAATCATCCGCGAGACCTTCGGAAAACCCGATAAACTCAAGGAATACAACGAAGCGCGCGCCAAAATCAGCCAAACGCTTCTTCCCGTGCGCTTTGCCGTCAAGGCCGTGACGCAATTTGCCGACCACATCGCCGCGCACGTCGAGGCCTTAAATGCCTTAACGCATAAGATGCGCGATGTGATGGTCGAGCGTTGCGGGATGCCCGTTGATGACTTTATCGAGGGAATGAAAGCCCGGGCAACGGACACTCAATGGATTGAGGAACTTTCCCGAACCGGAACACGCTGGGGTGAGATGATCGGGCACAATGCCGCGCTTTTAACACACCTACAGGAAAAGATCATCGAAAGCGAGGAGACGGCTTCGTTAACGCTCAATGACCAGCGCGATCTCGCGCGTCAAGTCAAACTGGCGCAGACGAATCTAGCGAATGCCAAGGCCAAGATGATTGAGGCGAACTTGCGTCTTGTGATTTCCATTGCCAAGGGATACGTCAATCGCGGTCTTGCGATGACGGACCTGATTCAGGAAGGCAATCTGGGTCTAATGAAAGCCGTCGATAAGTTCGAGTATCGTCGCGGCTACAAGTTCTCCACGTACGCTACGTGGTGGGTAAGACAGTCCGTCACGCGTGCCGTGGCCGACTACGGCAATACGATTCGCATTCCCGTCCACATGACCGAGTCTTATAACAAGATTCGCCGTGTACGCCAAAAGTTCTTGCAGGAAACAGGCAAGAACCCCACGGACGAAGAGCTTTCCAAGCTTTCGGGTGTGCCGCTTGCGAAGGTCCAACTCTTAACGCAAGCGATGCGCGGCGTCGAATCGATTGATGCCCCGATCGGGGACGACGAGGATGCAACGCGCTTGGATTTTGTTAAGGGCGACGATGAGGACGATCCTCAGAAGCGGTACCTTAGAACCGCTCTTGAAGAAGAAATTCAAAAGAGCCTCGGGGAACTCATGCCCCGCGAAGCGCAGGTCTTGCGTCTACGCTACGGCATCGGCACGAACCACGATCACACGCTCGAAGAAGTCGGGCAGGCGATGGGTCTGACACGTGAACGCGTGCGCCAGATCGAATCGGCCGCCATTCGTAAGTTAAGAAGTCCTGATTTTCAGGAGCGCCTGCGCGACTATCTGGCCGTTGCCAATCAGCTCGATTAGGCGGTCCCTTTAAAAAAAAAGAGCGGTCGTTTAGCTCCCGGTCGACAGAGCCTTAAGGCATGTCGCCGGGAGTTTTGCTTTTTCGTGAAAAAAACAAGGGTATTTTTCGCACCATTGTGAAAACCCGTCGCTCTTGCTGTGAGGCGATTGCGGCAAATCCAATCCCGCCGAAATAATTGTTAATGACCTGATTTGTCGGGGAGATTGAGAAATTATGAGGCATTTTCTCGGAATCGTCGGCGCGCATTTTCCTGACTTCGGCGATGCGCCTCCCTAGCGTGCCCAGAACTGTTCATCGAACAGCGGGGCGATGGCTTTTTGC
>UQUS01000024.1 GCA_900544335.1 uncultured Sutterella sp.
GCTCTTTTGTCACTTCTGCCACAATCATTCGTAGCGTTGCCGTTGCCTCTGGTGTCGGTGATATGAGTATCGGGGTAATGGAGGCATTTTCGTTATCCGAGAAGGGATTTTCGACATTATAAGCCGAGGGGATTTCCCGGTGCGGGGGTTGATGGCTTTCGGAAAGAGCGCCTTCCGAAAACGGCGTGTATGCGCCGGCTCGTTCGAAAGCGACGCTTTCCGGCATTTTCCCCGTCACCCGATCTAATGCGGCGCTTTTTGCCAAGCGACCCCGTCCTTTCTGTTGCATTTATGCGACAGAAAACCTAGTCGTTTTCCCTAATGTTTTTGCCTCAAAATCGCCTTCTCTTTTGCGCAAAATAAATGGCTGACGCCGATTTTCACGTTATTATCGATAATATTATCTATGCACAAAAATATAATAGTCAATTCAGATTATATAAACATCTAAAATAAAAAGACTATTGGAACAGACGATTTTAATTCATTAGCAAAATTCTAAAACTTTTTCATTATAAGCGTCGCAGTAAACTTGCGTTGCGGAGAATATCCTTCAAAATCAAAGAAATCGAGTTTTTGCATTATCCGGCTGTCGCCCGGCCGGACCACGCATTCGGGTAATCCCTCGTACCGAAAAATAGAGAAAGTTTACGTTCTATGAAAAAGTGCGCCTTGCGCAATAAATGGTTGTTGCGCGTTGATTTTTTCAATTTAAGGAGATTTTTTATGGAAATCCTGCCTTTCTCAGACGCTCGATACGGGCGTCTTCTTTGGGTTCCGATTGCAGCTCTGGCTGTTTTGGTTCTCGCTGATCCGGCCCTTGCGGCCGAAACCGGAAGTGAATTTTCCGAGCTTTGGACACTTTTGAGCGGTTGGTGTTCGGGCTTTCTCGGAAAGTCCTTGGCAATTGCCTTTTTGCTTGTTGGCTTGGCGATGGGGGTCGTGCGCGGTTCGATTGTGGCCGCCGCAGCCTGTGTCGGCGCTGCTGTGTGCCTTCTGATGGCACCGGGCATCATCGACTCAATGTTTGCCACGGGAGGTTAGTGCCGTGAAACCCGTACCCGTACCGCTCACACTCGATGCCCCGCCGCGTTTTCTATTTTTCGATATCGACTATGTGCTTGTGGCCTCGGTGGGTCTGACACTCGGAATCGTTTTGCACGGTGTCGGATTCGGCATGGTTCTGTCCTGTCTTCTTTGCTGGGGCTGGAGCCGAGCGCGGTCGGGTCGGGGAGTGAATCGCGCCTTGGCCTTGTGCTTTTGGCATCTGCCGTTCGATGTTTTTAAACGCGTGCCCGCAAGCGCCAGGCGCCATTTTTTAGGATAAATGTCATGGATGTGTACACACGCCTTACCGAGCAAGCGGCCGTTCTTTTGGGATTAAAACGCTTCATTCTCTTTGCCTTGGCTGCCAGTATTCTCACTAATGCCGTTTTAGCGTTTTGGATCCTCACACGAAGCGACCAAAGTCGCACCGTCATCTTAAGTCCCGGTGCAACGGAAACCTACGTGGCAACCGATTCGGCTGTAAGTCCCAATCTTTTGGAACGCTTTGCCGTTCAAAGCCTGAACCTTATCCTCAATCTCACGCCGGCAACGGCCACCTACCAAACGGATCTTTTCTTAAAGGAAGTTGCCCCGGAAAGTTACGGCTCCTTAGCCTCGTCCTTGCGCCTTGCGGCCCAAGATCTTGAGCGTAATCAAGCCTCCACGGCCTTTTACCCCTTGGCCGCCTCGGTCGAGGCGGATGCCAATCGCGTTTGCGTGCAGGGAACCCGAAAGACCCTGATCGGCAAAGCCGTCACATCGTCCGAAACCGTCAACGCCTGCCTTGCGCTTGCCGTGCGAGGCGGGCGCCTATGGATTGTCAGTCTCACGCAAGGCCCCAAGCGTCCGAACGAGAAAAAGAACACAACAAACGAGGAGCCCCAATGAAACGCATGGTCTTAGGCTGTTTTTTGCTCGGTGCAGCACTTACAAGTTTTGCCGATGCCCCGGAAATTCCCGAGCCGATTGTGCCGGGAGCCGCTTCGCCCGAAGTTGCTCCCGTTCAAAGGAGCAAGGCGAGCCTTACCGACACGAGAACGATTTCTTCCGAACACGTCAATCTCGTGCGCGTGGAGGGCGAAGCCATTGTCGACGTGGTCTATGACTCCGAGGCGCTGGAGATCGAACCCGATAAGAGCCACGGGACGGTCTTTTTACGCGTCAAACCCACGTGGAAAGCCGCGGGCAAAGAGGAAACGGCCGTGTACTTGAATACCCCGGAAGAATCCTACGGCTTGATGCTAAGACCCGAGGATGTTCCTTCGCAGACTCTCGTGATTGCCTCGCGCGTGCCGCCCCAAACTCCCGACGCTTCCCCGCATGCACCCGAAGCCTCGCGCATGGGAAAACTTACAGCCGCCAGCTACGTCAGTCAACTTAAAGAATGCCTTTTGCGTGCCGTGCGCGAGGAGGCGTTTCCGACACACCCCGTCGCAACGACGTTTTCTCGTAAAGAGCGTACGTTCGAGGCGCTTGACTTTGCGCAACGTGAAAAAAGCTGCAACGGCTTTCTTTTAAGCCAAAGTCGCGCCTACGCCACACGCGACTACGCCGTCGATGTGGTTTCCGTGCGCAACCTCATGCTCGGGGTAAGAGCGATTCCGATCGGTCGCTTTGCCCGAGAAACCGACGGCATTTTGGCGCTTGCTCGCGAAGCCTCGCTTTTGAAACCCGGGGGCCTCACTGATCTTATTTTCATCAGTCGCCGGACCCTACGCGAAAAGGACGGCCAAATCACCTTGGCTATTGATTCGATTTGTCGGAAAAAAGACCATATCGGAGCGCCGTGATGACAGAGCAATCTACAAATAACCCTGTTCCCGAGGCAGGAAATACCGATTCCTCGAAGGCATCGTATGCCGCCGAGTGTGAGGAACGTGCCGCGCGCGAGCGCCTTAAAGCGCTTTACCGCAAAGAGAAAGAAGAAAAAGAGCAAGCTCAAGCCGACTACGAGCGGCGACTTAACCGCGTTTACGAAGGCCCTGAAAAAGTCGGGCGCCTTGAGGGCCTAAAAAATGCCGTTACGAATCGCCTTACGCGTTGGCGCCTTTTTATGGGCGAGCGGGCTCGACGGCGCGACCTATCACAAACCGAAGGCCAAGCCGGAGAAAAGCGGCGGCAGAAAAAGAACCTATTGCTTTTGACAATCCTTCTTGTTGCTGCATCGTCGCTTATTGTGTGGATCGGCACTAAAAGTCGTCCGTCCAAGAGGCCCGAAGTCAAAGTCGTTAAAAGCGACTTTCGCGTCGCACCCGGGACGCTGGATAAGCAAAGTTTTCAGCGCCAGTACGAAGAAAAGTTCGAGCGCATGGACGAAGACGTGCGAGCCCTCAAAGCCACCATCGAGCAACTCAATACTCGACTAAAACGCGAGAAGGCTAAAAAATCTCCAGCCTCGACACATTTACTTCCCCCGATGGCAGGCACGGGTGCCGAGACAGCCAAAGTTCTTTTAAATGCCGGAAAAGCTCGCGCCAAAGACATTGCTCCCTCGCGCTTAGCGCGCCTTAAAGTGGGCGATGCCAAACCGGAAGGAAAGAAAAAGTCAGCAAAATCCTTTGTCCGTCAGGCCGTTGCCCCGCGTTTGACGGAAGAACCTTTAGCTGTCAATCGCGCCTACGGGCAAGCTTCGTACTTACCTGCCGGAAGCTTTGCAACCGCCGTTGTCTTAAGCGGTGTGACAGCGCCGACGGGGGCGGCAGCGACGAGTAACCCCGTCCCGATGCTCCTTGAGATTACGGACTTAGCCAGGCTCCCCAATGATTTCGCGGCAAGCGTCAATCGCTGCTTTGTGACGGCCGATGCGACCGGGGACCTATCGAGTGAGCGCGTCTGGATTCGTTTGGACCGCCTAAGTTGCATGAGAAACGACGGTCGCGCCGTCGACGTCAAAGTACGCGGGTATGTCACGGGCGAAGACGGGAAAACGGGTGTTCGGGCACGCGTTGTGACGCGCTCGGGTCAAGCGATTGCCAATGCCTTGCTACTCGGGTCCCTTTCAGGCTTCGGAAAGGCTCTCGCATCCTCGGCCTCTGAAACAACGACCTACACGAGCGGAAGCGTCGGTACGGTTGTCAGTAACCCTGTCCGAGCCGGACTCGGCACGGCGATTTCCGATGCGACCGACCGCATTGTCGATTACTACATACGCCTCGCGGACAAAATCTTCCCGGTCTTGGAACTTGATAGCGGACGCACGGTCGACGTGGTGTTAAGTCAGGGCGTGCGGCTCGGCGAAGAGGGGACGACGTCCGATATCCACCTCGAGGGGCCCGTCAACAGTGCTCAAGTCTTCGGAAAAACCTTGCAGCAAAAGCGCCTTACGGGCGCGCCGTAACAGGAGATCCCTATGAATGTTCGATTCACTCTTTTAACTTTTCTTAGTTTTGCCGTATCCGGGTGCTCATCGATTACGGGACTTGTGGATGCAAGCGACAAATTCGGGTGCCCGATTGAAAACGGCGTGAGGTGTTCTTCGCTTTCTCAAACCCACGAGCGGCTGCACGAGGAGCGTCGCGGGAAAGAGAGCCTCAAAGTCGCACCGAGTGCGGCAACCCCGTCTGTTGCCCTAGCGGAAAAGAGCCCTTTGAGCGAAACGCCTAAAGAGGCGACAAATCGAACCTCGCAAAGCGTTGCTGAGAATCCGACACCGCGCTCAGTAACTCCTTACAAAGAGGAAAAGACACAAGAAACGCCGAACCCGAAACCTGAGTCACCGGCTATGCGTCACACCTCGCGCGTTGCCGAGCGCGTCATGGAGCTTTGGGTTCTTCCCTGGGTCGATGAAGACGGGGACTTAAATAGTGAAACACGCCTTTGGGTGCGGGTGCGCGATGCGCGATGGGGCATCGAACGCCTGCGCGATGCGGCCATGCGGCAGTACCTAGGAAGTGATGCGCTATGAAAGAAGAAAAGTCCCTCATGAGCACGATTTTCGGGAAGGTTTTTCCGATAGCTCAAAACGCACAGGGTCTTACGGACCCGCGCAGAAGCGGGCGCCCGGAGATTGACCGCTTTGCCGGCGTGTTAAGTGTGCTTGCCTACGATTCCCTTAAGGGTGTGTTTCTTTTAAATGCCGGGGGCGAGACGCCGCCTTGTGCCCTCGGGCGCGTCTTGGAAATCAACCCCGTACTCTGGGCCGACGAATCGCTTGCTTCTGTTTTCGAGAGGCTGCTTCGCATTGAGTATCCGGCATCCACCACTCTGGCGTTTTCGCTTTACGCGTCGCCTTGCATCGAAAAGACGCTTGATACGTACGTTGACGCCCGCAATCGGTGTTTAGGTAAGGTCTCAAGTAAAGCGCATGAACTTTTGGTGACGATGGCTCGTGAGCGTAAGGCGCTTTTTGAAGCAATGGCGCGCGGGGAAAACGCACGCGGGTTTCCCGCGAGGCACTTTCGGGTGTGGATGAGTCTAGTCTCGACAATCGGATCCGATGCGTTAAATCCCGAAAGCGGTGCCTTTAGTGCATTTGTCACGGCCGCCGATGCCGCCGAGGCCTCTCTTGCCGCAACAAGTCTTTTGTCGCACGCGTGGAAGGGGGCCGATTATGTCGCTTCTGTGCGTGAACTCATCAATCCCCAAAGAACTCGCGCAACGCTTAGGGAAAATGCCGCCTACGACGCCGATAGGCCCTTACGCGATGTGGTGGTTTCGCACGAAACGGCCCTTGATATCGAGCGCGATGACATGGTCTTTACTGACACGGGAGATAGGGGGCTTGAGCCAGTCTTCGCTCAGGCCTTAGGTGTCGCTTCATACCCGTCCATGACAACGATTAACGCCATGCATGCCCTCTTAGGGGGCGATAAGCGCACCCTCTCCCCGATCGAAGACCCGTATATCGTCACCTGCGCCGTCGAACCGACGTCGCGCCCGGATGACCGGACGACAACGGCCGTGAAACTTGCGCGCGTTAAGCAACTGACGCAAACCGAAATCGGGATGTTTTTAACGGACTTAAAGGAGCGCGCACGGGACCTTGAAATTGCATCGAACGCCTGCCGGGACGGCGCAGGTTTGGCGCGTATCACGCACGAAGTCGTGGTGTTTTCGCACGAGGCAAGTGCCGCACGAGCCCGGGAAGCGGCTAAAGCCCTTTTAGCCGAAGCCGGTCTTGAAGCGGAAGTGGATTCCGGTCTACAGATGATGGGGCTTCTTCTGTCTCTTCCGATGGAGGCCTCCACCGCCCTCATGCAAGACGCGAAGGCCGCTCGCCACACGTCAACCAAAACGCGGGAAGCGGCTTCCCAGATGCTCCCGTTTTTAGCCGAAGCGCGCGGGGGGATGGTTAGGCCCGGGGAGTCGGTTCCGGTTCCGATGACGCTTCTGACCACACGCGCAGGGGAACTTGTGACACTCGATTTATTTGCCAACCGCAACGGCAACAACAACGCCGTTGTCGCCGCGAACTCGGGCGCCGGGAAATCGGTTTTTATCGAAGACGTGGTCCTTGCGATGCTCGCGACGGGCGGTCGCGTCTGGGTCTTTGATATCGGCAAAAGCTACCGGCATTGCGTGGATTTTGTTGCCGGCCAATGGATCGATTTTGAAAGCGACACGGGTCTTTGCATTAACCCTTTGGACGGCTTTACCGATGAGGAGCCCCCGATTGACGAAATTGCCGACATTGTCGTGGCACTGGCGAACGGAAACGCCCCCTTGGAGATGACAGCCCTTGAAAAACTCAAAGGGCTATTGGAGGCGCTTTTGCGACGCGCGAAAGACGAGAGGCGCCTAATCACAATCACCGACCTTGTAGCCGATTTGATGGTTTCCGACGATTCAATTCTTCGGGACTTAAGTATCCGGCTTCGCCCTTATGCTGCAGGCGGTCGCTATGCCCGTTGGTTCGAAGGGAAAAACACCGTCAATTTTTTAAGTCCCTTGGTCGTTCTTGAGATGCAGGCCTTAGCCTCAAAGCCTGTCCTACAAAACGCGGTGCTTCTCATTTTAATTTTGACGATTGTCTCGCAAATACGAAAGTTGCCGCGCTCGGAGAAAAAACTCATTGTCATTGATGAGGCCTGGCGTCTTCTGACGGGAAACGCCGGGGCCTTTATCGAATGGGCCTGTCGGACGCTTCGTAAATACGGGGCGGGCATTGTCTGTATTTCGCAATCGTTGGAGGACTTTGAAGCGGGGTCGGCCGCGCGTGCCGTGCGTGCCAATGCAGATAACGTCTTTTTGTTGCGGCAAAAGAAAAGTTCCATCGACCTATTTACCGACGACCCCTACACGCGCGAAGTCATTGCGTCGCTTACAACCGAAGCGGGCGTCATGAGCGAAATGTATATGAAGCTCGGAGACAGGCCGGGAGTTGTCGTGCGGCTTTTCTTAGATCCTTTCTCCATGACCGCGTACTCGACGCGCTCGGATGTGTTCGAGGCTGTCGAAAAGGAAAAGACAAGCGGCAAGTCCGTCGTTGAAGCGATTCGGACGGTTCTTGCCAAACGCCAGGGAGAGGGGCTATGAAAGCGGCACTGGCCTTCCTTCTTTTATCGCTCGTTGCCGCAGGCCCTGCCGCATCGCAATGCATGGGAAATGCAAGCGCAACTCAACGAGGCATTCTTAAGGCTCAAAAGCCGGTGCTGCTTTTAGCTCAATCAGTCGGCCCGGCGGTTGTCGCCACGGAAATGGATTTATCCGACCTTTTGATGCAGCGCGTGCGCGAAGCGGCACGCTTGGGGCTCTTTAGCCGGGAAATCAACAAAACACGCACGAAAATCAAAGAGATTGCCCGGGAGCCGGTATCCCTTTCGCTTCCGCCCGCAATTAAAGAGAAAACGCACCGTGTGCCCATGATGAGTGAGGAAAATCTTAAAGAACTTTCTCCCGAACTACGTGACCACCTATTGCGTGAGTCCCGTCGCTACGTCTTTTTCGATGCCTCTCGGGAAGAAGAGGCAGCGTGGGCCGCGACCTTAGCGAGCGAAAACCCAAGCGCTCCTGTGCGCCTTATTGCCACACGGGGCGATCGCATCGCTTTTGAAAAGCGCTACGGACTTGCCCTTTTTGCCGACCAAGGGGGCGTGTATGTGCGCCGCTTTGCCATTGACGCTCTGCCGAGTGTCGTCACGCTCACGGCGCGCGAAGCTCTGGTGACAACGTATCCGATCGGAGGCGCTCTATGACGCGATTTGTCAACGCTTCGGCTCGCCAAACGGGCGAAGCCAAACTTAAAGCCCTCAAAGGCATCGATCCCTTTGTCTTTGAATCTTTTGCCCGCGAAGCCCTCATTTACCCTGATGCTCTTCCGAGCCGGCAGCATGCGACCCTATTGGGGCGCCTGGTGCTCCTTGCAGCCCTGCGGTGGATCAAAGAAAAGAACCTATCCCTAACCGATGACGCCGCACTTTTAACGGCCTTAGTGCCGCTTTCGGAAAACCTTCGTGAAACACACGCGACCTTACGCGCGTTTTCTCGAGCAACCGATGCGCTTTTATCTCGCGTCAGCCGTCGCGAAGCTGCTCGTGCAACGCGCTTTGAAATCGGCTCGGACGGCCACGCCGTAACGCGTGAGGCCTGTGCAAGGCTTAACCTCGCGCGGCACTATGAGAGAGCTTCCGGAGAATTTGCAGATCTTATCGAGCGCATCGTCCAAGCCCTGGCATCTTGGGGACCTGCCTATGGGCTCTGGGAAGCACGCACGCCGCTTCTTTTTTGCAATGCGAATTTATCCTCGCATCGACGGGTAGCCCGGGAGATGGCGCGCCTGGAAGCAGGAGGTGTCGCACTTGTGACGCCCCCGCTTTTAGAAAAGGCGCAAAAAGACATGGCCGGTGATGCGGCGCTCAAGAACTTACCGGTTTTAATTGATCGCGAGGGCCTCTTACATGAACTCCTAGCACCGGGCAATCCCCCGATTTTCCTTTTAGAGCGGCGCCTTGCCGGCTGGACTCTCACATACCCCTTAGGAGGCGCCGACCCCCGTGAGGCCCGCAATCGGAAACTTCCTGCTTGGGCCAGGGCTCTTGCGTTTGCCGATGTCGGGGAGAGCGGGACCGAGGAGCCGACCCGATGAAAGAGCGACTTTTGCTTTTCTTCGTTCTTTGGGTCGCGGGAAGTGAGGCCCTTGCCGCCTGTTACGGCCGCGTGCTAAATCCCGTGACGGACATTCCCTGGGACGGCGTCTTTCCGATTACGGTCGCAGGCGCGAGGCTTTCCAAGGCCGGAATCAATTCCCCGACAACCGATGCCGCCCCAGTCTGTGCCTGTCAAAAGGGGCCGATTTTGAAGGCGGGGGTGAATCTGTCGTTTTTCGAGCCCATTCGTACCGCCGAGGTTGTGCGCGAGCCCTTTTGTTTCCCAAGTCTCGGGGGTATCTCGATCGATTCGGGCCTTCGGGCACCGGCCCACGGCCGCAGTGCTTCAAGGGGGCGCGAGACCGAAGCCCGACACACGGCCTTTTACCAAGCGCACTGGTATGTAAGTCCCTGGCTTTTCGTGCTCGAGACGATTTTAGATACCGAGTGCCTTGAGCAAAGTCCGTGGGATATGGCCTACATGACCGAAGTCGATCCGATGTGGGATGACGCGTGGGCTAGTTTCGTTTTGGCTCCCGAATCGGCGCTTTTTGCCAATCCCGCGGCCGTGGCGGCCTGTGCGGCCGATTGCGTGGCCTCAACGAGCGAGAGCCCGAGGCCGGAACTATTTTGGTGCGCAGGCTGTCAGGGAAGCCTTTATCCGCTTTCAGGCTGGATGGCCGCAATGACGAACCCCGTCTCATCTTGGCATTTACTCGCCGAGCGCCTCGCGGTGAAACTTGCGCGGGAAGGAGTTTTGTGGGCGGCCTACGGAAAACGCGGGCAGTGCGGCCCGTACTTTGAGCCCATCCCCCGCAAAGATGTTTGGCGCACGAGTTTGGTTTATCCGGTAAGCGACCGACATGTTCGTGCGCTCGGCGCGAGCGTCCTACTCGGGGGTCCGGGTCAAACGTTTCCCGTCAAAGGCGAGGACGGTTCGATTTTGCTGTGGCGCCTCCGGTATTGTTGTGCGGGATACGGCCCGTAAAGGAGATTGAATGATGCAATCGAAGTGGGACCTTATTGCGTTAATTGCTACGGGCTGCGTTTTGGTGACATCGGCATTAGTCGGTGCCGATGAGGCCTGCGCCGAGCCTTTGCGTGTGACAGTGGCTGTCAGTACGGCTCTTACCGACGAGACACTCCTTTCGCTTTCTCGGCAAAGTCAGGCGCTATCTGCTCGCCTTGTCGTCAAAGGCCTACCGTTAACGGACGAGGAAAAGGCAACTCTTATCTCGCGCGGCCATTTTGCGTTGCCTCAAGAGATTCAAACGGAAAATCGAGCTCTTGTGCGTGCCGGTTTTTCCCGACTTGCTTCGTATGCGCAAAAGGGGATAGTTCTTACCGTCGACCCGGTCTTTTTCCGGGAACGGGCGATTGCTTTCGTGCCGACTGTGGTTTTTGCATTAGAGGGTCGTGAAGTACGCCTTACAGGCTTTACGAATCTTAAGAATGCAGCGCGATACGGGGCGAAGAAAACAGACGACGTAGCGATGAAAAACGCCCTTTTAACCTTTGCAGGAGATGCGCCGTGATGCGCTGGACTGTCCTTGCGGGAATACTGTGTTTCGGGGCCGCAGCGCTGGCGCAAACGATGCCCGATGCGGAAACGCTCTTTAACAATGCCTCTGTAAAAGAAGCGTTGGAAAAAAATACAGGCACAACCGACGCCTTAAAAGCCCTGCGGCAAACGGGCAGTGAGTTGCTCTTTGAACCCGGGCGAAGGGGCGTTGACGCGGCTTATGAAAAGTCCGATCCGACATCGGCCGCCGTTGTTATTGTCGACAAAGGCGCAGGAAACCGTCCGACCGTCGATCCGGATCCGACAGGGGAAATCAGTAAGGACCTAGCGCTTCTTAAAGGAAAATCTCAAGAGCTTCTCCCCGGCCTTGAGAACATTACTTCCGTCGGCGCATGCCGACCCGTCACGACGACCGTGGCAGGCGACATCATCACACGCACGTGCGACATTCGGTCGTTTGAAAGTGCAGGCGACTATAGCGAAAAGCATTGCTCCATTTCTTTGGAAATTCTTTCGCGATATCAAAGCCGTTTTCGGTGCACGAACGAGGCGTTCCGAGAACAAGTCTTTGAACTTGCTGTCCCGGTGGTGCCCACCTACACAACGACCACGACGATGACGTGCCTGGAAGGTAAGCGAAACGCCGAGATTAAAACCTGCACCGTGACGTTCGAAGATAAAGAGCAAACCCGCGAAGAAGCCTATTGCGTAAGGCCCGTTTACACCACGTCCTGCAAGGTCTGCACCAAGCGTCTTAAGATCAAGCCGACGGCAACCTGTGTGCCCGGGGCCTTGGTTCGCGCACGAGCGCACGATGCGGGCAACCTTACGGAAGACTCGGTTCCCGGGGCCGATACCTTGGAAGTTGCTTACGCGTGCGGCAATGCAACGCGTCCTGTCCTCCGGTTAGGTGTCAACACGAAAACGGGAAAGGACGTCGACTATTTTGTTGAGACGGCCGATACGGCCATTGACATCGTGCGCATTGTGGGAGGCAATACCTTGCGCTTTACCGGGGCGATTACGTGCGAGAAAGACGCATGTTCAGCGCCTGTGACGCTTACGGTCTTTCGCGCTAGCGGCGAAGACCGTGTGATTGCCGGGACCCTTAAAACCACGCTTTTCTTTACCCCGTTTGCTGTCACAAGCGAAACCGAATACTGGGAGGAATCGTGCCAAGTGCTTTAAGACACCTCCTTCCGGCGCTCCTTTTCTTCGTTGCGGTTACTTCCCACGCCGGGTGCCTAGTGACAAAGAAAACCTGCATCGACCCGGGCGCAACGCGCGTGATTGACGGTATTGCTGTGACGCGGGATTGCTGGGGCTACGAAGAAGAAAAGACGTGTTTGAAACCCGATACCGGGACAAACGGGTGCGAGACCCTCTCCGATGATCAAGAAACAGGCGGTAAGGGTCATTGCGAGCGCATGTCGCTTACGTGTGAGGCAAGTGTCACCGATGTTGACGGCAAGGCCGTGTGCCTTAAAGAGTCGGCGGTTTACCGGTGCGACACCAAAATTCCTCTGCCGCCCGTCAATGCCGCATGGAAGGGGACGGTCACCGAAACCGTCAAACGCGTTCAAGAGAACACCTGCACGGTGCTCGAAAGCAATAGTGCCTGCACGAAAACAGGCTCCGAAGACAAGGGAAACACACGGATTGACACCTATGCGTGTTCGGACGAGACCCTCGCAGCGTGCACGGAACTCATTGACAAAGGCTGTACGCGCCTTAGGAAACCCGCGTGTGACGCGGCGGTCGATTCCACGTGCGCCCTTAAAGTCGGGCGTGTGCGATGCAGTAACGGCGCACATTTGCCGTACCTAGAAAATGGGTCGGTGACACTTCAAAGCTCAACAAATCGCGCCGATTCGGAAGGAAAGAAAGACGCGACGCCCCTTCGAAATCTCGAGAACGCCACAACGTCGTGCCGCGTTCTCTCCAGTGTTTGCACGGACGACAAAGCGGGTTGGCGCGTTGTAAACGGCGCTCGCATTTATGCGACGTGCTGGGCGTACAAAGATACGGTCGTCTGTCGCGATACACGTTCGAAGTCAACCTGCGAAAGCCTGGAAGAAAATAGCCGCTGCCGCATCACAAGCTCCGAGTGCGAAGAAACAGTCGCCGGGGTCTGTGCCAAAGAGACGCGTCACTACACGTGCGAGGGACCGAAAGATTCTGTTTTAGAGGGCGAAGGGGAGACAGTCGATGAAATTGAAATTACCGAAGGCGTTGCCGCCTATTCCACATGTTCTGAGATAGAAAGTGATGGGACATGTCGCAAGATTTCGGAAACCTGTGAAGAAGATGGTCCCGAGGGGTGCAAAAAGCGGGTTTTGACGTTCGCCTGCGGCAGTGCCGGCGAATCGATTCAAACGAACGACTGCACCGAGCTCGAAGACAATAGTTCGTGTCGCCTAGAGGGCACCGAGTGCACGGGTTTTGATGAAAGCGGCGAGTGCACGATGCTCACGCGTCGCTACGTGTGTGAGGAGGGCAGCAAAACCCTCTCATTGGGTGAGGCGTGTGACGACACCGTTTGTGTCGCCGGACACTGTCAAAAGCGGGAAGAAGCGAACACAAACGCCTTTTTACAAAGTGCGGCCCTTTTGGAAATTGCGCGCGAAGCGGCTTCGTACGTCGATGCAGGTAAAGGCGTGATTTTTGAAGGGACAGCGTCGCACTGCACAGTTAAAGCCGCCGGTTTTTCGTGCTGCCGACGGGCCGATGCCGCTGATGCCGCTCAGTTTTCCAACACGGGCTTTGAAGTGGCTGTGACGGCGGGGGTAGATGCCGGGTTTGAACTTATTAAAATTGTCGGAAGCCCTTACGTCTACGATGTCTTAAGTTCGCATGAGGCATTAAGTCCCCTGTTAACGCACCTATACGGGGAAGCCGGAAGCGGCGTTTACAGTCCCGATTTTTCGTTTTACGGGGTTTCGGTTGGGGCCGATGCCGCCGGGTCCCTGACGCTTAACTTTTCCCCGGCAGGCTTTTTTGCCGCTGTCGCGATGCAGGTGTTAACCGACTATTTTTCCTGCACGAAAGAAGATCAATTGCATACGCTCCGGGAAGCCGCGGGCCTTTGTCGGTACGTGGGTTCTTTTTGTGCCAAAAAGTCCGGCCTCGGGTGCCTGGAGAAAAAAGAAACCTGGGTGTGCTTTAACTCGCGCTTGGCGCGCCTTGTGCAAGAAGGGGCGAGGCGGGAACTTAATCTCGGGTGGGGCACGCCCGAAGACCCGCTAACGCGCGGCATTACGCTCGAGGAGTTACAGGGTCTTGACTTTACAAAGATAGACCTCACGGCTGCGATAGGGGAAGTGGCTCGTGTCAATGCCGAAAAATTGACCGGCCAAGTCAAAGATTCTCAAGCCACCGCGTCTCGCGCCAAAGAGCGCGTCACGCAATTAACCGGGGCGCCGGATTCCCCTTACGAGACCTACAGCACCGTCACCGGCAAGTGCTTCACGGCCCGTGGGACTCCGACGCATTGTGCGTCGATTACGGCGGTGCACTAAGTCAAGGATACGCCTATGAAACGTTCTTCATTTTCCGTTTTTCATTGCCTGGGGGTGGTGCTTTTGGGCTTCACGGTAGCCTTAAGTGCCGCCGGGGCGGCAACACCTTACTTTGAAGCCGATGTGTGGGCCGATCCCGCGCGTCCCTTCCTTTTTTACGGTGAGGGCAAGTTTCCTAAGGCTCCTTTAAAAGAAAAGGAATCGCCCCCAAAACCTCCGAGTATCGCGGGTCTTAAAGCACGAGTTCAAGAAAGGCTCGAAGCGGCTGTCATGGACCCGACCGATGAAAACATCTCGTCCTACCTTCAAATCAATGCCCTGTTACTTGAAAAAGCCGGTCGCTTTGCCGAGCGTTGGCGCGATGTGCTGATTCGCTATCCCGAGTACGACTGGACGACCGGGCACCCCGTTGTCAATTCCGCTTCCACGACGCTCTCGCGCGAGCGCGACGCGGAACGAAGCGCGAAATTGACGACCCTCGCAGGCACCTGGGGCTTGGTGTTTTTCGGGGATTCGGGGCGACTCACAGGTCTCATGCGACCGCTTGTTGATCGCTTTGCGGGCATGACGGGGATGGAACTTATTCAAGTTGCTGTCGGGGGGCCCTCGCCCTATCTGTCGCGTGCGTACCCCGATATCGGCGTCAGTCGCCGAGCCTCAGGTGGCATTAAAAAACTCCCGGCTCTTGTTCTCATGCACAAAGACGATTCGGATATTGCCCACGCAAGACTTGTTGCCACGGGCGTTGTTGATATTGCCGAACTCGGGCGGCGCGTCGTGCGGCTTGTCAAAGCGCATGAGGAGCAAAAGCCCCAGTCCCTAACACTGGCGCAACAAACAAACGACCTTGGAGAAACCCCATGAATAAAGCGCTTTTCGTGTTGATTCCGACGTTTTTGTCTGTCCAAACAGCCTCGGCAGGCTTTGTCAAAGACTACTTTGATGCAACGCAAGCGATGAGTAATGTCACCCAAGCCGGTGTGCGCGAAGCCGGGGCGGTGACGGCTGTAACTGGCGGGGGTTTTGTCTATCGCACGCCGCGCACGGACTTTGTCCCGTTTTCGGTGACGCCCCCGTCACTTAAAGCCGGGTGCGGGGGCATTGACCTCTTTTTAGGCGCATTTTCCATCCCCTCGCGCGAAGAGTTCGTTTCGTTTTTAAAAAGCGTCGGGACGGCACTCCCGGGTCTTGCGTTTCAGCTTGCGCTCCAAACGATGGCTCCTGACTTAAACGAGCAAGTCGGGCGGTACGCAGATCTTATTCGCTCGTACACCAATCGCTACACCGATAGTTGTGAGGCAGCACGGGCGCTTCTTGAGAATACGGGAGCGGCCGAACACTTAACGCGTGTGGTCGAAGGCGCCAAAAACGCTTTGCGAAGCGACGGGACCGTGGCCGATCAATCGGAAGCCGACCGTCGCGTGCGTGATAACGGAGAAAAAGCGATTGCCGCAAGTCCGATACGTAAGGACTCGGGCGGAAACGTCGTCGATGCCCCGGAAATTAACCTTACGTGGGCGCTGCTTTCAGGCGGGAAACTCGGAGCCGCGGACTTTGATTCCGTGTCGCTTCGGGAAACAATGATGACACTCCTCGGGACGACCATCTTTACGCAAGAGGGAAAAGGCGAAAACGCTGTCCTTGTCGCCCGCGAAATCGCAGGCGTCGATTTGCTTCCCGTTCTCTTTAACGAAACCGGCAAGGACACCTCCCTTGTGAAACTCACGTGTGATGAAGCCAAGCGCTGTCTTTCTCCCGAAAGAAAGCCCATGTATGACGCAGATCTTGTAGCTGAACTGAAAGAAGCGGCAGACCATTACCTTACGGCACTTAAAAGCCGCGATGCCTCTCTTGTGACCGATGATGAGATGCTTTTTTTAGCCTCGGTTTCCTCGGTGCCGCTTTTGAGAATTCTCAATCTTGCTTCAGTTGCACGCTACGAGGGGCTGGCTGCCGACATTGTCAATACGTACGTTGAGGCCGCCGCGTACGAAGCGCTCGTCGGAGCTTTAGAGGCCTTAACGAGTGACATTCGTCGCGTGATGGGATCGTCCTCGGCGACAACCCTAAGCGCAGAACACGCCAAACACGTCAAAGCCCTTGTGCTACGCATCAGTGACGTGGAAGAGAGCCTTGCCTTACGTCGCGACAAAGTCGTGCAGGCCATGAATCGCGCCGCAGCTTTTGTCACACAGCTCGAGCACATCGAAAAGAGCCTTAAAAGTAATGCCGCCTTGGATGTAACAGAACTTACTGAGGGAGGCGTTCGGTGACGGAAGTTTTTTACTACGCCTATTGGAACGGCGAGGCGCTTTCGGACGTTTTTAATGCGACGGCCTCCGTGTTCGCGACGGGAGACTTTTCACGTATCACTTCCGTTGTCGTGTTGGCTTCGCTGTTGTGTGTCATTGCTTTCGGTGCAATCAAAAACGAAGGCAGGGCCGTGATTCGCTTCGTGGCAGCAGCCGTTCTCATTTGGTTTGTCCTTATTGTCCCGAAGGCTTCGGTTGTCATCTACGACGTGCGAGGAGAAACGACGCACGTTGTCGACAATGTTCCGATCGGGATTGCGTTTCCTGCAAGCCTAGTCAATCGCTTAGGGTACTTTCTTGCGACAACCTATGAGGCAGTCTTTAGCCCCGTTGATGCCGCGCGCTTTACCAGGTTCGGTGCCGTGTATCCTGAGCGTATTCTCGAAGCGCTAGCCGCAACAGGACCCGTGACGCGCAGCACACGCGCGGCCTTAAAGACCGTGATCGAAGGATGTATTTTGCCCGAGGCCCTCACGGATTCGGTGAAAGCAAACGCGCTCGCGCAAAGCCCCTCTTTGTGGGAAACCGTCACTCAGGACGGGTGGGTTAATCCTGCGCGACGCGTGGTTTTAAACGGAAAGGGTGTGCTTTCCTGTCCGAAGGCCGTTGCCGAACTGACAACGCTTTTGGAAACGGAAGAGCTCCCGACACTAAAGCGCATTCTCGGCGCGAAACTGATGCCTGAGGCCGCGGATCCCGCGTCGGCCTTAGCTGCTGCTCTCCCGCAAGCCGAAACTCTTCTTTACGGGCTTTCACGCTCAATGGATGAAAGCCTGCGACAAAGCGTTCTTTTGGCGAGCCTTCCGGCTGCGGCATCCTCGTTTACGGCGCGCGCCGATGCTCCGGTCGCATTAGCCGTCGCGCTTTCACGCGCACAGGGAAATCTTGCAAGTGAAATCAACTATCGCACCATGGCCTCGATTGCCCGCGATGCGCTTCCGAAGATTCGCAATGCCGTTGAGTTTGTGGTCATTGCCTTATTTCCCGTGTTGGTACTTTTATCTTTAGCGTCTGGTGCAGCAGCAGGCGTTTTGCTACGCGGGTACATTTCGCTATTACTTACCGTGCAGCTTTGGCCGGCTGTAGCAAGTGTCGTCAATCACCTCATGATAGCAACCGATACAGGTCCCTTCGGGGCTCTAGCGCGGGAGTTCGGCGGCAATACTCTCGCGTCTCTTGCCCTAATCCGAGAGACCGGGGCCACAAGTCAGGCCATCGCCGGAGCCCTTATGTGCATGGTCCCCGTGATTACTTATGCCCTTGTGCGTGCCGGGGACGTTGCCGTCTCGTCGCTTGTTTCGGGGCTCATGGCACCGGCGCAAAGTGCAGCGGCTTCGCAAGGGGCACGGCTGGCGGCCGGGAACCTTGAGCAGGGAAATGTCCGAATGGGCAACCGCACGGTCAACACCGTTTCTGCCAACAAGCGGGCTGTGGCGACAGTGTCTGACTCGCCCGATGCCGTGGTGACGACAAGCGCCTACGGAAGTGTGACGCGCGATGGCTCAGGGGCCGTTACCGGTCTAACTCGCACGAAGATTGATTTCGGGGTTCGTCAGGATGCCACACAGTCGTTGACGCGAACCTCGGGCTCGACACTCACACGCAAGGAAGCGCTAACGCAAACACGTGCCTCGCGATACATCTATGCTGATGCTCTTGTGAGCAGCGACGCTTCCGAACGTGGCTTTGCCTCGGCCCTACGCGATGCGGTCCAGGAGGGCCGGGCGGTAACGCAAGAAGCCAGCGGCGGCAGGTCGTCTGTTACCGGAATCGGGGCGGTGTCGCAGGTCGGAACGAGTCGAGCGGATACGGTCGGAGAATCGTCAACGGTTCGCTCGGAATTCGGGGCTTCACTTAATGTAGGAACGTTTAGGCCTCAGCCTTTGGCGGGGGCCGGCGGTTTAACCGGTTCGGGTTCAAATCAAGTCGGTGCGCAGGTATTCGGAAATCAAAATTTAAGCTTGGCGCCCTCGAGTCAAGCCATAAACGGGAAAAACCCCAAGATGGCTTCGACGGTTTTCCCGATGACAAATCTCGGCTCTCAGTTCAATGCACAGGATATGCAATCTCTCATTGATACGGCAACCTCGGGTGGCTCAGCCTCACGTTCCGTGCAAGCGAGTGAAGCACGGGCAGAACTCACGCGAGCGGCTGAGCACGTTTCTCGGACCCATAGTGACGAAGGCGTTCGCAGTGCCGCTCGTCGCTTTATCCGAAATCTATCGGCAACCGATGCCCATAGCCTTGAAGAGGGCACGACCCTTTCTCGCGGGACGGACACGGCAGGAACCTTGGCTCAACATCGAACCGGAGCAACGCTCACAACGGTCGATGAGAGCGTCCCTGTGATGCAAGGCGCGATTGAAAGTCACGGATCGGCAGAAGGTGTGCTCCGAGGGGCTTACACGGATGGATTAACCCCGGTTGCTCAAGCTTCTGACAACCGCGCCATTTTATGCGTGGATCGACCTGAGAAGTTCGGAGCAGGGGCCGTTCCGCCTGTGCTCCCGCAAGTAGCCGATGCGTACGAGGGATCGGAAAAGGCGTTTCAAAAGGCAGCGACATCCCATGCGGCACGTATAGAAGGAGCCGATGAAACAATGCCCTCAACGGTGTCGCCTGGAGAGTTACGACAGCCCGAGACGGAAGTCGGTTTTGAGCAAGCTTTCGGTGCAGCGCAGGTGTCTATATCCCGAGAGTTGCGTTCGAATCTTTCCGTTGCGGCCTTTGAGCGTGGCGTCTTGCTCCTGACACGAGAGTCGTATCGGCGAGAGAACCAAGACAAGAACTACGCCCTTCGCAATGCGTTTTTCTTTGGCTTGGGTTACTCGGCGCCCTCCGAGATTGCGAGTGGTCTCCGAGAAAAAGCAGAGCGCAATCCCGAGCTCGCTCGGGGTATTGCTGCATTAGGAGAGCGTTCTCGCGGAGATGTTTCCGGCAAGGACTGGGAAAAACTCCGGTCCCTGCTTGGTCAGAAACTGCAGTGACCTTTTAACGGAAATGATTTGTAAAGAAAAAGTAAATCAGAAATTTCTTTTGTAATGCCGGAGGCAAATCTCCGATATGGGGAATTCGTTCGATGCGCTCAGTGACAAAGAAAATCGGTTTAAAGATGATGAAGATGACGAAAAAGAGGAATTCGACAAAATAAAGAAATGCAATGAGAAGCATTTTCAGAATTTTCATAAAACCCACACAGACGCTAAGCAACTAAAATCAATCTTACTTATGAAGATATTATATATGATTCAAGGTAAAATAAAAGGCTTTGAGGAAGAAAAGTTAAATTCCTTTGATTTTCATCAAACTACTGATGTTTTTCTTGAGTTTTTGCACGACCAGCATTGTGAATGCATTTTCGACTCGGTCGATATTATGGAGAAAAACCGTTATTTGAAGTATTTCGGGCCGGCCGTCTATATTCAATTACGAACAAACGGTTTTGTTTATGTCGGCGAAACCTTTAATCTCTTTGCTCGGACGATGCAGCACATTCGAAACGGCGTCAAGATTGTCTATATGGGAGCAATTTCCGTCTGGCCTCTTACCAACGACGAGAGAAAAGACACCGAGACGTTTATCATGGGGCGGGCCATGGAAGCCGGGCTTCCGCTTGAAAACACCGACAAACTCGATCAGGCAATGGAAAGCGCACGAAAAGTTCGGGAGCTTAAAAAGAAACTAATGGATTCAATGGAGTGGATTCAAGAAGAGCCTTGATTTTTCCTGATAAAAAGCGTTTCTTCTCCGGTTGTCCATGGTAAAATTCAGAGGTAACGCTCAAAATTTTTTTTCCTATGAAAAAAGACCTCGCTATCGGATACGATTCCTTCTCGGATTTAATCGGCAACAATTGCTACTATGTCGATAAAACGCAGTTTTTAAAAACTGTGTTGCAGGACAAAAGCAAGGTGATGCTTATTACGCGTCCGAGGCGCTTCGGCAAGACGCTGTTCATGAGTACGCTCGAGAGTTTTTTGCGTATCGACTTGAAGAATCCGGGAAGCACCCATACTCAGGAAACTCTTTTTGATGGACTTAATGTGAGCAAAGACTCGGAGTTTTGTTCTGAGTACATGGGACAATTCCCGACAGTCTTTGTTTCTTTCAAAGATGTGTATGGCCAGTGTTTTGAAGATGTTCAGCGTTTGATGGCCGAGACGATTCAAGGTGCTTTTTTCCCGTTTCGCTTTTTACTGGAAAGTAAGGAGCTGACGGCACAGGAGCGCAATCTCATTTCGGCTTTTGTCAACCTGGATTTTTCCTTACAAGCCATTCCGAAGGGTTATTTGGAAAAGTCATTGCAAATGCTCGTGAGCGCTCTTGCAAAGCACTTCAAGAAACCGGCGGTTCTTCTGATTGACGAGTATGACGTACCGCTGGCGAAGGCAAGCAAGAAGTCCTATTACGACGCCGTTTTGAACATGTTGCGTCAAATGCTCTCGCAAGTACTCAAGCCTCGAGACGTTTCTCAAGAGATAGTCTCGCAGTCCTATCTAAAAAAAGCCATTCTGACGGGGTGCTTGCGCGTGAGCAAAGAGAGCATCTTTACGGGGCTCAATAACCCAGCGATTAATACCGTTTGGTCGGAAGACCTAAGTTTGTCTGATTCTATCGGGTTTACGCCGATGGAAGTTTCTCAGTTGCTCGATTACTTTGGACTCACTTCGCGTTCGGAAGATGTCAAGCTCTGGTATGACGGATACAAATTTGCCGGAAAAGACATTTATTGTCCGTGGGATGTGATTAATTTTGCAGACCAAGCCATCAAGAGCGGGAAGCCCCGAACGTTTGAGCCGAGAAACTACTGGGCCAACACGAGTAGCAACGAGGCTATACAAGATTTCTTAGGCTTTCTGGGTGAACAAGATGCCGAGAAAATGCAGACGTTGGTTGACGGTAGCTCAATTGAAATTGATGTCAATGATCAACTCAATTACGGCAACATGAAAGAGCATCGCTCGCAGGACTTTTGGACACTGCTCCTTGCCACAGGTTACCTGACGCTTGTCAATTCTTCTCCGAAGGGTTCCTCGAATACGACGTACGAGGTGAAAATCCCCAATCGGGAGATTCTTGAAACGTTCAAGACAAACATTCAAGTGTATTTTTCAACCGGTAACCCGTCGTATGCTCAGAGTGCACAGACAATCGTTCATGCTATTCTCGCAGGTCGCACAAACGAGGTCTCGGTGCTTCTCAAGACGCTTTTACGCGGATTTGTTTCGGTCAGAGATACAGCAACGAAGGCTCCCTCGGAGAACTTTTATCACGGATTTTTAAACGGGATTTTTTCCTGTGCCGGTTCTCTTGTGAGCAACTACAAATCGCAACCGGAAGCCGGAAACGGATATGCCGATATCGCTTTTCTTTCAGAGACGACGACCGGGCGTATCGGTGTCGTTATCGAGATTAAGTACTGTAAAGATCCGGATGATCTGTATGAAGCCGCCGAAGCCGCGATTTCTCAGATTCACGGGAAGGGCTATGGCGCATATTTTGACAAATTGGGTTGCCCACGAAAACTTGTCTACGGGATTGCCTTTTGTCGCAAGGATTGCGCTGTTACCTCCGGGGAGCTTCCCCATGGCTCTTAGCCGATGACAAATTGCCGCAAAGGCATTTTGAGTTGTGGCATGAATAGGGTCGGTGCAGGCTAATCTATAAGGGCAAGAGTCGACAGGAGAACTCTTCGGGAAAACCGACGGGTATTAAACCTCCTTAGCCCCATAGCCTTGGCTGTATAATTCGGTCCACAACGAAAGGAAACTACTCGGGGGATAAGTTTCCGCACATCTTTGTGCGCACTTTCGCGCTCGAAATCCCCATGTTTTTCAAGGGTCGGTTTGATTTTCTTGATTAATAAATTGCAACACGACGGATTTGTGGTTTAGCGATGCAAAGTGATGGAAAGACACGGGCTTTGATGTCCGTTCTGATTATCGGTTACTTTATTGCAACCGGAGTTCTTTTCGTTTTTGCCTGGTTAGCATTTCTCAATAATAACGGGGTTGTTGTTCATGAAAAGTACAACTGGTACGTGACGGCTTTGTATCTTGTTCTGACTGCCTTTTTAGATCGGACCTACAGCGCCTTTCGGGTCTCGTACTTAAAACCGAGGCACCTGATTTTCTCGCAGCAGGTTGCGTCTTTCGTAGCGGTTTTCCTCGTTTATGCAATCGTCTCGGCGGTTTGGGAGGTTCTCTTAAGCCCGGTGCCGTTTATTGTGCTTCTTTTAGCCCAAACGCTTGTCAATGTCCTTTGGTCCTATACGGCCGATGCCCTGTGGTTTCACTTTCATGCCCCCCTTAGGACCTATGTTCTTTATGGGAACAAAGACGACCTCGTGCGGCTCTCGGAGGTTTATCGCTTCACGCGTAAGTTTCATGTGGTTAAAGAACTTGCCGTAACACCCGATACCGTCACGCAAGTCTTAGGCGAGACACCCGATGCCCAAGCGCTTTTTGTCATCGGGGTGTCCGAGGAGATTCGTAATCGCCTGATGATGTATTGCCTGGAGCATTCAATCGAAGGTTTTTCCCAACCGGGGATTCAAGACATCATTCAAGTGAGCGCCAAGCAAGTTTACTCGTTCGGAATGCCTTTGATGGGAGTCGGTGTCCCGATGCCGGACCCTTTTTACATGATTGTCAAGCGCGTCCTCGCGTTTTTCTTTGCTCTGATTTTTCTGGTTCTTGTGAGTCCGATATTAATCGGAGCGGCTCTTGCAATTCGTATCTTTGATCCGACGGGCCCGGTAATCTTTACGCAGCAACGCATGGGACGAAATTTAAAGCCATTTACGTGCTACAAGTTCCGGACGATGTCTGTCAAGGCTCCGCACGACTGCCATCAGCGCGATTTTGATGCCAAAGCCTTTGTGACGCCCTTAGGATCTTTTTTGCGGGAGTCGTCCATCGATGAGCTACCGCAGATTTTTAATATCCTCAAAGGCGATATGTGTTTTATCGGTCCGAGACCGATACAGCTTACGGAAAAGGAGCTTATCGCGCATCGTGCCACAATCGGGATTTATCAGCTTTATCCGGGCATGTCGGGATTCGCTCAAGTCTCGGGGCGCAATACCGTCAACGATGTAGCAAAGCTTCTTTTTGATTACGAATATCTGGAGAAGTTTTCGCTGCTCTTGGACATTAAGATTGTCTTTAAGACTGTGCTTTTTGTGCTGATGCGAACCGGCGTGTATGTGAAGAAAAGCAGGAAGAAAGCGTGATAAGGGATGGCCTCTCCCATGTTAGATGCTTCTTTTCACGGATGGGAGACGTTTTTCAGCGTTTTCCTTTCTTTTAAATTGCGTTAGTAAAGCCTCATGAAACGCAAGATTCTCATTCTGACCAACAACGAGCGCATGATGCTCGTCTTTCGGCGCGAGATGCTCGCGGCCTTAAGACCCACGTACGATATCGTTCTTGCCTGTCCGAAAGACCCCTCCGCGGAAAAGGGCTTTACCGACCTTGGGATTCGTACCCTAAATGTCCCCGTCGACAGGCGAGGAATGAACCCGGTTAAGGACGCGCTTTTATTTGTCCGTTACCTTCGCCTTTTGCGTGAGGAGCGTCCCGATGCCGTCATCACCTTCACAATTAAGCCCAATATTTACGGCGCCTGGGCTGCTTCCCTGTTGCATATCCCCTGCATTGCGACGGTCGAGGGGCTGGGAAGCGCTTGGAGCGGGTGGGCGGCGCCTTTCGTGCGACGCCTTTATGCCGCAGGCCTTAAGAAAGCGCGATTGGTTTTTGTTTTAAATGACGAGATTTTCTCGGAGTTAAAGGGTGTCGGCATTGACCCTTCCGTGATGAAGACCCTACCGGGGATGGGCGTGAATCTCACATACTTTACGCCGACGCCGTACCCGAGCGATAACCCGCCGTCGCTTTTGACTATTGGGCGCGTGATGCGCGAAAAGGGCTTTCCGGAGTTAATCCGGGCTGCGCACGTTCTTAAAAAGGAACTTCCGAACCTTGTTTGGCACGTGGTCGGTGCGCCCGAAGAGCGTGAAGCGGCGCTTTTATTGCAATTAAAAGAGTGTTCCAATGTCGTTTACCACGGGCCGGCCAAAGATGTCCGTCCTTACTATGCCCTCTGTCACGCTACTACTACTACCACGTACCATGAAGGCATGAGTACGGTGTGCCTTGAGGCTGCCGCCAGTGCGCGTCCGATTTTAGGAACTCGCGTACCGGGCGTCACAGAAACCTTTATCGAAGGAAAAACGGGGCTTGGCATGGACGCAGGCAACAGTGCCGATACCGTTCGCGTGATTAAAACCTTTTTTGCGCTTTCCAATCAAAAACGCTCCGAGATGGGAAAAGCCGGTCGTGCGTTTGCTGAGGAGCACTTTGACCGTAACAAAGTGACGTGGAGTTACTTTACGGTTCTTGAGTCTGTGTACGCCAAAGACGATCCAGAGGCGCTGGATGCGGCCTTAGAAAGCATCGCGCAAAGTACGCGTCTACCCGAGGCGGTGGTTCTTGTGAAAGACGGCACGCTTCCTGAGGCCCTGGAGCGCGTCATCGCTAAGTGGCAAGGGGGGGGCGCCCTTAGGCTTCTTGTCGTCGGCTACGCGCAAAATAAGGGGCTTGCGCATGCACTTTCCTACGGGCTGCAGTTCGTTCGGACCGAACTTGTCGCGAGGATGGATAGCGACGACATTTGTGTGCCCGACCGCTTTGAAAGGCAAGTTGCCTTCATGGACAGCCACCCCGAGATTGCAATTAGCTCAGGGTACATTGAAGAATTTGAAACCGATCCGCAGCGACCTGTCTCCACGCGGCGCGTTCCCTTAACAAGTGAGGCGATTCATCGGTACTTAAAGCGGCGCTCGCCCTTTAATCACGTGGCCGTGATGTTTCGCAAAAGTGCGGTTCTTGCGTCCGGCAACTATCAGAGCGTTCCGTATTTCGAAGACTACGACCTTTGGGTTCGAATGGACCAAAAGGGGTTTCTCGGCGCCAATCTTCCGGTCACGCTCGTCTATGTCCGTATCGGAAACGATATGATTGGGCGCCGCCAGGGTTTGTCATACTGTCGCCACGAGTTTTTCTTTTTGCGCCGGGCTCGGGAAAGCGGGTTTTTAAGTTTCCCCGAGTACCTTGCTGCCCTTGTCGTTCGGATTCCTGTGAGGCTCCTCCCGAAACCTATCCTTGCTCTTGTTTATAAAATCGTCAGAATGCCGCCTACAAGGCTTGTAGAGCGCATCCGCGCGATTTTACAAGGGGGGGCGAAAGCTAAGTTATTCCCTGCGTGTTGGGGCTTTTTACGGCCTTTGCGCGCCTGCGTCGCCATCGGGGTTTGACATGCGACGCCGGGAATCTTCAAGCACCTTTGCCCGTTTTAAACGGTCTTTTTCTGCAAGAGAGGAAAAAGACCGCGTTGCCGTTCTTGCCTCTTTCTCTCGGCCGTTTGCGGTGCCGACGGCTTTGCCCTCAAGTTCCTTTGTTTCGTCTACTTACGCCCGAAAGGTGCATTTTCTTTTTTGCCTTCCCTTGACCCTTATCGGGGCGTTTGAATCGTGCGCGTTAGGCAATCGGAATCCGTGCGCAGTGTTTTCTGACCCTTTCCTCGGAGTGACCCATGAAGCCCTTTGACTATCTGATTGTCGGTGCAGGACTATTCGGTGCCGTCTTTGCTAATCGCGCCAAGGCCGCCGGCAAAAAGTGCCTTGTGATTGAAAAGCGCCCTCACATCGCGGGCAACATCTACACGGAAGTAATCGAAGGCATTGACGTACATCGGTACGGAGCGCACATCTTTCACACCAATAACGAGGCAGTCTGGAAGTTTGTGACATCGTTTGGCGACTTTAACAACTTTGTGAATTCCCCGGTGGCCAACTACAAGGGGCGACTGTTTAACCTGCCCTTTAACATGAACACCTTTTACGCGATGTGGGGTGTGACGACACCGCGCCAGGCTCAGGAAAAAATCGCCGCGCAGCGACAGGAGGCCGGTATCGAGCACCCTCGAAACCTCGAAGAGCAAGCCATCAGTCTTGTCGGTCGCGATATCTACGAGGTCCTGATTAAGGGCTACACGGAAAAGCAGTGGGGACGCGATTGCAGGGATTTGCCGTCATCAATCATCCGCCGCCTTCCCGTGCGGTTTTTGTTTGATAACAATTACTTTAATGCCAAGTTTCAAGGAATTCCCGTTTCCGGTTACACGGAACTTGTCAAAAACCTTCTTCAAGGTATTCCCGTGCGTCTAAATACGGACTACTTTGAAGGGAAAGCGGCGCTCGATGCCTTGGCGCAGACCGTAATCTATACGGGGGCCATCGACCGGTACTTTGACTACTGCGAGGGCGCCCTTGAGTATCGTCGCGTGCGCTTTGAAACCGAAGTTCTTGAGACGTCCAACTACCAGGGTGTTGCCGTTGTGAACTACACCGATAGGGCCGTTCCTTACACACGCATCATCGAGCACAAGCACTTTGCCTTCGGAGGGCAGGAGAAAACCGTCATCAGCCGGGAGTATTCGGCCGAGTGGAAAGTGGGCGAAGACCCCTACTACCCAATCGGGGATGAAAAGAATCAAGCGCTTTACCGCAAGTATCGCGAAAGGGCCGTGGCTCTTTCGAACGTGTACTTCGGGGGACGGCTCGGCACCTACCGGTACTTGGATATGGACAAAGTCATCGAAGAAGCCCTTGATGCAACGGAGCATCTTGTTTAGGAAGAAATTTCAATGAAGAAAATTGCTATTGTGACATTTAGCACGGCGCTTGCCGGAGAAAGGGGCTTAGATCGCCTGTACTTTCTTGCCGACCTTTTCAGTCGGCACGGGTGGGAAGTGGAACTGATTACGAGCCGCTTTCACCACTGGACCAAGAGCTTTCGACCGAAGGAAGCCTGTTACGACAAGGAGCACCTGAAAGTGGTCCTGTGCGATGAGCTCGGATACGAAAAGAATATTCAAGTCAAACGCATCCTCAGCCACCGAATCCTTGCGCACAATATTCTTAACTACCTAAAGCGAGAGACCTACGATATTGTTTATTGCCACATTCCGGACAATCACCTCGCGGCGCTTGTTGGCACGTACGCCAAGGCACGGGGCATTCCTTTCATTGTCGACATTGAGGACTTGTGGCCCGAGGCGATGCGCATGGTCTTTCATGTCCCCGTCATAAGCGACATTCTTTTTTATCCGTTTGCGCGCGATGCCCGGATTGCGTTTTGCGCGGCCTCGGCCGTTATCGGGTCGTCCGATGAATACCGTGACCATCCGAAAAAGTACGGCATTACGATTCCCGAGGCTTTGACGGTCTATGTCGGTAACGACTTGGCGCGGTTTACTGCCGGTGTGCGGCAGTATGCCGATACCATTAAGAAGACGCCGGGGGAGTTTTGGGTCACCTACGCCGGTACACTCGGACAAAGTTACGATATCGCAACACTTGTGCGGGCTGCGCAGCAAATCAAGGAAACGGGCATTGAGGATGTTGCCTTTAAGATTCTCGGGGACGGCCCCAATCGAACGGCCTTAACGGAGCTTGCCGGTCAAGCACCTTGCAATGTGGAGTTTCTCGGCTATCAGCCCTATGAAAAGATGGCAGCATTTCTCACCAAGTCCGATATCAACGTCAATTCCCTAGTCACAAAAGCGCCTCAGGGATTTGTCTCGAAAATCGGGGATTACCTTGCCTCGGGCAAGCCCATGATTAACACCGGCAGTAACGGTGAGTTTCGGCGAGCGGTTGAGCGTGAAGGGTGGGGCGTGAATGTTCCGGCAGAGAATGCGGATTTGCTTTCCCAGACGATTTTGAAACTTAAAGCCAATCCGGCGCAGTGTCTTGCGATGGGGAAAAAAGCGCGGGCGGTCGCTGAGGAAAAGTACGATAGGAAAACGTCGTATCTTGAAATTGTTAAATTGGCAGATCGGTGTCTGGAAAAAGCCCATTGCCAGGAGAAAACTCTCAGATGAAAGTCTCCGTGATTATTCCGGTTTATAACGCCGAGTTGTACCTAGACCGCTGCATTGCATCTGTCATCGGGCAAAGCCATCGCTATTGGGAAATGATTTTGGTCGATGACGGCTCGACAGACCGAAGTCCGCACATCGCTCAGCGGTGGGTTGAGAATGATTGTCGGATACGGTACGTTCGAAAAGAAAACGGCGGGCCGAGTTCAGCGCGTAACCTCGGACTTACCATGGCTACGGGCGACTACATTCACTTTCTGGATTCGGACGATTGGATTGATCCGCAAACGTACGCACGCTGTGCCGAGTTAATTGACCGGTACGAGGCGCCCGATTTGGTTGCCTTTGGTGCGGTGACAACGGATTTTCAAAGACGCGTCACGGCGCAAAGCGAAAACGTTCGGGTACTCAATAAATCCGAGATGTTCGGTTATTTCTTTCGCATCCACGGCGAGCCTTCGAACTACTCTATCTGGGATAAATTGATTCGACGGCCTGTTTTAAAAGGCTTTTCCTTCCCCGAAACGATGTTCGAGGATGTTGAAGCCTCCTATGAGTTCTACTCACGCGCCGCATCCATGGTGAAGACCTCGGCCGTGTTTTACTACTACTTTAAAAACGTGAGCAGTATCACGAACTCGGCGGTTAAAGCTAAAGATTTGGATTTACTTAAAGTCTGGAATCGCCTGGTTCGGCGGACAAAAACGGAGTGCCCCGAATTTTATTCAGCTGCGGTTTTCAATCGCAAACGGGCAGACTTTACCGTGCTTGCCAAGATGCTCCTTAAGGGCTACGACAAAGCGAGCCCTGAACTGTGCGCCATGCGGCCCGTATTAAAGAAGTCTGTTAGGGAAAACTTTTGGGCGCTTCTTTTCGGGAAAATGCCGATTTCAAGGAAAGTTTTGCTCATCCTTGTTGCGTTGTAGTCGGCCGAGCGAAGGGAACGGGAGGTGCACGAGTTCTAGCTAAATCCGTACAGAAAAGTTCTTGCTACGCGTGTGTTGCTTTGGGTAAACTACTTGCGATTCTTCATTCAATCGCTAATCATGAAAACCCTGAGTGTCATCATTCCGTGTTACAACGCCGAAAAAACGGTCGGACGCTTAATTGATTCGTTCGGTTCAGGGCTCCCTTGGGTAAAGCTCATTTTTATCGATGATTGCTCACAGGATGATACGGTTGGCACGATTGAAAAATACGCTCAAGAGAGCGGATTTGACTTTTCCATTCTCGTGAATGAGGTCAATTCCGGCGTAAGTTTTTCCAGAAATCGAGGTCTTGCCGTCTCTCAGTCCGAATTTGTTCTTTTTGCAGATAGTGACGATTATTTTGCGCCTGGTGCCTTTGAAAAAATAAATAAGGCACTTAAAAAGGAGGCGGACGTCTATCTTTTTGACACGTTGTTCGCTCTCGGGAAATTGAAGCGGACGTTAAAAGGGTGTGCAGGAGCAGCGGTCGGAGGGATCAAGCCCCAAGATGCCATCCTTTCTATGAACTATGCCGTCTGGTCCAAAGTCTATAAACTCAGGACTATTAAAGAAAATAAAATTCTTTTTCCTCCCATGAAGATTAAAGAGGATTTTGTGTTTAATGTCACAGCAATATCGCATTGCTCCAAGATTCTTTACATTGCAGATTATTACTACGTTTATGTCAATAACAGCTCTTCGGCGATGAACACAACGCCGATGAGCGAAGACATCCAAAGGACGGCTTTTAAAGTTCTTAGAGAGCAGATTCCGGAAAACGCCCTGCCACTTTTACCCATGTTGGCTCTGAAGGATTTTTTGTACGAAGGAGCTAAAAATGCGGCGTTAGCCTCCGATGGTACTGAAAGGATACAAGGTGTCGTTTCGGAATTTGAAAAGGAATTCGGTTCTCTGTCCGTAAATCTATCGCAATTGCACTATGGGCTTTACTACAAGGCGACGATTGCTCTTCTTTTGTCCCATTCTTTTCAGTTGTTTCGATTGTGTGTTCGATTGAGAGATATCCTTCGTCGAATGGCTTCGGGTTGAGGCATTCGACCGAGCACATGTAACCAATGCACAGATTGTGGCGGGGAAGCGATTTTTTCTCGATCAAATCCTCTCGAAAGCCAGTCAGTCAGTCTAAAATTGACAGCCGTTAATTTGACGTTGACAGTTGTCAACGCTGTGTTTACCCATTCTCAAAGTCCGATAGCTTTCCGGTCCGTGGGGTCGCCGTTACCCAGAGAGGATTCCGGAGTCTTTTTCTTTACGTGTCAGTCGATTGTGTTATGTTTAGTGTTGTTATTCCGGCTTATAACTGCGCCAAAACCATTGTGCCGGCAATCGAATCGGTCTTAAAGCAAACGCGAATTGACCTAATCGAAGAGATTCTCGTGATTAACGACGGATCAACGGATGACACGGAAGCGGTGCTTCAAAGATTCTTAAAGCAGTCGCATGCCGTTCCGATTCGCTTTTTCTCACAGACAAATCACGGCGTCTCGGCAACACGCAATTTCGGCATCCGCAAGGCTGCGGCCCCTTGGATTGCGCTTTTAGATGCGGACGACATGTGGTACCCGAAAAAGCTTGAGCGACAAGTCGAGTCAATCCAAGCGAATCCGAAAATCAAGCTCTTGGGGGCAAAGTACCCTTTAACGATTCTTTTCGGTCAAAAGAAGGGATTGGTTCACATTTCTCCCCAGGATTTGTGCATTCGGTCGGTGTATTGGACACCAAGCGTTGTTTTTGAAAAAGCCACGGGAATCCGATTCGGGCTTTTTGACGAGACGATGCAATTTAGTGAGGATTTGAATTTCTTTCAGAAATTTCTCTCGGTTGACGGATGTTATGTCTTAGGCGAGGAGTTGGTTCGGATTGATTGTTGGAAGACGTACTCCGGTGCAACCGGACTTTCGAGTCACTTGCACGAAATGCATGAGGGGCGTAACCGCTGTGCCAAGGAGCTATGTGCGGCAGGATTGATTTCGCTTGCGTTCTTGCGTTTCATTTTGGTGTTTAACGAATTTAAGTATTTACGAAGAGTGAGTTTGTGTGCGATGAAGCGACTATTCTTTGAAATTTTGAGAGGGGGGCACATTTCACCGACCAAGTCAAGTAGGTAATTAAAATTTAAAAAATCTCTGGCGGTTAAGCCATAGGCATACAAAGGGCTGTGCATCGGATAAATTGCACGTCGTCGGTATTTAGG